>CAITGX010000259.1 GCA_903892045.1 uncultured Planctomycetota bacterium | reverse complement strand
GGGGGATGCGAGCCCGGATGACGACGGGAGCTACGACGAGGAAGTCGTGTTCGCGATGGAGGACTACAGCCCGGATGTGCTCGCGGGCACCACCGTCGCCGACCTGATGAGCACCGACGTGGTCACCGTGTCTCCGGACGCGACGCTGAAGCAAGTGTGCGCGCAGCTCGTCAAGGAACACGCGCATCGCGTGATGGTCGTCGAGCGCGGCAAGCTGGTCGGCATCGTCTCGAGCCTCGACGTGGCGCGCTGCGTCGCCGAAGCACTCTGAGCGCCGGATCTCAGGCGCTCGCGTCACCGCACAGCTCGAACTCCGCTCCGCCGTCTTCCGGCGAGCGCAGTTCGAGCTCGAAGCCGTGCCGACGGGCGACATCGAGCGCGATCGAGAGCCCCAGCCCCAGCCCGCCGGGGTGGCGCGAGCGCGCGGCGTCCGAGCGGAACGCTCGCTCGAACACTCGGCTGCGCAGTTCCTCCGGGATTCCCGGCCCGTCGTCGAGGATCCGCAGCGAGAAGCGCCCGCCGTCGCGCGCGAGCACCACCGCCACGTGGCCGCCAAGCTCGACGTAGCGCACGGCGTTGTGGATCAAGTTCGACACGGCCTGCTCGAGCAACGTCACGTCGCCTCGGGTGGCGAGCGGCTCCGGCGGCACGGCGTGCTCGAGGGAAATGCCGCGGGCCTTGGCGATGGGCGCGTGGCGCGCGACGGCCCGCTCGACGAGCGCCACCAGATCGACGCGACTGCGATCGATCGAGACATGATCCTGCTCGAGGCGTGCGACCGCCGAGAGGTTGTGGATCAGGGAGGCCATGTAGTGCGCCTCTTGCAACGCCTCGAGCACGCTGGTGCGGTCGACGCTCTCGCCGCTCTCCGTGCGGCGGCGGATCGCGGTCAGGTGACCCTGCAGCACCGTCAGCGGGACCATCACGTCGTGCGTGGTGTTCTCGACGAAGGAACGCAGGGCCTGCTCGCGGCTCTCGATCGCGTCAAGGTTGCCGCGGACCTCGCTCGCGGCCGTGTTGAAGGCCTCGGCGAGCTCGGTGATCTCGTCCGCGCCGCTCACGTCCGCCGGGTTCGCGTAGCGCGCCGCGGCGGACTCGCGCACTTGCCGCGTCAGGCGCCGGATGCGCTCGACGACCGGGCCCGCGGTGAACATCACCGCCGCGAGCAGGACCGCGAGCAGCACCGCCGTTCCGAGCAGCAGTCCGCGTTGCGCTCCAGGCGGATCGACCTGCGTGCGCCGCACGAGCACCCAGGCGCAAGGTCCTTCGTCCCACGGCATGCGGACGCCGACGGCGATGCCGTCGTGGGTAGGGACGAACCACTCGGCGCTCGCATGGTCGGCTCCGCCTTCCAGCGCCGTGCGAATCTCGGTCGGAAAGCTCGGCGCCTCGCGGTTGTGCGAAGTGAAGTCGGGCCGATAGGCCCACAGCTCGGTGCGGACCTCGACCGCGAGCGCGGCTCCGGAGCTGAACTCGCGCGGCTCCTGCCCGGGACCGAGTGGCGCACCGCGCGCGCCCCCGACGCCGCGCGGCACGTTGGGTCCGAGCGGCAGCTCCGGTCCCGGCGGCAGGCCGCGCGGGGGCATGCGACTGTCCGGTCGCATCCACGGTCGCGGCGGGAACAACTCCGGATTCGCCTCGCACGCCTCGCGCCCTCCGCCGAGCATGCGGTCGCGCGCGTAGTCTGCCAGGCTCTGCTCGGTCGCGGTCCACTGCAGTCGCTCGCGCAGCAGCGCCACGCCCGCGATCACCGGCACGGCCGTGACCAGCACGACGAGCGCGAGTCGGGCGCGCAGCTTCATGCCTCCACCTTTGCGTCGAGGCGATATCCGACGCCCCAGACGGTCGCGACGAGGCTTCCGCACGCTC
>CAITGX010000258.1 GCA_903892045.1 uncultured Planctomycetota bacterium | reverse complement strand
GGTCGCCGGGTACTTCGACACCGGGCTCTACCACTTCGCCGGCGTCGTCAGCGCGGCAATGGGCGCCACGCGTAAGGAGAGCCTCACCAGCCAGTTCTCGGTCCTCACCAAGGACCGTCATGATCTGGACGGCCAGCGCGTGGTCTTCGGCGTCGTGACCGCTGGCATGGACATCGTGCAACAGATCGCGTCCGCGGCGCAGGCCACCGATGGCTCGGGCCGCCCCGAAAGCCCGATCAGCATCACGGGCGTCGACCGGCTCTGATTCGCGCTGTTGTTCGAGACAAAGATCGAGGGGGCGCCTCGGGATCCGAGGCGCCCCCTCCTTTGTCCGCACCGCCTGGCATCGGCGCGGGCTATCTGAGTTCGGTCTGCGGCGCGAGCCGGTCGATGAGCCGGTTCAGCTGTTCCTTGTCGAAGAACTGCACCCGGATCTGTCCGGCGTAGTCCTTGTCGGTGGAGATCGTCACCTTGGTCCCCAAGGCGTCACCCAATCGACGCTCAACCTGGGCGATCCAAGGGGGCGTCGGCTGCGACTCCGTCGTCTCGGAGCCACTGGTCCGCTGAGCTTGATCGCGCACGAGCCGCTCGACATCACGAACGGACAGGTCCTTGCGAACACATTGCTCCATCAAGCCCTCGATCTGCTCCTGAGTCGAGAGGCCAAGCAGGGCCCGCGCGTGGCCCATGCTGAGGAGACCCTTCCCCACCGCCTGCTGCACCTTCTCGGGCAGCTCCAGCAGTCTCAGGTGATTGGCGACCGTGGCCCGCTTCAGTCCGACCTTGACAGCAACGGCCTCCTGCGTGATCCCAAGGCCATCCATGAGCGCCTTGAAGCCTCGGGCGCGCTCCAAGGGGTCCAAGTCACGGCGCTGTACGTTCTCGACAAGCGCGAGCTCCAGCATCTCGTTGTCTGAAACAACCTCCCGTTGAACGGCCGGGATTCGCTCGAGCCCGGCGAGTCGGGCCGCGCGCCACCGCCGCTCACCCGAAACGATCTGGTATCTTCCAGCCATCTTCCTAACAACGATCGGCTGGAGTACGCCGTGGTTGCTGATGCTGTCTCGAAGCTCCTCGAGGCCGGCCGGGTCCATTGTGACTCGCGGCTGGAACGGATTGGGATCGATCAGAGACAGCGCAAGCTCTTGGCTCGGCGCCTCATCGGTCTTGCCCCCCAAAAGGGAGCCGAGTCCCTTGCCAAGTCGTTTTTCCATGATCGCTCTATTCTCCTTCGAGATGTTCCACGTGGAACACCTACTCGACGGCCACAAGATATCGTGTTTCGCCGCTCTGCCAACACTAGGATCTCGCCCAGCGAGCCCAAGCTCCGTAGGATCCCAAGCGCTATAGACTTACGACTCGACCCAAAGTCGCGGGTACATCTTGGTTTTTCTCACCAGACCTACTTCTTGGATCTTCCTAGCCGCGGCCGTGGCCTTTGGGGCCGGTTGGGCTCTGGGAGCGGAGGTGGCGGGCATCGTCGGCCTCTTGGTCGCTCTGACCGGCAGCGAGGCCTCGAATCGATCACGTTGGCTTGGCCGAGAGCGCTGCCGTTGGGTCGAGCATGTGAGGCTAGCCACCAGCACCCTCGTCCCGCCGAGCGCGTACCTTGCCGGTGTGCTCGTCGGTCACGGGCTGGTCACCTCCTATGCGCAGAGCAGACTGTGGGCTGCGCCGCTTGTGGCTTGGGGCTTGAGCCGCTTGGAGATCGGTTCCTCGGCGCGATTTGGGGGCCTCCTCTTGGGGTGTTGGGTGCTGCCCGCATTGCTCGAAGGGGTCGCAGCGTAGGTTTCAAGCGCCAACCCGGCTCCTAACCTCTCAGGCCCAGACCCATGAAGTACGGCGTGCTAGGTGACATCCACGGCAACCTCTCGGCCCTCGAGCTTGCCGTTCGCCACCTGAAGAACCGAGGGGCCGAGAGCTTCATCAGCGTCGGAGACGTCGTGGGGTACGGCGCTGCGCCTCGAGAGTGCATAGCCCTGCTTCGCGAGGTCGGAGCACATGTGGTTCAGGGCAACCACGACGCAGCCGTCGCCGGGAAGCTCGAGCTCACCTACTTCAACTCCTACGCCAAGGACGCGGTTCTGTGGACGCGTCAACACATGAGCAAGGAGGAGCTGAACTGGCTCAGTGGCCTGCCGCTTGTGCTCGAGCTTCAGCACTGCGCTGTCGCCCACGGTGCGTTGCATAGGCCGGAGCGCTTCGACTACATCTTGGGAGTAGGGGACGCGGAGGCTTCGCTCGATGAGCTCCAACTGCCTGTGTGCTTCGTCGGGCACAGCCACGTCCCCGTCACAATCCTCAGGCCCGCGGAAGCGCCAAACCAGACATCCCACAGCCCTGACTTGACCCTAGACCTCGCGGAGTGCTGCAAGGCCTTGGTGAATGTTGGAAGTGTGGGTCAGCCGAGAGATGAGGACCCGCGCACCGCGTTCGCGCTCTTCGACGCTGAATCTGGGACGGTCGAGATCCTGCGCGAGGAATACGACATCGAACGAGAGGCGGCCCGGATCCGACGCGCCGGGCTGCCACCCATGCTCGCCGACCGCCTCTACCTCGGCATCTAGCGCTCTCGAAGGTATTGAAGAGCGGGGGGCAAGTTGCCCAGGCCGTCCTCACCCAAGTTGCTCTCGAACAAGAGCCCGATGTCGTTCAGGGGATGAATGTCCCCTCGAAAGACGAACTGACGAGCCTCGGGATGCGACCCAACCCCGATCAAGATCTCCAAGATCGAGCCGGCATTGCACCGATGGCCACCGATCTCGAACTCCACGGGAGTGCCGTGGTGGGCGACGATGTTCACGATGAGCGCGGCCGGCCGAGCATGGAGCTTGAGCGAGGGAGGCAGCTCGACCCTCAGCTCCCGTAGCTCGATGTAGTTCGGAAGGAGATCCTCAGCGGTCGCTCGGCCCCGCTGCATGAGCAGGTCAGCCCAAACCAGCAGCTCATTCAGCATCAGCCGCCGCACCTGGTCGCCATCGACGATCGCGGCGATGGTTTGCCCCGTCGACTCTCCTCTCACCTCGGACTCATGCCGCTCAACAAAGTGGGCCAGAACGGTGACTGTCTCGAGCAAATGAAGGGCGGCGGACAGTAGCCCGCGAAGGCGAGGAAGTCTGTCGTCCTGAGCCTCCACCACCGTGTTCTTGATGTGGGTGTCGTAGGTGGACTGAAGGTTGTGAACCGTGGCCTCGTAGACACGCGCCTGTTCCTCCTTGCAGACGGCCGCGAGACGGCGACGCCGTGTGACCGGGTCGGGCACCGCGCGGATCTCGAGTCCTTCCAGCATGGTGCACGCAGCAAGGTACTTGGACGCGATCTCCGCGATGCGCTGGCTGTCGTCGGCCGGCTCTTCTTGCCCAAGATTCCGCGGCAGCCGTCGCCGCACCGCGCTGAGGGATGCGTGGTCCGGCGAGATCAGGCCGGGGTCCCAACCCACGAGGAGCCGCTCGAAGTCCTCCCGTTGTCGCTGGAGGAGTTGCTCGATTCCATCGCGCAAGAAGGCTCGGCCGGCCTCAAGCGCGGATCGGAGCCGCTCCTGTTCCTCGCCCGATAGGGTCTGGGCCAATCCGTAGGTATCGAAGCGGGCAGCTAGATGAGAGAGGCTGAAGCCGGCGAGCGACAGCCAACGCGTACTCGCGACCAGCTCGCGGGTCAGCGCGAAGTTCCGGTTGAACCGGGCGCCATGGTCGTCGAGGAACGACTCGAGGCGGTTCGCCTCATGGGCTAGCCGCTGGAAAAGCCCTTTGGGCCAAGGACCCGGTGGCGACGACCGCAGAGTGTTGGCCAGTCGACAGAAGGGCTGACTTTCCTTGCCGAGGAGGGGGGCGAAGGCCGCTTCTACGACAACTTCTTCGAGGGGACGGTCGGCGGACACGGCTAGACCTTAGCAGAGCTCGCGCGCGGGTGGAAACGGCTTCAGGGGCAGTCGCCTAGGAAGACGCTTTTGGGTCGAGCGAGCTTCGCTCGCTGTCCGATCAAGGCTGCTCTCCATGTCCCTACGGGCCTGAGCCCAGGAGCCTGCCATTAGCTCGGAACGCTGTCTGGAAACCTACCTGCTCGAGATCAACGAGACGCCGCTCCTCAACGCCGACCAAGAGAAGGAGCTGGCCCATCGCATCCGTCGGGGTGACCCCCAGGCCCGGGAGCACATGGCGAGAGCCAACCTGCGCCTCGTGGTGTCCATCGCAAAGATGTACGTGGACCGCGGGCTTTCGCTTCAGGACCTGATCGCGGAGGGCAACTTCGGCCTGCTCAAGGCTGTCGAGAAGTTCGACCCTGACGCTGGATGCCGCTTCTCGACCTACGCCACGTGGTGGATCAAGCAGGCCATTCGCCGGGCGCTCGTGAACACGGTCAAGTCGGTCCGAGTGCCGAGCTACATGGCGGAGAACATCTCCAAGTGGCGCAACGTCAGCCAGGAGTTCGTTTTCCGCCGAGGCCGCATGCCCACCGTCGAGGAGGTTGCTCTCGAGCTCGGCATCCCCGAGGAGAGCTGGCCCCTGCTGCGCCGCACGATCCAGTCTTCCAGCCTGGGCTCTCAGGTCTCGCTGGATCTCCTGACGGCGTCTCAGGACACGGTGGAGGATGAGGACTCCAAGTCGCCCGAGGAACACCTGTTGGACGAGGACCTGCTGAGGCGGCTGGGCGATCTCCTTGGGGCTATCGACGAGCGGGAAGCCACCATCCTCAAGCTCCGCTACGGCCTTGGCGCCGATGGGCAGGAGCCCATGACTCTCAAGGAAATCGGGCGTGTCGTGGGCTTGACGCGGGAACGCGTGCGGCAGATCGAGCGGGAAGCCCTTCGAAAGCTCTATGATGCCATGGGCGGTGATCGCGAATGAACGCAGGCGGAGCTCAAGAACACGAAACGGCTCCGCCTTCCACGCCCGTCTACCTGCACCTGCCCTTCTGCGCGGCAAAGTGCCACTACTGCGACTTCTTCTCGGTGCCCGCCGAAGGGCAGGACGTCGAAGGAACGCTGGCGGCGATTGAAGCCGAGATCCTGCGCCGTACACCGAAGGCCCCCCGAACTGTGTTCGTGGGTGGGGGAACTCCGAGCCTGTTGACCATCCCGCAGCTCAAGCGCCTCTTCGGAGCCTTGGAGACCGCGAGCGGGTTTCGAGGTAGCGCGAGCGAGGTCACTGTGGAGTGCAACCCAGAGAGCCTCGACTACGACAAGGCAAGAGCGCTCTTGGACCTCGGCGCCACGCGGCTGTCGATCGGCTTCCAGAGCCTTCGCAGTGAGACCTTGGAGCTCTTTGGCCGCGTTCATGGGGTCGAGCAGAGCTTCCGGGCCTTTGAGGCTGCACGAGCGGCCGGTGTCGCCAACCTCAATGTGGACCTGATCTACGCCAATCCCGGTCAGACGCTCGAGCAATGGCAGAGCGACCTCGAGCGCGTCCTGGCGCTCGCACCCGACCACGTGTCGGCCTACAACCTGACCTTCGAAGAGGAGACGTTGTTTCGAAGGTGGCTGGAACAGGGAAGGCTGAAGCCGCTCACGGATGACGCCGAGCTGGAGTTCTTCTGGTGGACCAGGCAGCGCCTCGCAGCCGCAGGCCGTAGCGCTTATGAGATATCCAATTTCTCATTAAATGGATATCATTGTGCTCACAATGTCAACTATTGGCGCAACGGGGCCTACGTCGGGATCGGGCCTTCCGCGGTCAGCAAGGTTGGCTTCCGGCGCTTCGGCAACGTTCGCCACCTGGGCGAATACCGTCGCCGGGCCGGGTCAGATGCGGGCGCACACGCTTGGAGCGAGGAGCCTTCCTCCTGGTCTCGGCTGGGCGAGACCTGGTGGCTCGGCTTGAGGCTCACCGACGGCCTGAGTGCCGCGGAGGCATGGCACCGCGCGGGCCTCAGCGGCTGGACAGCGGAACAAGACCCGGCGTTGGAGATCGCCTCCATGGCTCAGGAGCAGGGTTGGCTCGAGCTCGTCGCCGGGCGATGGAGGTTGTCGCAGAAGGGCTGGCCGCTGGCGGACGCGGTTGCGCGCGAGTTCCTGCGCTTGGGTCAGTCAAACCGCCCATCGCCCGTCGAACAGGTGGGCTAGGATCCGCAGCCGAGAGGTCGGGCGGTCGGCACGGGCCGGGCGCCGACGGCGTCTCCTGTCGACATCGGAAGCCCCTGCTCGTGAACTACGCGGACCGACTCCAGAGCTCGATCGAACGCTGCGGCAATGCCTGCCTCGTTGGCCTGGATCCTCACCTTGAGCTCTTGCCTCCCGAGTATGCGGATGTGCGCGACGCACACCGGCCCCGGCGCGAGCGAGCCCAGCGGCTGGCGCAGTTCTGCCGGGAGGTGATCGAGGTCATCCAGGGCAAGGTGCCGGCCGTGAAGCCGCAGTCGGCATTCTTCGAGGTGCTCGGCGCCGACGGTGCGGCCGCATGGGAGTCCGTGGTCCGCGACGCGCACGCCGCGGGACTGCTCGTCATCGGCGACGTGAAGCGCGGTGACATCGCGACGACTGCCGCCGCCTACGCGACAGCCTTCCTCGAGGGAACCAGCTCCGAGGATGGACCCTCGCTCTGCGACGCCGTGACGCTCAATCCGTTCCTCGGCTCGGACTCGGTCGAGCCGTTCCTGGAAGCGTGTGCTCGCACCGGCAAGGGTCTGTACCTGCTGGTGCGCACTTCCAACAAGGGCAGCGCCGACTTCCAGCGCCACGGCTCTCCGGAGCTCTCGCACCTCGTCGCGGACAAGGTCGTGCAGTGGGGGAAGCGCCTCGTCGGCGACAGCGGATGGTCGAGCGTCGGAGCGGTGGTTGGCGCCACTCACGGTGCCGAGTTGCGTGACTTTCGCGCTCGGATGCCGCGCACGCCGTTCTTGTTGCCGGGCTACGGTGCGCAAGGTGCCGGAGCGCAGGACGTGCTCGGCGCGTTCGAGTTCTCCGCGAGCGGCGCACCGTGTGGCGCGCTCGTGAACTCGTCGCGCGGCATCACGTTCGCGTGGCGCGACAAGGTGCACGCCGGCAAGCACTGGAAGGACGCCACGCGCGACTCGCTGGACACGATGGTGGCCGAAATCGGCGCCGCACTCTCCGCGTTGCGCTGAGCACGCGAACCATGCTCGTCTCGTCCCTCGTCCCCGCGGAGTCCTTGGGACTGCACGCGTTCGCCGCACACGCCAGCAACGTGCCGCGCTTCGTGGTGCCGCGGACGCTCGACGAAATCACGCCGCGCGACGACACGTGGCTGCCCGAGGAGCGAATGGAGCTCTCGCTCGCGATCGAGCGCGAGATCGCGCGCCACCAACCGCACGTCGCCGTTCTCGACGGAGTTCGGCAGCTCGCGCTTCCCGGTGCGTGTTGCGTCGTGACAGGGCAACAGCCCGGCTTTCTCGGTGGCCCGCTGTACTCGCTGCTGAAGGCCTTGCACGCGATCCGGATCGCGCGCTCCCTTGCACAGGCCTGGGAGCGTCCGGTAGTGCCGCTGTTCTGGAATCACGCGGATGACCATGACGTCGCCGAGGTTCACCACGCCTGGGTTCTCAACGAGAATCTCGACCTGCAGCGTCTCGGGCTAGCCGGCTTGTCCTCGGGTAAGCAGCCCGTCTCGCGCATCGTCCTGCGCGAGGACAAGCAGCGCATGTCCGCCGTGCGGGAAGCTCTGCGACAGCTCTATGGACGTCAGCCCTTCGGCGAGAGCGCGATCGAGCTGTTCCTTCCGCGCGATGGCGAGACGTTCGCCACGGCCTTCACGCGAGCGATGACGGAGCTGCTCGGTCCTCATGGGCTCGTGATGCTCGAGCCCGACTGGATACGCGAGCC
>CAITGX010000257.1 GCA_903892045.1 uncultured Planctomycetota bacterium | reverse complement strand
GGCGAGCGCGACCACGCGGAATACGCGATCGCGAAGGCCGGTCTCTACGGGCTCGTCCGCACGCTCAAGAACGAGGTGGTGCGCATCGACCCCTACGCACGCGTGAACATGGTGGAGCCTGGCTGGACCGTGACGCACATGGTGCGCGAGGAACTCTCGCGACCGGGCGTCATCGCGGGCGTGTGCCGCACGATGCCGCTGCGCCAGCTCGCGCGCGCCGTCGACATTGCGCGCTCCGTGGCATGGCTCTCGTCGCCGCTCGCGTCGCGCCACACCAGTGGGCAGGTGCTCACCATCGCGGGCGGCATGGAAGGCCGCTCGCTGTGGTCGCTCGAGGACACCGACGAGGCCGCGGTGCGGGCGCGTCTCGCGCAGCCCTAGAACCCGCGGGCGCTAGAAGACGTGGCGGAGCTTGGGCTCCTCGGCCTCGGGCTCCAGCGCCTTGCGATAGGCGAGCAGCGTGTGCTTGGCGCACTCGCGCCAGGTGAACTTGCGCGACTGGGCGATGCCGCGCGAGCGCAGCTCCGCCGCGATGTCGGGCTCGACGAGCACGCGTCGCATGGCCTCGAAGATGCGCTCGTGTTCCGTCGGCTCGACGAGGAATGCGGCGTCACCGCACACTTCGGGCAGCGAGGTCACGCAGCTCGAGACCACCGGCGTGCCGCACGCCATCGCCTCGAGCGGCGGCAGGCCGAAGCCCTCGTTGAGGCTCGCGAACAAGAAGCAATCGGCCTGCGCGTAGAGGCGCGGCAGGTCCTCCTCGGGAGCATCGACGATCCACTGCACACGCGAGCGCGCGGGTGAGCGCTCGAGCGCGCGCGCGAACTCCTGCCACTCATGCCCGCGCGGTCCGGCGACGACCCAGCGGTGGGGCAGGCCTTCCCTCACGAGCAGCTCGAACGCCTGCAGCATGCGCAGGTGGTTCTTGCGCGGGTCGACGCGCGCGACCGTGAGCACGTAGGGTTCCTTCGCGCGGCCAAAGCCCTCGGGGGGCAGCGCGCGCGCGATGTGATCGCAGCCGAGCTCGGTCACGGCCACGCGGGCGGGGTGCGCACCGAGCGCCATCACGACCTCCGCTCCGACGTACTGGCTCGGCACGAGAATGCGCCGGGCGCGTCGCACCTGCTCCTTCGCGGCCGCCGTCATGCGCTCCGCGACGGCCGGATCGAGATACCCCGAGTCCGGGATCATGTAGATGCAGTCGAAGATCGTCGCCACCTCGGTGGCACGCCGCACGGGCAGCATGCTGGGCTGCGTGTGGTGGTAGATGTCCGCGCCGCCGACGAGGTCATCGACGCCCTTGCCGAGCCGCGCGAGCAGCCACGGGAGCCAGCGGGACGGCAGTCGCAGGCGCAGCAGCTCAGCGCGCGTGCGCGCGATGCCGAGCTCCTCGCGCGAGAAGCGCATCGGCGCCGCCGTGTAGCCGAACAGGCCGAGGTCGCCGTCGAAGCCGAGTTCGATGAAGCCGCGCACGAGCTCGCGCGCGTAGCGGCCGATGCCCTCGCGGTTCTGGAGCGCAGGTCGATAGTCGAGTCCGACGCGCATGGGGCGCTCTCAATAGCCCATCGCGAGCAGGGATGACAGCCCCGCGCCCGCGGCGAAGCCGAGCGGCCCGCCCAGCCAGCGCCAGGGACTCCCGAGGCTCACGCCGGAGCGCAGGATCACGAGCGCGCCGGCGAGGCTCACGAAGGCCTCGGTGGCGAAGGTGGTGAGCGCCGCGCCCTCGATGCCGAGCGCCGGCACGGCCCAGAAGTTCAGCCCGACGTTCAGCAGCACGCCGAGCGCCGCGATCCACAGGCTCGCCACGTTCTTGCCGAGCGCGACGAGCGCGGTCATGAACAGCGAGCCCGCGTAGATCGCCGTCGTCGCTCCGAGCAGCCAGCGCAGGCTTCCGGACGCGGCGCGAAACTCGTCCCCGAACAGGCCGAGCAACGGCTCGGTCCACGCGAACGCGAGGCCACAGGCGAGTCCGGCGCCGGCGAAGAGCGGGGGCCCGAGGCGGGCGAGCGCGGGGCCGAGCGCTCCGGCGAGCTGCTCGCGTCGCAGCCACGGCAGCACGGTCAGCGTCGTGTACTGCGCGAGCATGATCGACCAGCTCATCACGCGCACGGCGACGTTGTAGTGCCCGAGGGGCTCCAGTCCGCACCACGCCTCGATGAACAGGTTGTCGACGTAGAAGTACGTCTGCGCGCACAGGGCGGAGACGCCGAGCGGGAGCGCTTCGCGGAAGAAGCCCTGCTCGCTCGCGGCCTCGCCTCGCTCGACGGGCAAGTGGCGTCGCGAAGCGAGGTGCAGCAGCACGTTGCCGGCGGTGCTGCCGAGCGCGACCCCGAGCAGGTAGAGCGCGGGCCGGTGCACGTCGGCGGCGTGCAACACGGCCACGTTCGCGAGGCTCAGGGCCGCCGCGATCGCGCGCACCGCGACGGGAACGCTCCACGAGAGCGCGTTGCGCGCCGGAATCGTCGAGAGCTCGAGCGCGTGCGTGACTGGGTACAGCGACGCGAGCACGATCCATGCCCCGTCGGGCTCGTCCTTCGACAGCACGAAGGTCGCGCACAGGAGCACGCCGAACAGTCCCGCTCGCACTCGGATCCCGCGTGCTGCGGCGAGCACGCTCGCCATGCGCCCGGGTGCGGCGGCCGTGCGCTGCACCGCCACCTGGCCGGTGCCCATGTTCGCCACGCTGTCGAGCCACGCGAACAGAGCGATGTAGAACGTGAAACGGCCGAAGCCGGCGCCGTCGAGCGCTTGGTTCGCGAGCCACAGGATCGCGAGCGTGCAGGCCGCGCCCCAGAAGCGCCCGAGCACCTGCAGCGCGGTCCCGCGCCACACCGCCCCCGGCACGCGCCCGCCTGTCTCGCGCTCCCGTTCCACTCCCATCTGCGACGCCGCGGGCGAGCGCTTCTTCCCGTCCTACTTGCGCGTGGCGCGCTTCTTCGCCGCCTTGCGCTTCTTCGCGGGCTTGGGGACGTCGCCACCGCGCCACGCTTCCTTGCCCGAGTCGAGCCGCGCCGCGAACTCGATCTCTCCCTGCATGGTCGAGACCGCGGGCTTCTTCGACTCCTTCGGGTTGAGGCAGAAGAGATCCCAGGCCTCGCCGTGGAGCTTCCACTGCCGCACGTACCAGCCATCGGTCTTCTCGAGGCGGTCGAGCGGGAACGTGGCGCAGGCCCACGGCTTGTACTTGAAGCGATCACCTTCCTTCGCGCCGACCTTGTGGAGCACGCAGCCCTGGTTCTCGAACACGCACCAGCCCTCGGACACCGCCATCATGCGCAGGCCGTGCTTCTCGCGGCGCGTCATGAAGCCGCGCTCGGTGACGACCTTGCGGGCCTTCTCGCGCAGGTGCGGGAGGAACTTCGCGAGGTTCGCTTCGATGCGCGCGATCTCACCCGGCTCGACCGGCGGACGGCCCTGCTTGCAGCACTTGCCACCGCAGGTGGGGTAGACGCAGTCGAACGTCGCCGTGGCGGCGTTCTCGACGAGGATCGGAAGCGTGGGGAGGGCCTTCGAGGTCACAGTCGCACCATGTAGACGAGCTTGTCGTCGCCGAGTCGGTAGAAGTCGGGGTACCGGGCGAGCAGCGTGCAGCCGCAGCGCTCGTAGAACGCGCGCTGGGAAGCGTACTCGGGCTTGCCCGACGTTTCGATGATCACGAGGCGCCCCGCGCGCGCGCGCACGTCGCGCACGACATGCTCGAGCAGCACGCGGCCGAGGCCCTGCCCCTGGGCCGCCGCGTCGACCACGATCCAGTACAGGTCGTAGGCGCCGTCGGACAGCGGCGTCAGGCCCCAGCAGGCGTAGCCCTGCGGCTCGTCGCGCTCGTTCACGGCGACCGTGAACAGGTAGCCCGAGCCCGGGCGCGCGCCGGCGTCGATCAGCTCGAGCGCGACCTCGACCTCGTCCTCGCGAAAGGCGTTCGTGCCGCGCACGACGCGCTCAAGGGTGGCGCGATCGCTCGCGCGCAGGTCACGCAAGTGCGCCATGGCGAGAGAGCGCGCTCTGCACGACGCGCTCGACGAGTTCGGGATACGAGAGGCCCGCGCGCTCGGCCGCGAGGTGGAAGCCGGCGGTGGGCGAGATGTCGGGGTTGGGATTGACGTCGATGATGAACGGCTCGCCGCGCTCGTCGAGTCGCAGGTCGACGCGCGCGTAGTCGCGCAGCTCGAGCGTCTCGAACGCCCCGCGCGCCACGGCCTCGATGCGCGCGCGCTGGGCGTGCGAGAGGTCGCGCGCCGGCACGACCTTGGTCAGGTCCCAGTCGCGACTGCCCTCGATCCACTTGCCCGCGTAGGTCACGAGGTGCGGCTCGTCCGCCCGGAAGCCCGAGTAGTCGATCTCCGAGAGCGGCAGCACCTCGACGCCGCGCGGCCCGCCGAGCAGCGCGACGTTGATCTCGCGCGCGGGGATGTACTCCTCGACGAGCGCGGGCTGCGCGTAGGTGTCGATCAGCTTGCGCGCCTGGGTGCGCAGCGCGGCCTCGTCGCGCACGACGGAGTCCATCGAGATGCCGTGGCTCGCATCCTCGCGCGCGGGCTTCACCATCAGCGGGAAGCGCAGGTTCGTGACGCTCTCGTCGCCGCGCGCGAGCACCGTCCCGCGCGGCACCGGCAGGCCGGCCGCCGCGAGCACGGCCTTCGTCACGGGCTTCTCCATGCACAGCGCCATCGCGCGTGGGCCCGAGCCCGTGTAGCGCACGCCGTGCAGCTCGTAGAGCCAAGCCATGGCCTGCTCGAGGCGTGAGTCGCCGCCGATGCCCTCGACGAGGTTGAACACGAGGCCGCATTCGAGAGCCGCGACGGCGCGCAGCACGCCCTCGCGCTCGGGCGGCAGTCCGACGGCGCTCACGCGATGGCCGCGCGAAGCGAGCGCGTCCGCGATGGCCTTCGCACAGTCCTTGACCGCGAGCACCGCGATCGCATCCTGCTCCGAGCCGTGCGCGAGCGTGCTGTCGTCGTTGTAGAGGACGGTGATGCTCGCCATGGGACGCTCAGGCGAGCTTCAGGCGCGCGCAGGCCTCGTCGAGGATCGCGCCGATCATCGTGTCGTAGTTGCCGCCGAGGCGGTCCCACAGGATCGCGAGGTCGCTCCAGCCCGGCGCGATGCCCGGCAGCGGATTGCACTCGATGAACTTCGGGTTGCCGGCGGCGTCGCAGCGCACGTCGATGCGCGAGATGTCGCGGCAGCCGAGCGCGCGGTACGCGTCGAGCGCGACCTTCTCCACGCGCTCCACCTGCGCGCGCGGGCGCTTGGGCGGCACGTTGTAGGAGATCTCCTCGGCCCAGTTCACGTTGCGCTTCACTTCGAGCGAGTACACGAACTGCTCGCGCGGGACGAGCAGCGGCTCGACCTCCATCGTGCCGATCACGCGCGCGCTCTCGCCGCTGCCGCGCAGGCCGACGGTGAACTCGTCCCCGGCGCAGAACTCCTCGACCAGCACCGGCTCGCGATAGTCCGCGAGCAGCGCGCCGACGCGCTCCTCGAGCTCGCCGCGATCGGCGATGCGCGAGCGGCGGCGGATGCCCATGCTCGAGCCCTCGAAGAGCGGCTTGGCGAACAGCGGGTAGGGCAGCTCGATGCGCGCGAGGTCCGCGGCGCGCTCGACCACGACGAAGCCCGG
Source organism: uncultured Planctomycetota bacterium (assembly GCA_903892045.1). GTDB lineage: Bacteria > Planctomycetota > UBA1135 > UBA1135 > F1-120-MAGs118. Next base: position 2,131 of record CAITGX010000257.1, on the reverse strand, counting down.
CGTGGGCACGCCCGCGGAGGCGACCACGCGCTTCGCCATGGCCTTGTCGAGCGTCACCGCCATCGTGAGCGGGTCGGAGTGGGTGCAGGGCACGCCGAGCATCTCGCACGCGGCCGGCACGTGCGCTTCGCGCGAGCGCGAGCCGCGGCCTTCGGCGAGGTTGAACACGAGCTCGACGCGCTCGCGCAGCAGGTTCTCGAGGAAGCGCCGTCCGCCGCCGAGGCGCGTCACGCGATGGCCGCGCGCGACGAGCACGCGCTCGATCGCCGTCACGGTCGCGTCCGAGTCGTACTCCTCGAACAGGTCATCGGGCGCGCCCTCGCGCGCGGGAGCGGACTCCGCGAGGAAGTCCGCCTTCAGGTCGAAGGCGATGCCGATGTGCATGGGGAGCGCCGGTGGGGGCGCGAGAGACTACTTCTTCTCGCGTCGAGCCGTCGCGCCCTTGCGGACCCAGCGGCTCTTGCCGACGACCGGGGGCTTGACCTCGACCTCCGCCACCGGCTCCGCGGCCGGCTCGTCGGTCTCCTGCGGGCGCGGGGCCGGCGGACGGATCTCGTCGCGCAGGTAGCCCGGCTCGAGGTACTCGTAGATCTTGTCCTGGAAGTTGCGCAGCACGGCGCGCCCCTTCTGCTCGTCGTAGCGCAGCAGGTATTGGGGCTGCACCGGGATCTTGCCACCGCCGCCCGGGGCGTCGACCACGTAGGTCGGGATGGCGAGTCCGCTGGTGTGGCCGCGCAGGCCCTCGATGATCTCGATGCCCTTGGAGATCGGGGTGCGGAAGTGCTCGGCGCCGCGCACCGGGTCGCACTGGTAGAGGTAGTAGGGGCGCACGCGCATGCGCATCAGGCCCTGGCACAGCGACTTGACGGTGTCGACCGTGTCATTGACGCCCTTCAGCAGCACCGCCTGGTTGTTGAGCGGGATGCCGGCGCGCGAGAGCTTGTCGCAGGCGCGCGCGGCCTCGGGGGTGAGCTCGCGCGGGTGGTTGAAGTGCACGTTGACCCACAGCGGGTGGTAGCGCTGCAGCATCTCCACCAGCTCGTCGTCGATGCGCTGGGGCAGGGCCACCGGTACGCGGCTGCCGATGCGGATGATCTCGAGGTGCGGGATCGCGCGCAGCTTCGAGAGGATCGACTCGAGCTTCTGCGTCGAGTAGTTGAGCGGGTCACCGCCGGACACGACCACGTCGCGGACCTGCGGGGTGCGCGCGATGTAGTCGACCATGCGGTCGATCTCGACCTCGGGCGTCGCGCCGTCGTACATGGTCCGCTTGCGGGTGCAGTAGCGGCAGTAGATGGCGCAATTGTTCGAGATCACCATCAGCACGCGGTCGGGGTAGCGGTGCGTGATGCCCGGCACGGGCGAGAACTTCTCCTCGCCCAGCGGGTCTTCCTCGCCCACGGCGCGGAAGTAGTACTCGTCCGACAGCGGCACGACCTGCTTGAGGATCGGATCCGACTCGTCGTCGGCGTCGATCAAGGACAGGTAGTAGGGCGTGATGCCCATGCGGAAGTCCGACAGCACCTCACGGCGCAGGCCGAGCTCGTGCGGCGGGATCGGCAGCTTCGCGACGAGCTGCTCGAGCGTCGTGACGCGATTCTTGAACTGCCACTTCCAGTCGTTCCACTCCGCGTCGCTGACGTCGGGGTAGAAGAACGCGCGGCCCGTGCGGCGGCCGTTGTGCGTAGCTGGCGGGACGTCCGGAGTCGTCGCAGCGCGCTGCGCTGCGGTATCGACGGAGTCAGGCATGTGGGGGTCCTTGGGGGATCCGCTCGGGCGAGGTCGCGGCAGCTCGTGGGTGGGGGGAGCCGTGCGGTCGCGCGTTCGCGGAGGAGCGCAAATCTACCCTGCACGGAAGAGCGGCGTCACCCCCTTTTCGGACAGAACCTTGCGCGCGCGAGGAGCGCGCTCTCAGTCGTCGCCGCGCTCGCGCCGCTCGCCGCCGCCGCGACGCGCGGGCCGGATCGCGTCCGCGAGGCTCGCTTGCAGCCCGCGCACGAGCTCGTCCTTCTCCGATGCGCTGAGCTGCGCCTCGGGGTGCAGCGGCAGGTAGAGCTCCGGCGGCATCTCGCCTTCCTCGATCGTCTCGCCCGCCTCATGGGCGTCGCGCTGGGGCTGGTCCCAGGCCGAG
>CAITGX010000256.1 GCA_903892045.1 uncultured Planctomycetota bacterium | reverse complement strand
GCGAGGGCGGTGTTGTCACCGTCGATGGTGAAGCCGCGGAGCTTGACGCCCGAGGCGCTGATGGTCACGACGTTGCCGGCGGCGGCGTTCGACGTGGCCGGAACGAGGAGCGCCTCGGCGCCGCGCGTGCCGGTGTTCGGCGACACGTTCCAGTTCGGGCCGCGGACGTCCATCGCGCGAGCGATGGTCACGAACTCGGCGTAGGTACCGTCGAGGACGTTGACCGTGCCGTTCGTCTTGACCGCATTGACGGCGGCCTGGACCGTGGCGAAGGCGTCGCAGCCCATGGCGACCGCGGGGCCCGCACCGTCCGGGTCAACCCCGGCGGCGACGCTGCTCCAGCTGTCGTCGGCGTAGGTCACGAGCGGCGTGTCGGAGCCCGTCACGGTGACGGCGATCACGCAGGTGTTCGTGTTGCCAGCGACGTCCGTGGCGGTCAGCGTGACCGACACGACGCCCGGACGGACGACATCCGTCGCGAGCGGCGACTGGGTCACCGTGACGGTGCCGGCGCAGGTGTCGTTCACCGTTGCGAGGCTCGTCAGGTCACCGATGGCACCGGCGCACGGCGTCGGCAGGGTGATCGAGTGGGTGCCCGGGCAGCTGATCGACGGCGCCGTGACGTCGTTGACCGTCAGCGTGCTCGTGCAGGTGGCGGTGTTGCCCGCGGCGTCAGCGATGGTCAGGGTGACCGTCGTCTCGCCGAGCGACACGGCATCGCCCACGGCCGGAACCTGGGTGATCGTCGTCACGGCGCAGTTGTCCGCGGCGACGACCGTCGAGGCGAAGTTCGTCATCGTGGCGGTGCAGCCCGCCGTAGCCGAGATCGTCTGCGCCGGGGCGCAGGTCGTCACGGTCGGGGCGGTGACGTCGACGATCGTGAGGATCGCCGTGCACGAAGCGGTGTTGCCCGCGGCGTCGGTCGCGGTCAGCGTGACCGTGTTCGCGCCGAGCACGAGCGCGAAGCCCGCGGCGGGGGACTGGGTCACGGTGACGGCGCAGGCGTCCGTCGTGGTGACCGAGCCGGTCAGGTCGGCGAGGGCCGACGAGCAGTTGCTGTCAGCGTTGATGCTCGCGCTCGGGGCGCAGGCCGTGATCACCGGCGGGGTCGTGTCGACCACGTTGAAGGTGTTCGTGCAGGTGCTCGAGTTGCCAGCGACGTCCGTCACGGTGATCGTCACCGTGTTGGCACCGCGCGGAGCGCTCGTGCCGGCGGCCGGCGACTGCGTGACCGTCAGGCTGCCCGAGCAGTTGTCCACGGCGACGACGGCCGCCGTGAAGTCGGGCACGTTCGCGGCGCAACCCGAGCCGGCTTCCGCCGACTGAGCCGGACCGCACGAGGTGATCGTCGGCGCCGTCGTGTCGTTCACGGTGAGGGTCGTCGTGCAGCTGGTCGTGTTGCCAGCCGCGTCCGCAACCGTCAGCGTGATGGTGGTGTTGCCCAGCGCCGCAACCGAGCCCGCGGCGGGGGACTGCGTCGTCGAGGCGACCGCGCAGTTGTCCGCCGAGACCACGCTGGCCGTGAAGTCCGGCACGAGAGCCGTGCAGCTCACACCGGCCGAGACCGTCTGGTTGGAGGCGCAGGTTGTGATGGTCGGCGCGGTGACGTCGATGACCGTGAAGGTCGTCGTGCACGTCGTCGTGTTGCCGGCCGCGTCCGCGACCGTCAGCGTGATCGTGTTGGCGCCGAGGACGCCGGCCGAGCCAGCGGCGGGCGACTGGGTCACCGAGGCGATGCCGCAGTTGTCATTGGCGACGACGCCGGCCGTGAAGTTCGGAACCGCGGCCGAGCAGTTGCTGTCGGCGTTGGCGCTCTGGGCGGCCGGGCACGAGGTGATGACCGGGGCGGTCGTGTCCTGGACCGTGATCGTCACGGTGCAGGTCGAGGAGTTGCCCGCGGCGTCCGTGGCGGTCAGGGTGACGGGGAAGCTGCCGACCGTGACCGGGGTGCCGGCCGGGAACGACTGGGTCACCACCGGGGTGCTGCAGTTGTCCGTGACCGAGGCGCTGCCCGTGATGTCCGGGAAGACCGCGGCGCAGAACTCGTTCACCGACACCGTGCTCGCCGGAGCGCAGCTCGCGAAGACCGGCGGCGTCGTGTCGGAGACCGTGAAGGTCGTGGTGCAGGTGATCGTGTTGCCCGCGGCGTCCTCGGCGGTCAGCGTGACCGTCGTGGCGCCGAGCGGAGCGACGAAGCCGGCGGCGGGCGACTGGGTGATCGAGGAAACCGCGCAGTTGTCCGCGGCCACGACACTCGAGGTGAAGTCCGGCAGCGCGGCGGTGCAGTTCGCACCCGCCGAGCCCGTCTGGGCCGGGGCACAGGTCGTGATCGTCGGGGCGGTCGTGTCGACGACCGTGAAGGTCACGAGGCACGTCGAGGTGTTGCCGGCAGCGTCCGTGGCCGTGATCGTCACGACGTTGGCGCCGAGGATCGCGGTGGAACCGCTGGCGGGCGACTGCGTGATCGTCGGAGAGACGGTGCAGTTGTCCGTGGCGACGACCGTGCCCGTGAAGTCAGGCAGGATGGCCGTGCAGTTGGCCGTGGCCGTGCCCTGCTGATCGGCGGCGCAGGCCGTAATCGTCGGGGCGGTCGTGTCGGAGACCGTCACCGAGGTTGTGCACTCCGAGCTGTTGCCGGCGGCATCCGTCACGGTCAGCGTCACGCTCGTGACGCCGAGGCCGACCGAGGTGCCGGCGACCGGGGACTGGACCACCGAAGCGATGCCGCAGTTGTCCGCAGCCGTGATCGTGGTGGTGAAGTCGGGGACGAGCGCCGTGCAAGCCGCGAGCGCCGAGATCGACTGCGCCGGGGCGCAGGCCGAGATCGTCGGGGCGGTCGTGTCGCTGACGGAGAACGTGACCTGGTGCGAGGTCGAGTTGGTGTTGCCGTCGGCGACGGTGATCGTCACCGTCGTGTTGCCGAGGCCGACCGAGGTGCCGGCGAGCGGCGACTGCGTGACCGTGACGGCCGTGCAGTTGTCCGTCGCGACCACCTGCGAGGCGTAGTCAGGAACGAGTGCCGTGCAGCTCGCGCCAGCGCTCGCGCTGGAGCCCTGCGCGAAGACCGTAACGACCGGGTTGGTCGTGTCGCTGCCCGGGAGCACCGTGGCAGAGGCCGAGGCCTGCGTGCCGTTCGAGTCCGTGGCGGTGAGCGTGTAGGTGCCCGCGACGAGGCCCGAGATGTCCTCGGTCGTCGCGCCGTTCGACCACGAGTAGGTGTAGGGGGCCGTGCCGCCCGTGACCGTCGCGTCGACCGAGCCGTTCGCGCCGCCGGGGCAGATCACGTTCACAACGCCCGCGATCGTCACCGAGACGGCCGAGCCACTCGGCGTGCCGTTCGGCTGGAAGCCGATGTTCGCGCTGTTGTCCGTGCCGTCCGTGCGCCACGGCGTGTAGTCGATGTCACCCTGGACGTTCGCAGCGATCGTGCTGCCGGAGCTCGTGCCGAGCCAGTTGCTCTCCGCGTCGAGCGTGCCGGTGCCGCCGTGGAACAGCAGCTTGCCGCCGAGCAGGGCCGTCACGCTGTTGTCGAGGACCTTGATGTCCTTGCCAGCGATCGCCTCGCCGTTGCGCACCGCGATGCCGGTGTAGCCGCCGGTGATCGCGTTGTTGTTGACGCGGACCGTGCCGGTGAAGTTCGTGCCGTACAGGCGGATGGCGCCGCGGTCGGCGTTGCCCGACGTCATGTTGGCATTGTGGATCGCGTTCTCGGCGACCGTGGCGTTGCCCATGGCCCCGGCGAGCTGGATGCCCTGGAAGCCCGTGCCCGTGATCGAGTTGCGGCGCACGAACGCCGTGTCGATGCCGTCGAGCAGGATGCCCGCGTAGTTCACGTTCGTGAACACGTTGTCGTCGATCACCGCGCTGCGCGCGGTCTGCAGCTGGATCGCGCTCGACGTCGCCGTCGCGTTGATCGTGCTGAACAGGTTGTTGGCGATCGTGACGTCACGCCACGAGGTCGAGCTGCCCGTGAAGAGCACCGCCGCCGTGTCCACGATGTTGTTGGTGAACGACACGTCGGACGTGCGGGCGAAGTTGGTCTCGTTGCCATCGTGCAGCGGAGAGCCGACGGTGGTCTTGAAGCCGTTGATCGAGACGTTCTGGTTGCCGCTGCGGACGAGGAAGGCCTTGTCCGTCGAGGCGGCCGTCGCGACGATCGTCTCCGCACCGCGCACGCCCGTGTTCGGGTCGATGCCGTAGTTGGCGCCGCGCAGGTTGAGGCTCTTCGTCACGTCGACGCTCTCGGTGAACGTGCCCGCACCGACGTGCAGGGTGTCGTTGGCCGAGGCCGCGTTGACGCCGCGCTGGATCGAGGGCGCCGTCGTGCCAGCGGCCGCGAGGAAGCTCTGCGCCGTGACGTAGATGTTGCCCGTGTGGACACGGACGAGGCCGAGCACGCCCGCGTCGACCTTGTGAGCGATCTTGTCTTCGATCGCAAGGTTCTGGGCCAACGTGGCCGTGGCGCCCGTCTGGCCGCCAAACGAGACGCTGGTCGCGTCGACGCTCGCCGCCGAGCCGTTGCCGATGTACTGCGCGAGGGCGCCGTCGAGCGCGATCGTGCCGAGGTTCAGGGTGCCGCCCGGCAGGGTGCCGAACATGGACACGCCGCCGCCGAGGCCGTTGACCGCGAGCGACGAGAAGCTGACCGTGCTCACGTCGACGTTGTTGGCCACCACGAGGTTGCGGGCCGAGCCCGAGACCGTGCCGCCGGAGACCGTGACGTTCGCCAGGCTCGAGGGCTTGTCGTTGTAGCGAGCGCCGACAGGGCCACCCGCATCGTCACGCGCCTTGATCGCGAGACCGAGGCCGTTGGTGCCCGACACCGTGCCGTTGTTCGACACGGTCGCGTTCGTGATGGTGATGCCCGAGTAGGCACCGTACTTCAGGTTCAGCTCGAAGCCGGCGCCGAAGCCGTACGCGCCCATGCCCGTGACGGCGTTGCCGTCGACGGTGATGTTCGTGAACGTGGCGTTGTCGAGCTTCTCGAAGTAGAGGCCCTTGTAGAGGTTGGCGTTGAACGAGGTGTTCGACACCGTGACCCCGGTGAGGCCGCTCGAGTTGCTGTTGACCGCGGCCGGCAGGCCCGCCGTCGGGACGTTGCCGTCGGCGTTCGAGGCGAAGCCGTAGACGTTGTCCGTGATCTCACAGCCGGCGATCGTCAGGGCGGAGAGCGTGCCCGCCGCCTCGATGGTCACGCCGTTGCCGTTGGCGGCAAACTTCGAGCCCGTCAGGCTGACGTTGGACGCCGTCTCGCCGTTGACGACCGAGAAGCCGTACTGGCAGAGCGAGGCGAGCACGTTGTCGAGGGTGAGGCCGTCGACCGAAGCGTTGCCCGAGGCGTCGCTGTCGACCGAGATGCCGCGCGACACCGAGATGCCGCTGTCGATCACGCCTTCGACCTGCAGGTCCTTGATCGTGACGTTGTCCGCGCTGACGAGGATCTGGGCCGGCAGGGGCTGGCCCGAAGCCACGGTGGCGTAGGGGTTCGTCGGGACGAGCTTGGTGAGAGCCGGATCGAGACCGCCACGGCCCGCGCCGTCGAGCGTCAGGGCCTTGTTGACGGTGACGTACTCGGCGTAGGTGCCGGCCGCGATGCTGACCGTCGCGCCCGAGCCAGCGGCGTTGACCGCGGCCTGGATCGTGGCGAAGGAGTCACAGCCCATGGCGAGGGCGTCGCCGAGGCCATCCGGATCTGCGTCCGTGGGGACGCTCGACCAGCTACCGTCGACGAAGACCGCGAGCGGAGAGCCCGTGCCGACCTTGGTCACCGTGATGGTGCAGGTCGAGATGTTGCCGGCGGCGTCGGTGGCAGTCAGCGTGACCGGCATCGTGCCGACCGTGACGATCTCCGTCGCGAGCGGCGACTGGGTGAGGACCGTGCCGGGGCAGTTGTCACTGACCGTGGCAAGGCCGAGCAGGTTGCCGAGCGGACCCGAGCAGGCGCCCGAGAGGGTCACCGTGGTCGAGCCCGGGCAGGTCAGCGTCGGGGCGGTGGTGTCACTGACCGTGAAATCCGCCGTGGCGCTCGCCGTGTTGCCAGCGGCGTCCGTGGCCGTGACCGTGACGACCGTCGTGCCGAGGCCGACGAGCGAGTTGGCGGCGGGGGACTGCGACAGCGTGTAGCTGCAGTTGTCCGCGGCGACGACACCCGTGAGGAAGCTCGGAACCGCGACCTGGCAGTTCACGCCGGCCGAGCCGGTCTGGTTCGCGGGGCCGGTCGTGATGGTCGGCGCGGTGACGTCGACGACGGTGAGGATCGTCGTGCAGCTCGTGCTGTTGCCGGCCGCGTCGGTCGCCGTCAGGGTGATCGTGTTCGCGCCGAGGACCAGCGTCGCGCCAGCGGCCGGCGACTGGGTCACGGTGACCGCGCACAGGTCCGTCGTCGTGACGCTGCCCGTGAGGTCAGCGAGCACCGCCGTGCAGTTGCTGCTGGCGTCGAGGTTCGCGTCGGGCGCGCAGGCGGTGATCGCCGGCGCGGTCGTGTCGACGACCGTGAAGGTGTTCGTGCAGGTGCTCGTGTTGCCCGCCACGTCGGCGACCGTGATCGTCACCGTCGTCGCGCCGCGCAGCACGCTCGTGCCCGCCGCCGGCGACTGGGTGATCACGAGGCTGCCCACGCAGTTGTCCGTGGCGACCACGGCCGAGGAGAAGTCCGGCACGTTGGCCGCGCAGCCGCTGCCGGCTTCCGCCGTCTGGGCGGGGCCGCAGCCGAGGATCGTGGGAACCGTCGTGTCGCTGACCGTGAAGTTCGCGGTGCAGGTGGCGGTGTTGCCCGAGGGGTCGGTGGCCGTGATCGTCACCACGGTGAGGCCGGGGGCGACGAGCGCACCGGCGACCGGCGACTGCGTCAGCGTGACGCCGCAGTTGTCCGAGGCCACGACGCCGCCGAGGAAGCTCGGGACCGCGACTTGGCAGTTCGTGTCGACCGAGGCCGTCTGGTCCACGGCGCAGGTCGTGATGACGGGGAGCGTCGTGTCGGTGACCGTGAAGGTCACCTGATGGGTGGTCGAGTTGCCGTTGCCGTCGGCGACCGTGATCGTGACGAGGTGCGCCCCGACGCCGATCGGGCTGCCGGCGGTCACGTCCTGCGTGACCGTGACGGCGGTGCAGTTGTCGCTGGCGACCACCTGACCGGCGTAGTTCGGAACCGACGCGAAGCAGCTGCCATCGACCGTCGCGCTCGAGCTCTGGGCGAAGGTCGTGACGACCGGCGCCACGGCGTCGACGCCGTCGGCCACCGAGGCCGCGGCGAACGTCTGAACGGTGCCATTGGCGTCCGTGACCGTCAGGGTGTAGCTGCCGAAACCGAGGCCCGACAGGTCTTCCGTCGTCGCACCGTTCGACCACGAGTAGGCGTACGGCGTGGCGCCGTTGCTGATCGTCGCGTCAACCGCGCCGTTCGAGCCGCCGGGGCACGTCACGTTCGTGATGGCGAACGAGGCCGTCGGCATCGTTCCAGTGCACGACACGTTGTCCGGCTGGAAGCCGATCGCCGCACTGATGTCGGTGCCGAGCACGCGCCAAGGGGAGATCGTCGCCGGACCGGTGAGGCCCGCCGCGATCGTGTGGCCGGCCGACGTGCCCCACCAGTTGCAGGACATGCTCCAAGCCGTCGCCAGCGCGTTGTTCACGGCCATCGTCCAGCCGGTGAAGCTGTTGTCGTTGAACGCCAGCGTGCCGCTGCTGTACACGCCGCCAACCCTCATGCGCACCGCCTCGCGGGCGAGCGTGTTGTAGCCGCTCGCGCCGACCGAAGCGTCGACCGAGTTGCCCGTGAAGGTCGCCGAGGGCGTGGAGGTGCCCGTGGTGGCCTGGGTCGTGCCGAACGTGTCCACCTGGATGGCGCGGAAGTCGATCGGGGCCGTGAAACGGCCGTCGACCAAGGCCTTCAAGCCCGAGCGGTCGTTGGCGGCCACGGTGACCACGTTGTCCGTCCAAGCCACGGCGCCCGCGCCGAGGCTCTGGTAGTTGTGGTACAGACCGACGCCGCCCGCCGACACCGTGTTACGGGCGATCGTGCCCGTCGCGGCATTGCCGTACGGCATGTACTGGATGCCGATGTAGGCGTTCAACACCACGTTGTCCTGCACCACGCCGGCGATGTTGCCGAGGTACATACCGCGGTTGTAGGACGAGTTGACCCACGGACCGCAGTCGATGTAGTTGCCTTCGATCAACAGGCCCGTCTTGGACACCTGACCCGCAGCCGGGTAGATGTAGATCGGGATCTCGCTGCCGTACATCCGGTTGTTCCGGATCGTCAGGTTGTTCTGGCCGTAGCTGAACCACAGGTAGCTGTAAGTGCCAGCGGCCGTGATACGCGAGTCCTGCGAACGCAAGTCGAGACCTTCGAGGGTCACGTTGTCCGCGTCCGCGTACACCAGCACTTCGCCGTTCGGAGCGGCGGCCGGGAACTCGATCGTCGCCTCGGCCGAACGCGTCGGGTCGTTGCCCGCCTTGCCGGCGTTCGGGCCGCGCAGGACCAGCGCCTTGTTGATGTACAGCTGCTCGGCGTAGGTGCCGGCGCCCAGGTTGACCACGTCGGCTGCCGTCGCGGCGTCGACGCCGCGCGTAATCGAGCCCGAGTTCGGGGTCACGAACAGCTGGCCCGCCTGGACGCGAACGAGGCCGAGGGCCGCCGTGTCGAGCTTGTGGGTGAGCTTGTCTTCGACCGCGAGACCTTCCGCGGCGCTGTTGACCGTGCCGCCGGCGCCGAAGCTCGCGCCGGTGGCGTCGAGGTTGTTCGAGGTGGTGACGAGGGTCACGTAGTCGCCGGTCTGACCGCTGAACGCGAGGTTCGAGAGGCTGCCGCCGACGATCGGGTTGTAGGCGCCGCCCGCGGGCTGCGAGACCGAAAGACCGGTGGCGCCACCGGTCAGGGTGACGCCGGAGCCGACCGCGAGCTGGACGTTGCGCTTGTTGATGAGCGGGGCGGGGTTGCCGGTGGTCCAGGTCGCGTCGTCGATCAGGCGCAGGCCGGTGCCGTTGGCGTCGAGCGTGAAGGCCACGTTCGCGATGGCGGCGTGAGTGCCGACCGCCGAGGTGCCGAAGTTCGTGGCCGGATCGGTGTCCTTGTTCTTCAGCATCACGCCGACGTCGACGTTGCTGACCGAGCCGCCCGAGATCAGGCCGAAGTTGTCGTTGCCGAGCGAGTCGCGGTTGTTGTCCACGTAGTACAGCCAGTAGCCGTAGCCGGTGGAGGTCGACTCGAGGGCCGAACCGTCGATCACGTTGCCGGTGGCGGTCCAGCGCTCGGGCGTGGCGACCAGCGGCAGGTTGGTCTGGTTGGTGAAGTTCTGGGGCGCCGAGACCGTCGAGTACATGATGCCGTACCACGCCGTGCGGGTCTGGGGCGTGGGCGCCATCGACGTAGCGGCCGGGGCCGCCGTGATCGTGTTGTTGACGAGGGCGTAGGGCGACGCGTGGAAGAGGTTGACCCAGATGCCGGCGAAGCGGGCGCTGATGGTGTTGCCCGAGATCACGCGGTCGGCGGCGAGGCCGGCGTCCGAGATGCGGAACGAGCTGAAGGCGATGCCGTTGTCCGCGTTGGCGACCGTGTTGTTGGTCACCTTGGCGAACATGCTGTTGCCGAGGCGGATACCGCTGCCGGTCGTGTCCTGGACCAGGTTGTCGTTGACGACGATGCCCGTGGAGCGGACGGCCGTGGCGCCGGACGCAAAGAAGTTCGTCGTCTGCTCGAGGCGGATGCCGTTGACGACGTTCTTCGCGATGTTCTTGCCGATGTTGACCGTGTTGATGCCGTTGGCGTTGACGAAGATCGCGCGGGCGGCGTCGATCGACGTGCCCAGCGCACCGCCGAGGCCGGTGCCGCTCGCGGCGAGCGTGGTGTTGTCGCCGTCGACCGTGAAGCCTTCGAACGTCACGTTCGAGGTGTTGATCGTGATCACCGCGCCGGACGTGGTGTTCGTCGTGGCGGGAACGAAGACGGCCTCCGGCACGCGCGTCCCGCCGTTGGGGGACACGTTCCAGTTCGGGCCGCTGATCACCAGCGCCTTGTTGATCGTGACGTTCTCGGCGTAGGTGCCGGCCGCGACGAAGATCACGTCGTTCGGCAGCGCAAGGTTGACCGCCGCCTGCAGGGTGCAGTGGTAGGTATCGGCGCTGAAGTTGTAGATGCCCGTGGTCGTCGGGTTGTCGACGAAGCCATCGCAGTCGTCGTCGAGGCCGTTGAGGCACAGCTCGGTCGCGCCCGGGTTGACCGCGGCGTTCGTGTCGAGGCAGTCGCCCTGCACGGAGACGTAGCCCGAGGGCTGGAGGCAGGCGAGGACGGCCGTCGAGCCGTTCAGGCCGTAGCCGTCACCGTCGGCGTCGATGTACCACGTCGTGGCGCTGGCGTTGGTGTTCGTGGTGTTGCGCGGCGTCGGGGTGACGGCGGTGAAGTCCGCCGAGTTGTTGCCCGAGTCGCTGCAGCCGCCATTCGAGCGGCGGACGGACTTGTTGACCGCACCCGCGGGGCTCGCCGTGCCCTCCGAGCAGTTCGCCGCCCCGTAGCCCACGAAGTCGATCACCGAAGCGACGATCGGGCAGCCCGAGCCCGTGAGCGCCGTGGTGGTGTTGACCAGTGCGACCTTGCCCGAGGCCGCGGAGAGGTTGGTGGTGCCCGTGGCATCGGCCGTCGGGAGCGCCACGCCGTTGGCACCGCTCGACGCCTGCGCGACGAGGTAGTAGCCGTTGGCCGGGATCGAGCCCGAGAGGTTGGTCACGAACCAGGTCGTGCCGTTCGGCTGCGCGTACTGAACCGACCAGCCGGCGAGGCTGATGGGGGCCGAGGTCCGGTTGTGGAGCTCGATGAAGTCGTGGGTGTGCGTCGCCGTGACGTCACCGCCGCCGCCGTAGACCTGACTGATCACCACGTTCTGCGCGGACGCGGATCCGGCTGTGGCGAGGGCCGCGAGCAGGCCGAGCGCCCAGGGGCGCGGGGTGCGGGCGGTGGTCGAGGTCGAAGTGAGAGAGAACCGGGCGAAGGGGGAATTCGTCATGGCGGCTTCGTGTCGGGGGTGTCCCGGCCGCCCAGCCGCCTTGACCGAGCCTGTCCAAAAGCCGGAAGCGGGCGTGGGTGTGCCACGGCCGCTGGGGCGCTTGGGGGGGGGGCTCGACCGCGGCGCGGGGGGCTTCCGGGCTTGGAATCCCCCTACTGAGCGACCGATCCGGCCTGTTTACCCGGCTCCAAGGGGCTTCCCGGAACAGAGAACAGGCCAGTGTCTGGAATGTGCACCGGGGTTGTCGGATCCCGCCAGAGGGAAAGTGGCGGAAATTGGAGCTTTAGAGGAAACCTTCCCAGATCAGGGTCTGGAAAGAACTTCCGAACGCACCCGACGCCACGCGAGCCACCCCAAGGCCGTCAAAACTCCCACGCTGGCGACCAAAACGAGGGGGTTGGTCACCAGCGACTCCCACTGGGAGCCCAAGAACACCGCCACGGCGGCATAGGTGAGCACCGCCGCCCCCGCACCTGCGCCTACGGAAATGAAAGTTCCTATGCGGCTCAAGCCCACTAGACGTCCGACCAAGGTTCCCGTGACGGCGCCCGAGCCGGGGATAGGCAGGAACACGAGCACCGCGATGCCCCAGAAGGCCAGCCTGCGCAGGCCCGGGTACTGGCGCAGGGTTTCGCCGGCACGTCCGTGCGCCTCGGCGAGCGCGCGTCCCGCGAGGGGCAGTCGCTCGAAGCTCGCGATGCCCGCCAGCAGCGCGCACGACACCCACAGGTCGATCGTCCAGGCGATCAAGCCCAGCTCCCACGGGTTGAAGCGGGTCTCGGACAGGTTGCCGCCGAAAATGGCCAGCTTCGAGAGGAACACCGCCGTCGCGGCCACCGTCAGCTCGCCGAGCGCGGCCCAGCCGTGGAGCACGGCATAGGTCACGATCCCGCCCAAGCTGGCGGAGACCACGCCGAGCGCCGTGAGCCGAAAGCGGACGAGGTCCTTCGCCGTGTCCGGAGTGTCCATGGCGCAGGAGGGTACGGGTCGGGCGAGGAGCTTGCACGCGGGGGAGCCGACCGGGAGGCGGGAGAGTTGGGTCCGGGACGGACTGCGCCGCTCGCGCATGGGGCCCGCGAGCGCCCCTCAGGCGGCACCCGCGGGGCTGCCTCGGTCCTTCCTTGGGGCGACACCTGAGCACGGGCTGTGGCCTTGGCGACCGAGACCCGGAACGGCGGGGGGGCGGGAGCCGCTGCTACGCTGCCCCCTTGGCGATGGGCAAGGCAGCCGAACGGTCGGGTGGCGCGCAGGAAGCCGGTCCGCCGTGGGTCTTCGGGCTGCGCGGGGCGCCGCGCGAGGCTCCGGAGAACACCAAGGCCAGCCTGCGGCGCGCGCTCGGGCTCGGGCTCGATGGGCTCAGCATCGACGTGCGCCGCGCGGGCGGGAGCGAGCTCGTCCTGTGCGCTGACGCGACGCTCGACCGCACCAGCGACGGGCACGGCCTGCTCGCCGACCACGCGCCGCGCGAGCTGGCGGCGCTCGACGCCGGAGCCTGGTTTTCCCCGCGTTTTGCAGGGGAAAAGCTGCTGTTTCTCGAAGAAGCCCTCGCCCTGCGCGGGCGCGGCGAGGCCTCGGCCTACCTGCTCGTGCTGCGCGAGCCCGAGACGCTGCCGCAGCTCGCCCGACAGCTCGCGGAGCGAGCTCGCAAGCTGTCCGTGCGCGTGCTCTCGGACCACCGCCGCGCGTGCCTCGAGGCGCGCGACCTCGGGCTCTCGCCGCTGTACTACGCGCGCACGCTCGGCGAGGACGTGCGCCGCTGGGCCGCGGAGGAGCGCATCGCGGCCGTCGGCGCCCGCTGGCGCGAGTGGGAGAGTCCGCTCGGGCGGGCCGAGTGGCCCTGCGAGCGCTTCGCGGTCGACATCGACGATCCCGAGCAGCTGCTCGCGGCCTGTCGCCGGCCGATCCACGCGCTGGTGACGACCGAGCCGCGGCGCGCGCTCGCGATCCGCGAGCTCGTGCGGCTCGCGCCTTCCGATCGCGGCGCCTATCCGCTGCAGGTGGACGAGCTCGGCGTCGATCCCGGGCACGCGCTCGGCGGCGAGGGCGAGTGGTGCGGTCGCTGGCGGCCCGAGGTCCGCGTGCGCAATCCCTTCGACTGCGCCGTTTCCGTCGAGCTTTCCTGCGAGATCCGGCGCGGCGCGTTCGAGTGCCGCGAGCTGCCCGAGCGCTTCGAGCTCGCGCCCGGCGAGACGCGCGCGTTCACGTTCTCTCTCGTCGGTGGCTCATGGTCGCCCGGCGGCGATCCGCTGCTCTTCGCACGCTTTCGGGCGGCGGGCGCCGACGCGCGCGAGCTCGTGACGCTCGACGCTCCGCTGCGTCGGGTGCGGCACGTGCAGGCGCTCGAAGTTCCCTTGCGGCTCGTGCTCCTGCGCGAGTCGCCCGGAGATCCGCCCGCCAGCGTCACCGTGCGACGGCGCCGCAACGAGCTGCTCGTCGCGCTCGAGTCCGCCGGCGATCTCGCGCAGCCCAAGCTCGTCGTGTATCTGGACGGCGAGTTCCACCTCGGCGTGAAGGGCCTGCGCCTCGTGCTGCCGCCGGGCTTCAGCGAGCGGCCGGAGGGGCTCCCGTTCTCGGTCGGGATCGAGGGGCTGCGCGCCACGCGCCGCGGTCCGCGCACCGTGGTGCGGCGCTGGGCGGGCGGGCTGCCCGACACGCTCGCCGGCGGGGATGCGGGGCGCCTGCTGCTCGCCCGTGTCTAGCGCAGCGCTGGGAAACGCCGCTCGAGCCGGACCTCGATGTTGCGCCCCGAGCCCGCGGCTGTTGGAGTGGACAACCTCGGGCGGGAGCGGATCGGTGCTGGTGTGCCGCCCGGTCTTCAAAGCCGGTCGAACCTCGTGAACAGCGGGGTTGGTGGGTTCGATTCCCATGCGCTCCCGCCAACCCGTTGCCGAGGTCGTGCCGGCGCGCGCGCCCCGTGGCGCGGCGGCGGTCGATGGATCCCAACCGCGATGCGCTGGAGTGCCCTGTTCCTGAGCTCGATCTGGCTCGCGCCCGCGAGCGCCCAGCAGTGTGCCTGCGACGGGGATGTCGCGAGCTACTGCACGGCCGGTACGTCGAGTGCGGGCTGCGTGGCGGCGCTGACCGCGACGGGCCTGCCGAGCGCCGGCCTGCCGTCGGGGTTCGTGCTGAGCGCGAGCGGCGTGGACGCGGGGCGCAGCGGGCTCTTTCTCTACGGTCGCACGGCCTCCGCGCTGCCGTTCGGGAGCGGCGGCTCGAGCTGGCTGTGCGTGGCGGCGCCGCTGCGACGCACGCCGCGGCTCGACTCCGGCGGCAGCCCGGGCGCGTGCGACGGCAGCCTCGCGCTCGACTTCAACGCTCTGCTGGCGGCGAACCCCGCGGCACTTGGCGCTCCGCTCGCCGCGGGGCAGTCGTGCTGCGCCCAAGCGTGGCTGCGCGATCCGCAGGCGCCCCTGCACGGTCTCCTGAGCGCGGGACTCCGCTTCGTCCTGTGCCAGCCCGACGCGACCGGCCCGTGCATCGTTCCAGCCGGCCTGGTGCCGATCCCCGCCGGGAGCTTCCTGATGGGCTCGAGCGCCGGGCCCGGCGCACCGTACTACAACGGCCTCAACCCGCCGCAGCCGGTGCACGCGGTGACGATCAGCTACCCGTTCTGGATGGGGGCCACGGAGGTCACGCAGGGCGAATATGCCGCGCTGATGGGGAACAACCCGTCGAGCTTCTTCGGGCTCGACCATCCGGTGGAGCGCGTGTCGTGGCACGACGCGCGCGCCTACTGCGCGGCTCTCACGGCGCAGCAAGCGGCCCTCGGGCGCGTGCCCGCGGGCTACGAGTACCGCCTGCCGACCGAGGCTGAGTGGGAGTACGCCTGCCGCGCGGGAACGGCGAGCGAGTTCAGCGTGGGGCCCGCGCTCGAGTGCCCGGATGCGGCCTTCGCGCTGTCCGATCACTCGGGCACGAGCTGCCTTCGCACGAGCACGGCGCCGGTGGCGAGCTTCGCGCCGAATCCGTGGGGCCTCCACGACATGCACGGCAACGTGTTCGAGTGGTGCCTCGACTCCTTCGCCGCCTATCCGGCGAGCGCGGTCGTCGATCCCTTCGTGAGCGGCGGCACCTACCGCGTGATCCGCGGCGGATTCTGGGGTGCAGCCTCGCGCTACTGCCGCTCCGCCGCGCGGGCCTTCTACCAGCCCGGCCTCGTCGACTCAGGCCGTGGCTTGCGCGTCGTGCTCGCGCCCGTGCGCGTGCCCTGAGCGCGCTGCGAGCGTGCCACCCGAGGGAATTTTCTTCCCGTTTTCGGATCGCCGCGCGCACGTTCGCGCGGGCGAACAATCGGCTTGGACCAGCGTGGTAGTCTGCAGTCTCCGCAGGCCTCGGACGCCATGTCGCGCATTCGCACCGAATTCTCCGCCCAGCCCGCCGTGGCTCCGAGCCGCTCGGAGCGCGACGCGCTCGGGATTGGGGCCGGCTGAGGCCGAAGAAGCGCTCCCGCCATGCGCCAAGAATCCCCCCAGCGCCGCAGCGTGCCGGAGAGTGCCGCGAGCCTCTCCGCGCGTTCGTGGGCGTGGCTCGCGGACTCCGGGCTGCGCGATGGGAGCGGGCGCGTGCTCTCGTGGCTCAATCCGGCGCACCCGGGCTACGTCTATCCCGAGATCATGGGCTACTACGCGAGCCTGTGCGCCGAGCGCGCGCGGCACGCGGGGTGTGAGCGCTGGCTCGAGTTCGGCGTGCAGGTCGGCAGCGCGATCGTGGGGGAGCTCACTCCGCGCGGCGCGCTCTCGCGCGCGGGCATCGAGTACGCGTTCGACACGGCGATTGGCCTGCACGGGCTGCTGCGCGTGCAGCGGATCGAGGGCAGCCAGCGCTTCGTCGACGCGGCGCAGCGCATGACCGACTTCCTCGTCGCGGGCCTCGCCGAGCGCGAGGTCTCGTGGCGCGACGGACGGCCGGTGCGCGACCACGACAGCTGGTCGCACTCGTTCGGCGCGTCGGCGATCAAGATTCCGATGGCGCTCGAGACCGCGGGCGTCGCGCTCGGTCGCAAGGATGCGCTGCAGCTCGCAGCCCTCGTGCGCGAGCAGGGCGTCGCGGCCTCCTGGCGCGACGGCGCCTTCCGCATCAACGGCGAGCGGCGCTGGGTGTACCTGCACGCGCACTGCTACGCGACCGAGGGCCTCCTCTTCGCCTCGCGCGCCGCGGGCGAGCTGCCGGCTCAGGTGCGCGAGTCCGCGGAGTTCCTCGCGCGCGTCCAGTCCGCCGAAGGTGGCCTGCCG
>CAITGX010000255.1 GCA_903892045.1 uncultured Planctomycetota bacterium | reverse complement strand
CGCACGGTGCGCGCGCCGTGGCGCGCGGCCTGCAGCGCGAAGCCGCCGGCGTTGCAGCAGATGTCGAGCACGTCGCGGCCCGCGGCGAGCTTCGCCATCGCGAGCCGGTTGTCGCGCTGGTCGCAGAACCAGCCGGTCTTGTGGCCCGCACCCGGACGCACCTCGTAGCGCAGCCCGTGCTCCTCGATCACGGTCTCGTCGTGCGCCTCGAGTGCCGCGTCGAGCTCGCGCCGCGGGTAGCTCTCCGCGTCGACGGCGCCCGGCGGAATGCGGTGCACGACGCGGCAGCCGGGGTAGAGCTGCTCGAGCGCCCACTGCACGTCCTCGCGCAGCATCCAGAAGCCGAGCGCGTGGTGCTCGCACACGAGGATGTCGTTCATGCGGTCGACGATCAGCCCCGGCAGATCGTCGCCCTCGGCGTGGGCCACGCGGTAGACGTTGGTGACGTCCGGCAGCTTGAGCACGCGGCGGCGCAGCGTGTCGGCATCCTTCAGGCGCCGCAGCAGGAACTCGCGCGGGCGGTCGAGGTCCGTCTTGCGGCCGCGGGAGAGCCAGCGCAGGCGGATGTCGGAGGCTGCGTTGAAGAGCGCGTGGCCGAGGAAACGCCCGCTCTCGTCCTCGACCTCGACCAGCGAGCCGTCCTCGATCGCTTCCTGCGGCAGGGCCACGTGGCGTCCGTAGACCCACGGTCCGCTCGAGAGCTCATCCGTCGCCAGCCGCACGATCCCGCGCCGGCCCTTGTCCACGCCCTTGGCATTCATGGGCGCAGAGCCTACGCGGCGCTTACCGCGCGGTCGAGCCGCAGCCCTTCCCCGCGGGGCGCGCAGTTGCGAACATCCCTGCGATGCTCACCGCCCTGCTCCTCGTCGATCTGGTCGCCCTCGTCGGCGGCAAGGTGCACACGCTCGTCCCCGGCGCCGCTCCGCTCGAGGCCACGGTCCTCGTCGACGGCGATCGCATCCGCGCCGTCGGCGCCGACCTGTCGATTCCCGCGGAGGCGCGCACGGTCGACGCGCGCGGAATGCACATCGTGCCGGGCCTGATCGACGGCTTTGGCTACCACGATCCCGAGCACGACACGCTCTACGTCGCTGCGGGCGTCACCACGCTGCGCGACCACGGCAATGAGATGGGGCGCATCTTCGGTTCGCGCGATCGCGCAGAGCGCGACCGCGTGCAGGGTCCGCTGCTCTCGATCGCGGGCGGCGTGCTCGACGGCAAGCCGCCGGCCACGGCGGCGGCGGTGGTGGTGACGAACGAGGTCGAGGCCAAGGAGGCCGTGCACCACCTGTGGGAGGAGAAGATCGACTTCGTGGCGGTCCACGGCGGGATCGGCGAAGAGGCCTGGCGCGGCGCGTGCGCGATGGCGGCGGAGAAGGGACTCGTCGTGTGGGGCCCGCTGCGGCCGAAGCAGGCGCTCGCGGATGCGCTCGCCGGCGGACAGCGCGGCTTCGTGTTCCTCGACGCGCTGCTGCCCGCGGGACGGACGTGGGCCGAGGTCGAGCTCGCGGAGCTCGAGCCGGGCCTGCGCGCGCTGCAGTCGAGCGGTGCCGCGCTCGTGCCGGCCCTGCGTGGGTATGCGCGCCTCGTCGAAGATGAGGGCGAGACGGCTCCGGCGCTCGCCTTGGTGGGACCGCAGTACGAGTCGGTCTGGATGTCCGACCTCCTAGGACGGCGCAACTCGTGGACGCCCGAGATGCGCGCGGCCGCGAGCGTGGCGGTGGGCAAGCAGCGCTCGGCCCTGTTGCTCGCGCAACGCACCGGCGTGCGCCTCGTGCCGGGCAGTGGCGCTCCGCACCCGTGGCTCGAGCCCGGCGCGGGACTCGTGCGCGAGCTCCTCGAGTGGCAGGCAGCGGGAATTCCGGCGGCCACGTGCCTCGACGCGGTGACGCGCGGCGCGGCGGCGACGCTCGGACTCGCCGATCGCGGCACGCTCGAGCCCGGCAAGCTCGCGGATCTCGTGCTCGTGCGCGGCGATCCGTCGGCGGACATCGGCGCACTCGGACAGGTCGATGGGGTCGTGCTGCGCGGAGCGCTGCTCTCGCGCGCCGACCTCGACCTGCGCCTGCAGTCGCTCGCCGCGGCTCATGCCAAGCGCAAGGCGGAAGCGAGCGCACCGATCGCGGTGGATCCTCCGAAGACGCCCGAGGGCGAGCTGCTGCTCACCTGCCGCTACGAGACCGTCGCGGCCACGGGGCGCGTGGCGGCCGAGCGCATCGCGGTCGTGCGCGAGCTCGATGGCGTGATCACGCTGTGCGGGCGCCGGCGCATCCTGCCGAGCGGCGGCAACACCGGCACGGAGGTCGAGGCACGCCAGCGCCTTGCCAAGGGCTTGCTCGACAGCTTCGAGGTCAAGGTGCGCAACACGGGGCACGAGCTCGTCGTGCGCGGCCAGAAGGTCGCCGGCCAGTGGCGCGTCGAGCGCCGTCTCGACGGTGCCTTCATCGACATCCAGAATGCGCGCGAGTCGATCGGCGCGATCGACTGCGACAGCGCGACCACCTACCTCGCGATCGCGGCGACGCGCGCGCCCGGCCCGTTCCCGGTGGTGCGCTTCGACGAAGGGCTCCAGCTCGAGGTCGTGCGCTGGGAGCTCGCGCTCGACGAGGACGGCGACCACGCGCTCAAGACCCCGACCGGGCTCAAGTTCGCCGGTTTCATGGAGAACGGCGCGGCCAAGGCCATCTTCGAGCAGGTGGGGCAGGCGCAGGTGCAGACCACGCTGCAGGAGTTCGACGTGCACGGCACGGCCGGGCTGCCGCTGCCCGCGGACAAGCTCGAGAAGATGAAGCGCGCGGCGGCCGCCGCACCCAAGGATGGAAGCAAGTAGCGCGTCGCCGGGCGGGCTGCGCTCGGAGGTCAATCGCGACGTGCCGCTCGCGCGGCCGGGCGAGTTCGCGCCCTTGCGGGTGGGCCCGCTGCGGGTCTGGCCGCCGGTGGTGCTCGCGCCCATGGCGGGCGTGACGAACTACCCGTTCCGCACCATCTGCCGGCGCTTTGGCGCGGGGCTGTACGTGAGCGAGATGATCACCGCGCGCGGCTACCTCAACGGCAATCGCCGCACGGTGCTGCTCGCGAGCTCGCGCGAGGACGAGTCGCCGCGCTCGGTGCAGGTCTACTCGTCGGATCCCAAGGATGCGGGCGAGATGGTGGCGCGGCTCGTCGATGACGGCGTGCACCATGTCGACATCAACCTCGGCTGTCCGGTGCGCAAGGTGACGAGCCATGGCGGCGGCGCGGCGATCCCGGTCAAGCCGCGGCTCGTGGCGGCGCTCGCGAAGGCGATGGTGTCGAACGCGCGCGGCGTGCCCGTGACGATGAAGATGCGCAAGGGCGTCGATGACGAGCTGCTCACGTACCGCGAGGCGGGGCGCGTGGCGCAGGAAGAGGGCGTGAGCGCCGTCGGCTTGCACGCGCGCACGGCGGCCCAGCTGTACTCCGGCGAGGCGGACTGGAGCGCGATCGGCGACCTGAAGTCGCGGCTCTCCATCCCGGTGCTCGGCAATGGGGACATCTGGGAGAGCTTCGACGCGCTGCGCATGATGCGCCAGACCGGCTGCGATGGCGTGATCGTCGGGCGCGGCTGCCTCGGGCGACCGTGGCTGTTTCGCGAGCTGGCGCAGGCCTTCGAGGGGCGTGAGCCCGAGCGTCCGCCGAACCTCGGCGAGGTGCGCGCGATCCTGCTCGAGCATGCGCGCGCGCTGGAGGAGTTCTTCGGCGAGGCCACGGCGATGCAGCAGGTGCGCAAGTGGTGCGCCTGGTACACGAAGGGCTTCCGCAACTCGAGCCACCTGCGCGAACGGCTGCAGCGCGTCTCGACCTACGCCGAGCTCGTCGCCGGGCTCGAGGGGATCGACGAGGCGGAGTCGTTCCCGCCGGGCGCCCTGCGCGCGCACCGCGGCAAGAGCGGTCGCTCGCAGAAGGTCTCGCTGCCGATCGGCTACTTGAACGATCTCGAGGACGCGACGCCGCCCTGCGAGCTGTTCGACGCGGCCGAGGCCGAGGCCCTCGACGGGGGCTAGTCAGTCCTGCTTGGCGGGCGGCGGGGGCGCGGGTCGTTCCTTGCGCTCGAAGGCGCCGCGCTGCTCGAGCAGGCGCACGAGCAGCGCGCGAATGGCGAGCGCGTCCGCCGCGAGCGTGGCCTGCCGGGACTGGGCCGCCGCGAGGAGCTTCGGATCCCCGCTCATGCGCGTCGAGCACTCGACGAGGAACTCGCTCCAGCGCTCGGGCCCGGGCAGGAGCTTCGCGACCTCCGCGGGCGTCGAGGCGCAGGACTCCCACAGGCCGTGGAAGCGCTCGATCGAGGTCGGATACGAGCCCGGGAGCTTCGGGGAGCTCTCGAGGAACGTGGCGGCGATCGCGCTGCGCAGGCCGCGGTGGCGCTGGGCTGAGCGGAACAGCATGCCGACCGTGGCGTAGAGCTCGTTGTGCTCGCGGTCCGGCACGGGCGCGATCCAGCGGTCGCGGATCCCCAGCAGCGTGTGCACGACGCCGAGGATGTCGACGTCGGGCATCTCGATCTCCTCGCCCGAGGCCCAGGCGTCGTAGAGCGTCAGGCCGGGGTACACGTTGCCCGAGCGATCGGTGTACGCGTGGCCGAAGGCGTCGAGCGCCGCGCGTTGCGAGCCGTCGTCGAGCGCGCGCTCGACCAGCGCGAGCGCGAGGTCGTGGCCCGGAGCGAAGCCGGCCAGCGCGTTGTCGAACACGCGCTGGGCGTCGGGTGCGGTCGCGCTGCGCACGACCTCGCCTGTACCCCAGTCGTAGCGATAGCTCGCGACGAGCGGCGACTGCGGGACTCGACGCAGGATCCGCTCGCGCGTCTTGCGCGCTGCGGACGAGTCGGGTGCGAGCAGCTTGCGCGCGATCGGCTGTCCGGGCGCGTGTTCCTTGGGATCGAAGTGGGGCGTCTCGCGCTCGAGCGGCAGCAGTCCCGGATCGCGCTCATCGAGCGTGCGTGCGTAGCGCACGAGCCGCAGCTGGAAGGTGTCGAGCCACTCGAGCTCGGCCGTGAGTTCCTCGACGTAGTCCGCCTGCTCGGCTTCCGTCAGGAATCCGAAGGCGCGGCGCGCATCGGCGTCGCTGCGCTCGTGCTTCGCACCCTCCTGTGGCCGTGCCGGGAAGGCTGCGATCGATGGCGAGGGGAAGGTCGCGAGGACGAGTGCGAGGGCGACGAGCATGGGGACCATTGTGGCCTTTTGCCCAGCACGGAAAAGCAAGCGGGGCGACCTTCGATCGCTCGAAGGTCGCCCCAAGGAACACCAATACCACAAACGAAGCGAGTGTCCTCTGCCGTCCGACCTACCCCTCCCGCGCGGGCGCTCCCGACGACCCGTCCCGTGGGTTACCGTCGTTCGCGCCCACAGGGCGGGCCGGACTGCTCGGACAAGGAAAGGTAGCCCTGCGTCGCGGCGCGAGCCGAGAGCGCAAGGAGAATCCTCTCCGCGGGCCGTCCGCGATCAGGACGCGTCGGAAGGAGTTTCCGGCGCCGCTTCCGAAGCACCGCGCCGACCCCCGCGGCGTCGGCCGCGGCGGCGCTTGCGATTGCGTTCGAGGTCGAGCGTCTCGGTCGGCGCAGCCTGCGCCTCGGCGGCGCGCTCGAGCCACGCCTCGTACACGTCCCAGCCTTGGCCCCAGGCGCTGCAGCGCAGGCGGAACAGCTCGAGCGCCTCGGGGAAGTCCTGGTCGCGCGCGAAGAGCAGCGGGCTGAAGCGCTTGGTCGGCGTCTGGGTGAAGCTGCGCTGCAGGGCGATGGCGCGCGCGGCCTTGTAGCCGTCGCGCTTGGCGAGGCGGTACTCGGTCGCGAAGGCGTCGAGGCGCTCGGCGGCGAGCTCGAGCAGCTCGCGGCCGCCGATCTCGCCTTGGTGGGTGCGCGGGTCGAGCGCCGCGTCGCGCTCGATCATGCGCAGGAACAGGGCCGCGACGCAGGTGGCGGTCGAGGGCACGTGCTTCTCGTGCACGTACGAGTCGAGTGCCTCGAGGAGCCGCCACACGGAGTCGGCGCGGTCGTGGGCCTCGGGGTCGGCGCTGTCGTGCGCGCCGACGTGGCGATCGAGCTCCGGCAGGATCACGCGCAGCACGCCGCACTTGCGCATCATGCGCAGGGCGCCGAGGGCCGTGCCCGAGCGCAGGAGGCGCAGGATCTCCTCCATGACGCGCGGCTTGGCGGAGCGCGCGAGGTCGTCGGAGTGCTCGACCATGGCGTCCCAGGTTTCCTCGTCGATGCGGAAGCCGAGGCGCGTGGCGAACTTCACGGCGCGCAGGATGCGGACCGGGTCCTCCGCCATGCGCACGTAGGGATCGCCGATCGTGCGCAGCACGCCGGCCTCGAGATCCTCGAGGCCTCCGACGTAGTCGAGGATCTCGCGGCGGTAGGGATCGAGGAACAGCGCGTTGATGGTGAAGTCGCGCCGCTGCGCGTCTTCCTGCGCCGTGCCCCAGTTGTTGTCCTCGACGATGAGCAGGTCCTCGCCCTCGCCCTCGCTGCGCTCCGGCGCACGGCGGAACGTGGCGGTCTCGACCACCTGCTCGCCGTAGCGCACGTGCACGAGCTTGAAGCGCCGTCCGATGATGCGGCCGTTGAAGAACAGGCTCTTCACTCCGCGCGGAGTGGCCGAGGTCGCGACGTCATAGTCCTTGGGGCGACGACCGAGGAGCAGGTCGCGCACGCAGCCGCCGACGAGGTAGGCCTCGTTGCCTTCGCGTTGCAGCCGGCTCACCACGCGCAGCGCGTTCTGGTCGAAGGCGCTGTGGGGGATGTCGGTGGGGATGATGCGGGGGCTGCGAGGCGCGTGCGCGCGCTCGTCCGCGGGGTCGGGCATGGCGAGGAGTGGTCCGGAACGGTTTGCGGGCCCGACACTCTACTGCGCGGAGACGCCGCCTGCGCTGTTGCCTCGCGCGGGCCCGGTCCTTACCCTTGGTGCCCCACGTGCAGGCCAGTAGCTCCTAACGGTTAGAGCGACTGATTCCAAATCAGTAGGTTCGGGGTTCGAATCCCTGCTGGCCTGCCATCCTGCCTGTCCACCCTGCCATGAGCCTCGACGACGAAGCGAAGCGCCCCGCAGGCGAGGGACATTCCGGCGCCGAGGGCCCGGCGGACGGCGAGGGCGCGGAGGCCGAGGCACGGCGCGACGACGACCCCGATGGGGTCGCCGCCCATGCGGACACCCCGGTCCCGAGCCTCGAAGAGCTGCGCTCGGCGATGGACTGGGCCTTCACCGGCGAGGAAATCGAGCCCGCGGTGCTGGAGCGCTTTGCCGAGCACGCGCGACTCGTGCTCGAGGGCAACCGAAGGCTCAACCTGACGGCCATCGTGGAGCCGCGCGAGGTCGCGGCCAAGCACTACCTCGACTCGTGGCGCACGACGCGGCTCCTGCCGCTCGGCGGCCGCTCGCTGCTCGACCTCGGCACCGGTGGAGGCTTCCCCGGCATGCCCGTCGCGCTGGCCGAACCCTCTGCGCGCGTGGTGATGCTCGACTCGCGCGCCAAGCGCGTCGACTTCGTCAAGGAGACCATCGCGGCGCTCGGGCTGCGCAACGCGAGCGCCGTGGCCGAGCGCGCGGAGGATCACCTCGCGCGCAACAAGTACGACATCGTGCTCGTGCGCGCCGTCAGCTCCGTGCGTGAGAACGTGCGCCTGCTGCGCAAGGTGCGCCACTCGCACAAGGACCTCGTGATGCTCAAGGGGCCGTCGTGGTCGCGCGAGGCGCGCGCGGCGGAGCGCGAGGCCGAACGGCTCGGCTTCCGCCTCGACACGGTGTGGGAGCACAAGTTGCCCGGCGACATGGGCGAGCGCGCGTTCCTGGTCTACCGCGCACCCGGCGGGCAGGGACTCTAGGCCGTCTCGACGATGCCGACCTGGCTCCTGTGGCTCCTCGGCGGGCTGGCCGTGCTCGCTCTCGTGGTGGTCGTGGCGGCGATCCTCGCCTACCCGCGCGACAACTCCTTCTGACGTCGCGGCGGACGTTCGCGCCGACGAGCGTCGCTCCGCCGCTGCCGTGGCGCTCGCCTAGCGGCCGAGGTCGATGTCGAGCCAGCGCAAGACCTGCGCGGCGACGAAGCCGAGTCCGAGCACGACCGCGACCATGAGCGCGCTCCACTTCACGTAGGCGCCCAAAGAGGTGTCCTGCGGGGAGGTGTCCTGCGGGCGTCGCGGAGGCGGTGCAGGAACCTGTGCCTGCGTCTCGTCGGAGGGGTGCTGGCCCATCACGGGGGAGCGCGGCTCGGGGACGAGCGCGAGGGGAGAGTGGTGCCCGGGACGGGAGTCGAACCCGTATGCCCGTTTAAAGGCGCTAGGACCTGAACCTAGTGCGTCTGCCCATTCCGCCACCCGGGCAGGGTGAAGGGCCGGAGAAGGTACGGAGCGCGGCGGGCGGAGTCAACCCTCGCGGTCGCGGGATCCGTGGGATGGCTGGCTTGGAGCAGCGCCCCGCGGGGCTATGCTCGCTGCGACGGCGCCATGGCGGACGACAAAGACAAGCTCGAGCGACGGCTGGTCGCCGAGAACCGCCGCGCGCGCTACGACTTCGAGCTGCTCGAGACGCTCGAGTGCGGGATCGAGCTGCGCGGGACCGAGGTGAAGAGCCTGCGCCAGGGCAAGGCCTCGATCGCCGAGAGCTTCGCGCTCCTGCGCAGCGGCGAGCTGTGGCTCGTCAACGCCCACATTCCCGAGTACTCCCACGGGAACTACCAGAACCACCTCCCGACGCGGGACCGGCGCCTGCTCGCCCACAAGCGCGAGCTGCGGCGCTGGGACGAGGCGGTGCGCGACAAGGGCATCACGATCGTGCCGCTGGCGCTCTACTTCCTCGGTTCACGGGTCAAGCTGCAGGTGGCGCTCGCGCGCGGCCGCAAGCTGCACGACAAGCGCGATCGCGAGCGCGAGAAGACCGACCGGCGCGACATCGACCGCGCCATGTCGCGCAAGCGCACGGGCAGCTAGGGCTGGCTCGAGCGCGGGACACCTTGGGGTGCCGCGCAGGCTGTGCTAGGATGGGTCCTCGATTGGGGGCGCACTGGTCTCGACCGGTTTGCGTGCGCTTCAGGTCGCGTGTCGGGGATCTCGAGTCATCCCGTAAAATCCTCTCGGGAACGGCATAACCTGCCAACGATTACGCTCTCGCTGCCTAGTCACTAGGTCAGCCGTCCTCCGCGGAACGCCTGCGGCTGCGGAAGGACGACACCAGCAGGCTGGCCGGGTCGGCTCACCGTCGAGCACGCCCCGGCG
This sequence comes from uncultured Planctomycetota bacterium, assembly GCA_903892045.1. Lineage (GTDB taxonomy): Bacteria > Planctomycetota > UBA1135 > UBA1135 > F1-120-MAGs118. Next base: position 3,317 of record CAITGX010000255.1, on the reverse strand, counting down.
AGACACATCGACGGCGGTCCCTCGGAAGCCTGCCCATGGGCGTCCGGAGGACGGCACAAACCAGGGGCTACACACGTAGACGCCGGTCGCGGATGGATTCCGGGACGCGGGTTCGACTCCCGCCGCCTCCACCACCTCTCACGCCGCCCTCGGGCCCACCTCCACGGGATGGGCCCGAGGGCGGCTGCGTTTTTCGAGCCGGGGCGCGGTCCTTCGTGCTTGCCGCCTCGCGCGGCGGTCCCCAATCTGTGGCTCGCGCGAAGCCGCCGGCGACGCGCCAAGGAGCAAGGCCAGAGCGTGTCCGTCGAACTCGACAACCTGTGCATCAACACCCTGCGGACCCTGTCGGTCGACGCGATCCAGCGCGCCAACTCGGGGCATCCCGGCCTGCCGCTCGGCGCCGCGCCGATGGCGTTCATGCTGTGGCAGCGCCACCTCGTGCAGGACCCCACTGCCCCGCGCTGGGCCGATCGCGACCGCTTCGTCCTGAGCGCGGGACACGGCAGCGCGCTCTTGTACTCGCTGCTCCATCTGTTCGGGCACGAGCTCACCCTCGAGGACCTGAAGAGCTTCCGCCAGTGGCACAGCCGCACGCCCGGCCACCCGGAGAACTTCGCCACGGCGGGCGTCGAGGCGACCACCGGCCCGCTCGGGCAGGGCGCGGCGAACTCGGTCGGCATGGCGCTCGCGGAGCGCTCGCTCGCGGCACGCTTCAACCAGCCGGGACACACGGTCGTCGATCACCACACGTACGCGCTGCTCGGGGACGGCTGCATGATGGAGGGGGTCGTCTACGAGGCGGCGTCGCTCGCGGGGCAGCTGCGGCTCGGCAAGCTCACGTGGCTCTACGACGCCAACGACATCTCGCTCGACGGCCCCACGTCGCTCAGCTTCGATGTCGAGGACGTCGCGGCGCGCTTCGAGGCCCAAGGCTGGCACGTGCAGAAGGTCGCCGACGGCAATCGCGATCTCGCGGCACTCGATCGGGCGCTCTCCGCGGCGCGCGCGGAGACCTCGCGGCCGTCGCTCGTCATCGTCAAGACCACCATTGGCTACGGCAGCCCCGCGAAGCAGGGCACGAGCGACGCGCACGGCTCGCCGCTCGGCGCTGACGAGGTCGCGAAGGTGAAGAGCGCCTTCGGCTTCGATCCCACGCAGTCGTTCGTCGTGCCCGAGGCGGCCCGCGCGCACGCGCGCGAGTCCGCGCGGCGCGGAGCGCAGGCTCACGCGGAGTGGAAGCAGCGTTTCGAGGCCTATCGCGCGGCTCATCCGGCGCTCGCGACGGAGTTCGAGCGCCGCATGCAGGGGGAACTGCCCGCGGACTTTGCCCTGCGCTGCGAGAAGGAGCTGCCGCTGTGGGAAGCCGGCGCGGGGCTGGCGACGCGCGATGCGGGCGGCAAGGTGCTCGCGGCGCTCGCCGGCATCGTGCCCGAGCTGCTCGGCGGCGACGCGGACCTCTCGTGCTCGACCAAGACCTCGATTCCCGGCGGCAAGTCGCTCTCCGCGAGCGAGCCCGGCGGTCGCAACGTGCACTACGGCGTGCGCGAGCACGCGATGGGCTCGGTCGCGAACGGCATCTGCTACCACGGCGGCCTGCGGCCGTTCGTGTCGACGTTCTTCGTGTTCAGCGACTACATGCGGCCCGCGGTGCGCCTCGCGGCGCTGTGCGGCCTGCCTGCGATCTACGTGTGGACGCACGACTCGGTCGCGGTGGGCGAGGATGGCCCGACGCACCAGCCGGTCGAGCAGCTCGCGGCGCTGCGCGCGATACCGCGGCTGCGCGTGGTGCGACCCGCGGATGCCAACGAGACCGCGCAGGCCTGGCGGCTCGCGCTCGAGATCGACGACGCGCCCGTCGCGCTCGTGCTCTCGCGGCAGAAGCTCCCCGTGCTGCCCGGCACGCGCGAGAAGGCGCGCGAGGGCGTGGCGCGCGGCGCCTACGTGCTGGCCGAGAGTGGGGGCGCGCCGCAGGTGATCCTGATCGCGACGGGCAGCGAAGTCGCGCTCGCGTTCGAGGCGCACCGACGGCTCGCGGGCGAAGGTGTCGCCTCGCGCGTCGTGTCCATGCCGTGCATGACGACCTTTGCCGCGCAGGACGCGAGCTACCGCGACGCGGTGCTGCCGCCGTCGTGCCGCGCGCGCGTGGCGCTCGAGGCCGGCGTCGCGATGGGCTGGGAGCGCTGGGTCGGAGAGCGCGGTCGCGTGCTCTCGATCGAGCGCTATGGCGCTTCGGCGCCGGGCGAGAAGGTGCTCGCCGAGTATGGCTTCACGGTGGAAGGCGTGCTCGCGCTCGCGCGCGCGGTGCTAGCGTGAGGCACGCTCGATGAGCGCTCGGAGCCACGTGACGCGCGGACTCGGCGCGCTCGCGACCCTCTGCCTCGCAGGCTGCGTCTCGCTCGGGGCGAGCGTGGACAATCTCGAGTCGCTGCATCCGGCGGAGGGGCGTCACGCCTACCTCGCTGCGGTGCAGGGCCATTTCTCGTGGACGATGCGCAACGCCAGCGCGGCGCTGCTCGGCCGTTTCGGCAAGGATGTCCAGGCCGTGCCCGCCGCGCCGGTCGAGGACCCGGTCGAGACCTGCGTGGCGGAGCTCGTGAAGCTAGCCAGCCTCGACGGCGACGACTTTGCGACTGGCTCGACGCAAGTGGAGTGGTTCGCGCGCACCGCGGCCTACGACCCCTGGTGCCTCTCGCGCGAGACGGCGCTCACCGAGCTCGCGCGGGTCGGCGCGCGGCTCGACCTGCCGGCGCGTGCGCCGGACCTGAAGACGGCGAGCGTGACGGACGCGGACGCGAGCGCAGCGCTCGCGGCACTCGTCGCGGTGGCGAAGCCCGCTCTCGAGCAGCCGAGCGACGAGCATCGCGCAGCGTTCGTGCGCGAGTGCGAGCGCATGTCCGAGCTTCCGCTCGACTTTCCCTCCGGCCTGCGCGTCCTGCGCGGCGTCAACGTACTGCTGCGCGCCGCCTCGGCGCGCGATGCGCGCGTGGCGCCGTTGAGGCCCCTCGCGCTCGCCCTCCAGCGGAGGGTCCTGCTGCAGGCGGTCGAGCTCGCGCTGATGGACGCGCCGCCGGAGTTCGTGGCGGGAGGCAGCGACCCGGGCTGGCCGAACGAGCGCGTGCAGGCGGCGGCCGTGCGCGCGGCCGTGGCGCTCGGCGGGCGCGCGAAGCTGGCCGAGATTCTCGCGCGCAATCCCTTCGCGGGCCTCGGGGGCGAGCGGCTCGTGGCGGCGCTCGAATGCGTGGAACGACTCGGCCTGCCGGAGGCGCCGGCGGGGGAGCGTGGTGCGGAACAGCGCGCCCAGTGGGCCGCGACGATCT
>CAITGX010000254.1 GCA_903892045.1 uncultured Planctomycetota bacterium | reverse complement strand
TGGGTGATGCCGAGCGCGGCCGGCACCGAGTCGACGGCGAACAGCACGTCCGTGGCCTCGACCACGAGCAGGCACAGGAACATCGGCGTCGCGTAGGAGTGTCCTTCGCGCTGCACGAAGAACTTGGCCCCGTCGAAGTCGGTTGTCACGCGCAGGAAGCGCCGCGAGAGCCGCAGGACGAAGTTCTTCTCCGGCTCGATCTCCTTGTCTTCGGAGAAGGCCAGCTTCACGCCGGTGATGAGCAGGAAGCCGCCGAGGATGTAGGTCGTCCAGTGGAAGCGCTCGACGAGCTCGACGCCGAGCAGGATGAACACGGCGCGCATGACGAGGGCGCCGACGATGCCCCACGTGAGCACGCGGTGCTGGTTCTCCGGCGCGATGCGGAAGAACTTGAACAGCACGACGAACACGAACAGGTTGTCGACGCTGAGCGCCTTCTCGGTCAGGTAGCAGGTGGCGTAGGCCGCGGCCGAGTCCGCACCTTTCTCGTACCACACGAGTCCGCCGAGCGCGGCCGCGAGCACGATCCACACCAGCGTCCAGCCGAGGGATTCCTTGAACCCGATGACGTGCGCCTGGCGGTGGAACACGCCGAGGTCGAGCGCCATCGAGATGGCGACGATTCCGCCAAACACGAGCCAGAGAACCGTATCACCCACAGAGCACCATCTTGATATGCGGCGGGAGCCGCTTGGCGAGTCCGTTGACGACGTGCCCACGGATCAGGTTGTAGACCGCGCTGCGCTGCGTGGCGCCGACCATGACGGCGTCGACCCCGAGCGTCTCGGCCGCGCGCACCATGCCCTCGACGGCGTTGTAGCTCACCGTCCAGATCGGGATCAGGTTCATGCCCTGCCGTTCGGCCTTGCGGGCTGCGTCGAGCAGTGGGCCCTCGGCCCCGGAGCTCTTCGGCGAGTCGACCTCGCTGTTGCGCACGAACAGGCCCGGACGCTCCTCGATGAAGAGCGCGTAGATCGTGGTCCCCCCGAGGCCCTTCTCGCGCAGGATTGCCTCCTGCAGCAGTGCGTCGTTCGTCGTGCGGATGCCGACCAGCGTGTGCGACGGGTAGAGCGCGACGATGTTCTCGGCCTGGGCAAGGCTGAAGATCTCGGTCTCGCCCTTCTCGAGCTCGTGCTCGGACTGCTCGATCGTCTCGTACGCGATGCGCTTGAAGAGCGGCGTGCCGTAGAACCAGTCGGTGAACCACTTCTGCTGGGTGCCGATCGCGAACAGCAGGCCGCCGATCACGAGCAGGCCGCCGAAGATCGTGGCGTCCTTCTTCACCATCAGCGCGGTGAACCACGCGACGACGACCATGCCGGTGGTGGCGACTCCGAGCCAGAACTTGAGCCCGCGGTCGTTCTCGCGCCAGCGCGTCAGGTCGAGTCCGAGCGACGTCAGCACGAACGCGCCGAGCAGGCCGAAGGCGTACAGGTTGCCGAGCATCACGAGGTCGCGACCCGTGACGAGCACCATCAGGATCGGGACCAAGGTCGCGATGGCGATGGCGACGTGCGGCGTGCCGAAGCGGCGGTTGCGCCACGTGACGAGCTCGGGCATGAAGTGCGCGTCGGCGAGCGCGAGGAACACGTGGTAGGCGCCGATGATCGCCGTGTTGGCGGCGAAGAGCAGCAGCGACGAGGCGGTCGCGACGACCGCGATGCGCACCGGCAATCCGCCGTAGGCCTGTGCGAGCTCGCTGACGAAGCGCTCCTGCTTGAGCTCGTCGCCCTTGATGTCCGCGCCGAGCAGGCCGACCGTGAAGAGCGTCAGGAAGGGCGAGGTCAGCAGGATCGAGCCGACCACGAGCTTCATGCCCTTGCTCGCCGTGACCTTGATCGGGAGCTTCATCGCCGGGCTGAGCTGGCTGATGCTCTCGAGGCCCGAGAAGGCGAGCCACGCGCTCGAGTAACCGACGAGCAGGGTCGGCACGCCCAGCTCCGCACCGCCGAAGACCGTGTCGAACATCGCGCCCCAGCCCTCGGGGCCGAGCTTCAGCATGGTGGCGCCGATCACGCCGACGTTGACGACGAACGCCGCCGCGGCCATCACCAGCGCGAGCACGGCGCTCTCGCGGATGCCGACCGTGTTGATCAGCGCCAGCAGGAGCAGCGCCGCGATCGCGACGGACACGACGTGCTCCTCGAGCCACGGGAACAGGCTGCCCAGGTACACGACGCCCGAGAGCGACGAGATCGCGCTCGTGACGAAGTAGCTGACCGAGATCAGCAGGCCGCCGATCAGGCCCATGCGCGGGCTGAAGGCCTCGCTCGCCACCGTGACCACGCCGCCGCCCTCGGGATGGCGCCAGCAGATCTCGATGTACTTCTGCGCGAGCAGCACGAAGCCGACCAGCGCGACCGCGACGAACAGCGGCGCTGCGTCGCCCACCTGCTGGTGGAGGATCCCCGGCACGTAGTAGATCGACGTGCCGATGTCGGAGAACACGACCGCCCAGACGAGCAGCGGTGAGAGCTGTCGCAGCGACGCTCCTTGCGAGCGCGCGAGTTCCTGAGTGGAAGCAGGGCCTGAGTGCATGGTTGCCGGTCGCGCGCAGGGCAGGGCGCGCGCGACCGGCTCCGGGCTCTTTCAGCGGAAGAAGGCCAGCGTGACGATCACGAACAGCGGGATCAGGATCCCGATGCTGTAGGCCATGTAGCCGAAGAAGCCGGGCATCTTGACCCCGTTCTCTTCCGCGATGGCCTTGACCATGAAGTTGGGGCCGTTGCCGATGTAGGTGTTGGCGCCCATGAAGACCGCGCCGCAGGAGATCGCCATCATCAGCGCCTGCGCGGCGTCACCCTTGGCGAGCAGGTCGCCGAGGTAGGTCGAGCCCTCGACCGGAATCCCCGCCTGCCCGGCCGCGGTGGCCGCGAAAGTCAGGTAGGTCGGGGCGTTGTCGAGGAAGCTCGAGAGCACGCCCGTGGCCCAGAAGTACTGCCACGTGGCGGTCATGCCGAAGCCTTGGCCCGCGATCATGCGGTCGCCCTTGCCCCAGGCGTTGAGGATCTCGAGCGCCGGAGCCATGCAGACGAAGATGCCGGCGAACAGCACCGCGACCTCGACGATCGGGGTCCACGAGAACTTGTTGAGGGCGCGGTTCTGGGCGTTGGTGGTGAACCACGCGCCGAGCGCGCACAGCACCATCAGCGCCTCCTGAGCGCCGATCGGCCACGGCTTGCCGCCGTTGAACAGGCCGCTGCCGGAGCCGTAGATCGCGAACACGACGCCGAGCAGGAACAGGAAGTTGAGGCCGCCCTCGACCTTGAAGGGCTCGTGCTTCTGCACTTCTTCGAGCTGCGAGCCCGGGCGCTCGCGCTCTTCCTTGGCGAACACCTGCTGGTCCCACACGTTGAAGACCACGAGCAGCGCGCCGTTCACCAGCAGCCACTCCTTCCACAGGTTGAAGGTCCAGCCGAAGGGCACGCCCTTCAGGAAGCCGAGGAACAGCGGCGGGTCGCCGAGCGGCGTCAGCAAGCCACCACAGTTCGAGACGATGAAGATGAAGAAGACGACGATGTGCACCTTCTTCACGCGCGGCGCGTTGGCGCGCAAGAGCGGGCGGATCAGGAGCACCGAGGCGCCGGTAGTGCCGATGAAGCTCGCGATCACCGCGCCGATGCCGAGGATCGCGGTGTTGAGCAGCGGGGTGCCCGACAGCGAGCCGCGGATGTAGATGCCGCCAGTGATGATGAAGAGCGAGCCAAGCAGGCAGATGAACGAGACGTACTCGTGGGCCTTCTCGAGCAGCACGTGGGTGCCCGCCGAGCCGTGGGCCATGACCATGTAGGCCGCGACCGGCACGCCGCACAGCGCCGCGACGATGCCCTTGTTCTTGTTGTGCTCCCACCAGTGGCCGGCGAAGAGCGGCAGGACCGCGATGGCGAGCAGGATCGCCACAAAGGGGATCAGGGTCCAAAGCGGCATGGCGGCACCCATGCCCACGCCCTCGCTGCCTTCGGCGCGGGCCGAGGGCGAGAGGACGAGGAGCAGGGCGGGCGCCAGCAGGGCCGCCAGCCGAGGCGCGCCCTGTTGGGCGAGCCGGGAGAGGGGATGGGACATCGGGGACGGCTCCTTGAGAGGAGGTGGGACCAGGCGGAGGACGCGAGCGGGGGAGTAGGGGGAGCGTCCGACCCGCTAGGGATCGTGCGCACGAGTCTGCGCCCCCCGGACGCGCGGATCAAGCGATCAGCGCTCCCCTACCCGCGGCACTTCCCGCGGTTTTCTCGGGGATTTCGGGCAAGTCGGCTCAGGGACCGAAGGCGTGTCCGGATCCCGGACGGCTCGGGCGCGGCCGCAGCTCGGGCGGCGGCGAGGGCGGGCAGGCCATGAGCAGGTCCAGGCGCCCCTCGAAGGCCCGCTCGGCGATGCGCAGGATGTTGCGGGCGTCGTCGAGGGCCCGGTGGTGGGTGCCGTCGAGCGCCAGTCCCGCCCGGGCCAGCGCCTGGGCCATCCCGCCGGGCTTCATGCCGAACTTAGGGCAGCAAATGTGCTTCAAGTTCAACGTATCGTCCAAGAAAGGGTAGGGCACGCCGCTGAGCTCGCAGTCGCGCACCAGCTGGCGCCGGTCGTAGTCTCCCCACGAGGCAAAGCGCACCCCGCGCGGCTCGCCCAACCAGCCCAGAAAGGCCTCGAAGGCCGCCCCGAAGGGCTCCGCTGCATCCACATCCTCCTGCCGAATGGAGGTCAGCTGGGTGCAGAAGGCCGAGAGCGAGGGAAAGCGACTCGGGCGCACGAAGCACTGGAACTCGCGCGTCGGGACGCCGCCCGAAGGGTCGACGAGCAGGGCGCCGATCTCGATCGTCTCCATCTGCTCCTGCACGTGCGCCCCGCGCTCCCAGCAGGTCGCTTCCAGATCGACGACGAGCAGCTTCTTGGGCTCCATGGCGTCCCTTGATGCGCCAAGGCTAACAAGCCCGCGACTCACCCCGCCCGCGGCGCCTGCGTATCCTCCCGCCCCATGCTCCCCCTCCCGGCCAGCCCCTGCCCGCCCACCGCCTGCGCGACCGCCCGACGCCGGCCCCGCGGGGCACGCCGGTGAGGCTGCGCCGCTCGCTCTGGGCGCTGTCGCTCGCCCTGCTCGTGCCGGCCCTCGTCGTGCTGGCCCTGCGCGCCTTCGTGGGCGACCTGTTCCTCGTCGACAGCCGCTCCATGGAGCCCGTGCTGCACGGCGATCCCGAGGACGGCGACCGTGTGTTCGTGCGCTTCGAGCGGCGACCGCTCCTCGAGCGCTTCGATCTGGTCGTCCTCGAGCGCCCCGGCGAGCGCGCGCCGATCGTCAAGCGCGTGGTCGGGCTGCCGGGCGAGACCGTGCAGCTCTCCGGCGGCGACCTGTATGTCGGCGGCCGCCTGCTCGAGGGCGACGTGCGCCGCGCCCCGTGGGTGCCGGTGTTCGACTCGCGCCTGCACGCGCTCGACGCGCTGTTCCACTTCGATCGCCCGCGCTGGAGCGAGTCCGAGGGCGGCGCGTGGCGCATCGACGGACGCGGCGCGCGTGGCGTGTTCGCGCGCCTGCGGCCGCGCCTGCAGGACGACTTCCTCTTGCCCGACGGCAAGCGCGTCGAGGGCCGCAATCCCGTCAACGACGCGGCGGTCGAGCTCGAGCTGCGACCGGCCGCGAGCTTCGGCACGTTCCTCGTGCGCCTCAGCGAGGAAGGCGACCTGTTCTGGGCCGAGCTGTCCCGTGGCGACGAAGGGCGCCTTCGAGCGCGCCTCGTGCGCGCGACGCGCACGGCCGCCGGCGACAGTGCGCCCGAGGTGCTCGGCGTCACCGAAGTCGAGCTTGGCGACGAGCCGTGGATTCGCGTGCGCTTTTCCAACCGCGACAACGAGCTCGCCCTCGACGTCGCCGGACGCACCGGCTGCCTGCGCCATCGCTACCCGCGCAACTCGCCCACGCCGCGCACTCCCGACGGCGGCATGATCCACGCCCTGCCGCGCATCGAGCTCGGCGGCGACGAGCTCGACCTCGAGCTGCGCCACGTGCGCGTCGAGCGAGACACCACCTGGTTCAGCCTCGGTCGCTTCGGCGTCGACGAACCCGAGGTGCTCGGCCCCGACGAGCTGTTCCTGCTCGGCGACAACTCCGCCGAGAGCCGCGACAGCCGCGAGTGGGGCCCGATCCCGCTCTCCGCGGTGATCGGAATGCCGCAGTCCGTCCTCTGGCCGCGCTCGCGCGCCCGCGACCTCTAGTCGGCGCCACGCTGCCTCTTTCGGGCGGCGCCTTCGCGCATGCGCCCGTGAAGTGGGCCCCGCCCCGTTCGCGTGCCGCACACCGTACGCAGGGCCCGCTTACGCGCCAGTTACGCCCCGCTGGCTGAATGTCGATCGCTCACCGTCGTACTCGAGCGCACAAGTGGCATCCGAGTGGATCCACGGATCTCCAACCCCAGAAAGTTCAGGCATTTCCATGAGCAAGGGCAACGCAGGCGGTGGCAAGGGCGGCGGCGGTTCCAAGGGGAGCGGCTCCCAAGGCGGTGGTGGCTCGAAGGGCGGCAACCCCAACTATCCGAGCACCACGGGCAATCCTTCCGGCGGCGGTCGCGGCAACACGCCGAAGTAGGCCGCCTTCCCGGCTTGGCCAGTGCGGACGGGGCGCGCCAACCCGCGCGCTCCCTCCGCTGACCCTCAACGCGCGTCGCGCGTCGCGACACGCGACAGGGCGGTGCGTTCGCGCTTCAGGTTTCGAGCAGCGGCACGCGCTCGATCGGGCAGTCGAAGGACTCGCCGCTGACCGTGACGTACATGTGGCCGTCGCTGACGGAGACGTCCCAGCGCGCGGTGCGCTCGAGCTTGGCCTCGAGGGCGCGCAGGAAGGGCTGGGGGAAGGAGGTGACGAGGATCTCGTTCCCGCGGTGGATGCGCTCGCCGGAGAGCGGCGTGCGCAGGAGCTCGATCGTGCGGTCGGTGTAGAGCGCGACGCGCGGGCAGGACTTGGAGGCCTTGTGCAGGCGCTCGGCGGAGGGCGCGCCCACCTCGATCCAGGCGCGGCGCAGGCCGGTGAGGTCGTGGATCGAGAGCGCCGGCTCGTCGGTGTCGCTGATGCCGCCCTTGGAGAAGGCGATGCCTTCCGCGTGCTCGAGGCAGTAGGCCAGCACGCGCACGATGAGGAACGGGCCGCTCTCGGAGGGGTGGCGGGCGACGCGCAGCTCGAGGCTCTCGTAGACGCCGCGGTCGGTGTCCGAGAGCGCGATCTCGAAGCGGTAGAGGGTGGCGCCGAGGCCCATGGAAGGAGCCTAGCAGCCCGCGTCGGTACCCCGGGGGCCGGAAAGGGCTTCCCGCGGCCTCGCACGGGACTTTTTCGCGACCGGAACTCCGCAACCTAGACGCCCCGGCGGGGTTCGAGGATCGTTGGGAACCGTGAGCCAGAGCTTCGACAACGACCCGGGCGTGCGCTGGATGCTGGAGTACCAGCGCGGCGACGAGGGGGCGTTCGACCGCATCGTCGAGGCCTACTCGGGCCAGTTGTACGCGCTCTTCACGCGCTTCCTCGGGCCGGCGCCGGAGCGCGAGGACCTCGTGCAGGAGGTGTTCCTGCGCGTGATTCGCGCCCGCGAGCGCTACCAGCCGACGGCGCGCTTCTCGACGTGGCTCTATCGCATCGCGTTCAACATCGCGGTCAACCGCACCCAGCGCGGGAACGACGAGACGTCGCTCGACGACGGCACGGAAGATGGCGGCGAGGCGATCTGGAGCGAGCTCGGAGACGCGCGCGCCGAGCAGCCTTCGGTGGCGCTCGAGCGCGGCGACGTGGTGAGCGCCGTGCGCGCCGCGATCGCGTCGCTTCCGGAGGCCCAGCGCATGGCGCTCGTGCTCGCCAAGTACGACGAACTGCCCTACTCCGAGATCGCGATCGTGCTGCGCTCGAGCGAGAAGGCGATCAAGTCGCTCGTGCATCGCGCGCGGGAAAACCTGCGCGCTCGCCTCGCGCCCATCTTGCAGCAGGAGCTCCCGTGAACGCCTGCAACCAGTTTCGCAACCGCCTCGCCAGCCTGCTCGCGGGCCGCGCCTCGAGCGCGTCCTTCGGCGAGCTCGCGTGGCACGAACACCTGCTCGGCTGCGCCGCTGGTCGTGCGCTGGTCGAGACCGAGGAGGCGCTCGACGAGTTGCTCGCGTCGCTGCCTC
>CAITGX010000253.1 GCA_903892045.1 uncultured Planctomycetota bacterium | reverse complement strand
GTGACCGGCATCGAGCTCGCCGAGGGCCAGTCGCGCGACGACATCGTCGTGCGCCTCGATGCGCCGTGCGCGATCGAGGGCGTGGTGCGCGCGGGCGACGGCAAGCCGATCAGCGGTGCGGCCGTCTTCGTGCGCGACTCCGCCGGTCGCGTGATCAACCCGCTCTCGAGTTGCATGACCAACACGGAAGGTCGCTTCAAGTTCGACGGCGCCGCGCAGGGCACCTACACGCTGAGCGCGCGCCGCGAGCAGCAGACGACGCGCGAGAGCGCACCCGTGCGCACGAGTCCGGGCGAAGCGAGCTCGGTGGAGCTTGTGATGGAAGGCGGCACGATGCTCAAGGTCGCGGTCGAGGATGCACAGGGCAAGCCCGTGCGCGCCTCGATCCGCGTCGTCGACGACGCCGGCCGCGAGTACGGCAACATGATGAGCGCCGAGAGCTTCCGCACGATGTTCTCCGAGGGTTTCTCCTCGACCGAGCAGAAGATGGGGCCGCTGCCGCCGGGCAAGTACCGCGTCACGGCGACGGACGACAGCGGCAAGAGCGACTCCAAGCCGCTCTCGCTCTCGGGCCAGCCCGAGCGCAGCTTGCGCATCAAGCTCGACTGATTCGCGCTGCTGCGCGCGGCGCTCCTGCACGGCTCGCCCGCGGGTTCTTCGCCCGCGCGCGAGCCGGGCTGCTCCCTGCACCGCGCGCGAAACAGCTGCGGCCGCGCGCGAAACAGCTGCGGCCGCGCGCGAGGAAACGTCAGGGCGCGAGCTCGCGCTCGGTCCACGCGAGCATCGCCGCGAAGTCCGCGGCGAGCGGCGCCGTGTAGCTCACCCGCTCGCCCGAGAGCGGGTGCACGAAGCGGATCTCGGCCGCGTGCAGACACTGCCGCGGCGGCACCGGCGCGGAGCTCGGCAGGCGCAGCGAAGGTCCGCCCTTGCGGCGGTAGAGCTTGTCGCCGACGAGCGGCATGCCGGCGTGCGTGAGGTGCACGCGGATCTGGTGCGTGCGCCCGGTCTTGGGCTGGGCCGACACGAGCGAGAGCCCGCGGAAGCGGCGCTCGACCACGTAGTAGGTCTGCGCCTCGCGCCCGTCGCCCGGCCGCGCGACGACCATGCGGCTGGAGTCGCCGCTGTCGCGCTCGAGCGGAGCATCGATCCAGCCGGTGTCGAAGCGCGGCGTGCCGTACACGAGTGCACGGTAGGTCTTCTGGACCTCGCGCGAGCGAAACTGGTTCATCAGGTGCTCGAAGGCCGCCACCGTACGGGCGAGCACCATCACGCCGCTCGTGCCGGCGTCGAGCCGGTGCACGATCCCGGGGCGGTCCTCCCCCTGCAGCGTCGGAAGCGCGCCATAGCGGGCCGCCGCGAGGTCCGAGATCGTCGCTCCGCTGCGCGTGTCCGTGGGGTGCGCGAGCACGCCCGGCGGCTTGTCGATCACCACCAGCGCCTCGTCCTCGTGCAGCACCACGAGCTGGGCCGGATCCCCCACCTCCGAGCGATGCTTGACGCGGCCCGCGACCGTGAACTCGACCCGGCTCCCGACCGTCACCTCGCTGCTCGGGCGCTGGCAGACGACCCCGTCGACCTGCACCAGCCCGGCCTCGAACAGCTCCTTCCAGTGGGAGCGGGAGAGCTGGGGCACCAGCTCGGCGAGCACGCGGTCGAGGCGCTTGCCCTCGCTGCCTTCCGGCAGCGTCAGGGAGTGGGTGCTGCCGACGGGCAGGGAGTCTTCGGGGGTGTGCATGTTGGGAAGCGGCGAGCATCATGGGCCCCTGCGGGCCCGGCGCAAGCGGGAACCCGCGGGCCGACGCCGCGGAGCGGCATCCCGGTCGTTTCCAGCCGCCGGGAACGGGCGGAGGGCCGAGGTTATGACAGGCTTCGCTTGCATCCCCGCAGGAAACGCACCCAACCCCGTTGCACAAACGAACATTGGCCGAGTTACAATCTTGGTACTCTCCCCATGGCCCTGCGTCCCCGCATCCTGCTGGTCGACGACGAACTCCGCACCCTCGAACTCCTCGCCCACGCCCTCTCCCGCGAGAGCTTCGAAGTCGAGCTGGCCACCAGCGCCCGCTCGGCGGTCGAGGCCCTGCGCAAGGCGCGCTTCGAGGCGGTGGTCACGGACGTTTTCTTCGACGGCTCCAGCGACGGCGAAGAGATCCTGCGCGCGTCGCGGGAGCTCCAGCCTCAGGCCGCCGTGGTGCTCATGACGGGCCAGCCGGCCCTCGAGACGGCCGTGCAGGCCATCAAGGGCGGCGCCTACGACTACCTGCAGAAGCCCATCGACCCGGTCGTCCTTGGTGCAAAGTTGCAACGTGCCCTGCGCGAGCGCACCCTCGACCGCGACGGCCTAGTCTTTGGCGATTTGGTCGAAATTCTCTCGGGCATGGTGGCGACCACCATCGAGCGCATCGACCCCTACACCGCCGGCCATGGCGAGCGCACCCGCCGCTACTGCGACCTGCTCGCCAGCCGCTGCGGCGTCGATGCCGCCACGCGCCAGAAGCTCGAGCTCGCCGCGATCGCCCACGACTACGGGAAGATCTTCCTCGACGACCTAGGCTTCCTGACCAAGGCCGGTCCGCTGACGCCCGCCGAGTACCTCGCGGTCCAGCGCCACCCCCAGCTCGGGGCCGAGAAGCTCGGTCAGCACACCCGTCTGCGCGAGGTCTGCCAGTGGATCGCCGAGCACCACGAGCGCTGGGACGGAACCGGCTATCCGAACCGCAAGCGCGGCGCCGGCATCTCCCTGCCCGGCCGGGTCCTCGGGGTGGTCGAGGTCTTCGACAGCCTCGCCACCAAGCGTTCCTACAAGGACGCCTGGGGCCTCCAGAAGGTGCTCGACTTCTTCGAGACCCAGCGCGAGCAGGCCTTCGACCCCGACGTGCTCGACCAGTTCTTGCCGCTGCTGCAGGCCCACGGCGAGGAGTGGATGGCGCGCCCGAACCTCGATCGCAGCCAGCGCCACTCCGGGAAAGACACCCCCGGGCCGGCCGTCCCGTAAGCGCGGCGCGCAGGCCGGGTACAGGTCGCGTTGCGAGGCGCGCGGGGCCGTGTAACATCCTCGCCCCCATGGTCTAGGAAGACGCCGTCCGGGACGGCCTCCTCCACCCTCGTCCCACCCCCGAGTCTCAGGCCGAACGCATGCTCCACGTGCTCCTGCCCCTCGCGACGACGCTCGCGACTGTCCCGTCCCCCGAGCCCCTGCAGGCCGCCAAGGGCAAGCTCCAGCCGCCGCCGGGCCTCGTCGCCATCGAAGGCGGCCCGACCAAGATCGGCTCGACCATCAAGTACGTCGAGGAGGAGGGCAAGAAGAACGAGACCCTGTTCGGCAACATCGTGCGCGAGACGCCGCAGCACGAGGTCCGGCTCGACGACTACTTCCTGATGGTGACCGAGGTCACCAACGAGCAGTACGCCGCCTACGTCAAGGCGACCGGCGCGCGCCCGCCCGAGCACTGGGCCGCGAAGATCATCGACGAGGCGAGCCTCGAGTTCGTGCGCAAGCAGGGCGAGGAGGCCGAGAAGGCCAAGGCCGAAGGCCGCCCGGTGCCCGAGCGCCAGAAGTTCGTGCGCTCGGAGTGGTGGCGCAAGAACTGGGAAGGCAAGGCCTGGCAGATTCCCAAGGGCAAGGAGACCCACCCGGTCGTGTACGTCGACTACCGCGATGCGGTGGCCTACGCGCGCTGGGCCGGCCTGCGCCTGATGAGCGAGTTCGAGTACCAGCGCGCCGGCCGCGGCCGCGGCGACACGCTCTACCCGTGGGGCAACGATGCCGACGCCACGCGCTCGGTCACGCTCGAGCTCAAGGTCGGCGGCCGCGAGGTGCGCCCGGCCGAGCCCTACCGCGTCGCCAGCCTGCAGGGCAATCGCACGCCCGCGGGCCTGTACGACCTGTGCGGCAACGTGTGGGAGTGGACCTCGTCCCCGTACTCGCCGTACCCGGGCTACAAGGACCTGCAGATCACGGTCGGCAACGGCAAGCAGGAGCGCAAGATCGACGGCCTGACGCGCTGGGACGCCAACCAGCGCGTGGTGGTCGGCGGCTGCTTCCAGCTCGGCCTCGTCGCCGCGCGCCTGACGACCCGCCGCGGTCTCGAGCGCTTCGAGTCGACGGACAGCGTCGGCTTCCGCTGCGCCTCGAGCGGCTCGGCTGGCGTGGACCTCGCCAACCTGATCCTGCGCGACGACCTGCCGATCGAGAAGCGCCCCGAGGGCTCGCAGTTCGATGGCGCCAAGACCTTCGCCATCGACCGCTGGACCTCGGAGCCCGGCACGGCCCAGACGATCCTCGAGGAAGGCAAGCCGCCCGCCGCGATCCCCGGCTACGCGGTGATCACGGGCTACGACCACGTCACCTTCGTGCCGGCGATCGAGATCGAGGCCACCTCGGTCGGTGGCCTCGGCGACCTCTCCAAGCAGAAGGGCCCGCAGCCGATCGGCATCCTCTCGACCACCAAGTCGTTCGTGCAGCCGGGCCTCGAGCGCGGCACGTACCTCGTGAGCTACTTCGCCAAGGGCGGTCTCGAGAAGCCGGCGGCCGCTCCCGAGAAGGGCAAGCCCGAGGACGCCAAGGGCATCGCCCTGCAGGATGCGGAGAAGAAGGCCCCCGAGGTCAAGCTGCCCGAGGGCTTCGACTCCACGGTCGACGCGCTGATCTTCTACTCGACCGACGGCGAGCCCAAGGCGTGGATGCCCGCGCCGAACTTCGACTACGCCCGACCGGTCGAGCCCAAGGCCACGGTCATCTCGGCCAAGCGCCAGTACGCGGTCGCCAAGCCAGGCGGCATGACCGAGCGCAAGGAAGAGGACGCGACCCTGCTGACGCTCTCGCTCAACTGCTGGGTGCGCGTCTCCAACAAGGGCTTCACGTTCCAGCTGCCGCTGTACCTCAAGCCCGGCGAGATCGGCAGCGACTGGCGCATGCGGTAGTCGCGCGAGCCATCCGACAACACGCGAGGCCGGCGAACCGCGAGCGGTTCGCCGGCCTCGCTCGCTTGGTGGGACGCGCTACAGGCCCGCGAGGTTGCGCTCGAGCAGCTCGCGCTCGAGCACGAGCTCCTCGCGCCGCGCGCGCTCGGCGGCCACGACCTCAGGGTCGGCGCGCTGCACGAAGTTCGCGTTGCCGAGCTTGCCGTCGATCTGCGCGATCGCGCCGCCGAGCTTGCCAATGCGCTGGGCGAACACGTCCTTGAGCTTGACGAGGTCCACGTCCGCGCCGAGCTGCACGAACACCTCGATGCCGCCCGCGACCGCGGCCGCGCTCGACGCCGGGCGCTCGGCGCGCTCGTGCACGTCCATGCTCTCGAGGAAGCCGAGCGCGCGCGCCGAGGCCGCGTGCTCCAGCAGAACGCGCCGCTCCGCCTCGCGCGGTGCCGACACGACGGCGGCGAGCTGCTTGCGCTCGCCCACCATCGTCAGCGCACGGATCGAGCGCACGGCGCCCACGAGCGACTGGATCACGCCCATGTCGGCCTCGGCCCGCTCGTCGATCGCGAGCCCGGCGCCGTCAGGCCACGGGCTGTTCATCAGCATCGCCTCGCCCTTGCGGCCGAGCGTCTCGTGCAGCGCGCCCCACAGCACTTCCGTCATGTAGGGCGTGAAGGGGTGCAGCAGCGCGAGCGAGTCGGAGATCACGCGCGCCAGCGTGCCACGCGCCGCGGCGGCGCTGCGGGCGTCGGACCCAGAGAGGCGCGGCTTCACGAGCTCGACGTACCAGTCGCAGAAGTCGTTCCACACGAACTTGTAGAGCTCGGTGGCCGCATCGTTCAGGCGGTACTCCTCGAGCGCGCGCGTCACGCTCGTGCGCGTGCGCTCGAGCCGCGAGAGGATCCAGCGGTCTTCGAGGGCCACGGCCGACGCGAGCGTGCCGTCCGTGCGCTCGCCCTGCATCTGGCCGAGCACGAAGCGCGTCGCGTTCCAGACCTTGTTGCCAAAGCGCCAGCCCTGCTCGAGGCGGTCGGGCGCGAGCTTGGTGTCCTGTCCCTCGCGCGTCAGCAGGATCAGCGAGTAGCGCACGGCGTCCGCGCCGTACTTCTCGATCATCTCGAGCGGGTCGATGCCGTTGCCCAAGGACTTCGACATGCGCCGTCCCTGCGCGTCGAGCACCGTCGCGTGCACGTTGACCACGTCGAACGGGCAGCGCTTGTCCGCGGGCAGGTGGTCACAGAACTCGTAGCCCGCCATCACCATGCGCGCGACCCACAGGTAGATGATGTCGCGCGCCGTCGAGAGGAACTGCGTCGGGTAGAAGCGCTCGAGGTCAGGAGTGCGGTCGGGCCAGCCGAGCGTGGCGAAGGGCCACAGCCACGAGCTCGCCCACGTGTCCATCACGTCCTCGTCCTGGCGCACGACCGGCTTGCCGGTCTTGGGGTGCGGCGAGCCGAGGGCGAGGTCGGTGCGCGACGCGACCGGCACGCCGTCCTCGTCGTACCAGACCGGGATGCGGTGGCCCCACCACAGCTGGCGCGAGATGCACCAGTCGTGCACGTTCTCGAGCCACTGGAGATACACGTTCTGCCAGCGCTCCGGGTGGAAGCGCAGCTTGCCCGACTTGGCGGCCGCGATCGCGGGCTCCGCGAGCGGCTTCATCTTCACGAACCACTGCTCGCTGACGAGCGGCTCGATCACGCTCTTCGAGCGGTCGGAGATCGGCACGTTGTGCACGAGGTCCTGCGCCTTCTCGAGCGCGCCCTGCGCCTCGAGCTGCTTCAGGAGCTCCGTGCGCGCCTTCTCGCGCGTCATGCCGGTGAACGGGCCGCAGTCGCCGACGAGCTTGCCGTCCTTCGAGAGGATCGTGACGATCGCGAGCTTGAAGCGCGCGCCACGCTCGTAGTCCGCCGGGTCGTGTCCCGGCGTGATCTTGACCGCGCCCGTGCCGAACTTCGCCTCGACCGTCTCGTCGGCGAGGATCGGGATCGCGCGGCCGATGAACGGGATCAGCGCCTTCTTGCCGACGAGGTCGCGGTAGCGCTCGTCGTCGCCATTCACCGCGATGCCGGTGTCGCCGAACATCGTCTCGGGGCGCGTCGTCGCGACCGTGATCGTGCGCCCGGGCTGCCCTTCGATCGCGTACTGGAGGAAGTACAGCTTGTCCTTGCGCTCCACCATCTCGATCTCGTCGTCGGAGACGGCGGTCTCGAGCACGCAGTCCCAGTTGACGAGCCGCGCCCCGCGGTACACGAGGCCCTTCTCGAACAGGCGCACGAAGCTCTCGCGCACGGCGCGCGACATGCCCTCTTCCAGCGTGAAGCGCGTGCGCGACCAGTCGCAGGAGCTTCCCAGCCGTGCGAGCTGCTCGAGGATCTTGGAGCCGTGCTCCTCCTTCCACTTCCACACCTCGCCCAGGAACGCCTCGCGCCCCATGTCCTGACGCTTGAGCTTCTTCTCCGCGAAGAGCTTCTTCTCGACCACCGCCTGCGTGGCGATGCCCGCGTGGTCCGTGCCCGGCACCCACAGCGTCTCGTAGCCCTGCATGCGCCGGTGCCGCACGCAGATGTCCTGGATCGTGTTGTTGAGCGCGTGCCCCATGTGCAGCACGCCCGTCACGTTCGGCGGCGGGATCATGACGCAGTACGTCCCCCGCCCGCCGCGCGCCGGCCGGGGCTGGAAGCCACCGGAGGCCTTCCACGCGGAATAGATGGGGCCTTCGTGTTCCTTGGGCTCAAATCGCGTCGGCAGTTCCATGCGTCGTCTCGCTCGCTCCTTGCGGGCCGACTAGGGTACCGACCCCCTCCCACCGCTTCACGCGCCGCCCCGTGGAGACTCGCGCGCGGCACCCTCTCGGGGCCCTAGCCGCCGAGCGCCTCGCGGACGGGACGCAGGCGGGTGCGCAGGTGGGAGCGGGCGAGCGTGGTGTCGAGGCACACGTCGGCGGGGCGCAGGTTGTTGGACGGGGCGGAGGAGCGGGGCGCGGTGCGGAGCGCGACGTTCGAGCCCGCGGCGCGGACGGCGCACTGGCCCAGCTCGGCGCGCGAGATGCGCTCGGGGCCGGCGAGGTGCAGGAGGCCACCGAGCGAGTCGTGCGCGAGCTCGAGCAGCGCGTCGGCGGCGTCGACGACGTCGAGCGGCGTGCGCCACTCGTCGCTGAAGAGCGTCGGGGTCTCGCCGCGCGCGAGGGCGGCGAGCAGCCCGTCGGTGGCGCCGAGCCCGCGGCCGAGCGAGTCGCCGTAGAGCAGCGGGATGCGCGCGACGAGCGCCGCGGGATGGGCCTCGAGCACCGCGCGCTCGCCCGCGACCTTGGTGCGGCCGTAGGTCGAGATCGGCGCCGGCTCGTGGTCCTCGCGGAAGCCGCCCGGAGGCGCCGGTGTGGCGCCGAAGGCGAGGTCGGTCGAGACGTGGACCAGTCGCAGGCCGAGCGCGGCGCACGCTCGGGCGACTTCCCGCGGCGCGCGCGCGTTGGTGGCGGCCGCGCGCTCCGGCTC
>CAITGX010000252.1 GCA_903892045.1 uncultured Planctomycetota bacterium | reverse complement strand
CGCCGCGCTGATGCCGCTCGTGTTCGTGCTCGCGGCACTGGTCGTCGCCTTCCGTTGGCGTGAGCAGGGAGCGGAGCAAGCGTGGCTCGACGGGCTCTCGGTGGTGCTGATCTCGTGTCCCTGCGCGCTCGGCATCGCGACGCCGCTCGCATTCTGGACGGCGATGGGGGTGGCGTGGCGGCGCGGCGTGCTCGTGCGCGGCGGCGAGGCGCTCGAGCGGCTCGCGCGCGTGCGCTCGGTGCTGCTCGACAAGACCGGCACGCTGACCTCGGGCGAGTTCGAGCTCGAGCGCATCGATGCCGAGGACGGCCACGAGGCGAGCGCGGCCCTGCGGCTCGCGGCGGCGCTCGAGGTCGGCAGCGAGCACCCCATCGCGCGCTCGATCCGCGCGGCGTGGCGCTCGCGCGGCGGCGGCGAGCTGCCCGAGGTGCGCGGCTTCCGCGCCGTTCCGGGCGTCGGAGTCGAAGGCGAGCTCGAAGGGCGCGCGCTGGCGCTCGAGAGCGACCGCGACGCGGACCTCGGCGGAGCGACGGTCGTGCAGCTCGTCGCATCCGAGGGCGGTCGTCGCGTGCGCCTCGCGCGCTTCGTGCTGCGCTCCCCGGCCCGCGCGGAGGCGCGCGCCGTGCTCGCGGAGCTGCGGCGCGAGGGCTGCGAGCTCGCCGTGCTCACGGGCGACTCGGAGGGACCCGCGCGCGCGCTCGCGGCGGAGCTCGGAGTCGAGGTGGAGTCCCGCCTGTCGCCGGCGGACAAGGTGGCCCGCATCCGGGCTCACGGGCGCGTGAGCGCGTTCGTCGGGGACGGCCTGAACGACGCGGCGGCGCTCGCGGCCGCGGAGGTGGGCATCTCGATGGCCGGCGGCTCGGCGACCAGCCTCGCGGCGGCGCAGGTGAACTTGCTGCGTCCGGGGCTGCAGGAGCTGCCGGGCCTGCTCGCGCTCGCGCGCTCGGCGGTGCTCGCCGCGAAGCTCAACCTCGCCTGGGCGTTTCTCTACAACGGCGTGGGCTTGTACCTCGCCGCGACGGGCCGCCTGACCCCGATCTTCGCGGCCTCGTCGATGGTCGTGTCGAGCGTGTTCTCGGTGCTCAACTCCGGTCGGCTGATCCACCGGCGTCGCGAGGGCGAAGCCAAGGCCGAGCTACGCACCAGTCCGCAGGCCGCCTCCGCACTCGGGCCTACGGCGGGTGTGCGTAGTCCCACCTAAGTTCGCTCGCCGACCTCCCGACACAGTTCGTGGAGGCCTCGCCATGCCGCTCGGAAAGACACGGGACAAGGTCGTACAGGGGCTCGGCCGTGCCCGGGGCGCCCTGCATCGCTACACCCGCGTGCGCATCGCCGTGGCGGTGGCGTTCACCCTGCTCATCGCGGCGCTCCCGGCCTTCGGGCTCCTGCGCTTCGACCTGTGGGGCGGGCACCACGAGTCTCTGGGGCAGGAGCTCGGGCTGGTCGAGACGGCGAAGCGCTTCGCCTTTCCGTTCCTCGCGATCAACCTCGCCATCCTCCTCGTCAGTCGCTTCCTCGGCCGTTACCTGTGTGGCTTCGTGTGCCCCTACGGCGCCGTGGCGCGGCTCGGCGAGTGGCTGCGCTTCCGCGCGAAGACGCGCCGGGACCGGGCGATCGGGATCGCGACGCTCCTCGGCACGTGCTCGTTGCTCTCGGGGATCACGTTCAGCTTCTGGCTCGACTGGCGCGTGTTCCGCGACGGCTCCGCTCTGGCGATCGCGCTGGCGGCGAGCTTCCTGCTCGCGATGGTGACGAGCTTCTACTTCTTCGTGCAGCGCGTGGGACTGGGCTTCTGCCGCAACTGGTGTCCGTCGGGCGTGTACTTCGCGCTGCTCGGGCACGACACGCACAACGGGATCGAGTTCGCGCATCCGTCGAGCTGCACGGACTGCGGTGCCTGCGACACGGCCTGCCCGATGGACCTGAAGCCGCGGGCGATGTCCGGCGGCGCGTACCGGACAGGCGAGGGCTTCTATCCCGACGGGCTCTCGAATTTCTCGCTCTGCATCCGCTGCGGTGACTGCGTGAGCGCCTGCGAAGGCACGAACGCGCGCTCGGCGGAGCCGACGCCGCTGCGGATGGGCTTCCTGCCGGAAGGTGCGCGCAACAGCGGTGCGCCGGAGCGCGCGGAGGCCCAGTCGTGAGCGCGGTGCTCGAGCTCGCGCCGTACCTAGCGCTCGGGCTCGCGGGCTCGCTGCACTGCGCCGGCATGTGCGGGCCGCTGGCACTCTCGTTCGCGCTCGCGCGCGGGACGCCGCGACCCGTGGACGTGGCGAGCTACGTGGTCGGCAAGGCGGCGATGTACGCGGTGCTCGCGCTCCTCGCGTCGCGCACCGTGAGCGCGCTCGGCGGACGCGAGGCGGTCTGGCTCGGCGCCGGACGCAGTGCGCTCGCCATCGCTGCCGGCGGTGTGATGATCGGCGTGGCGCTCTCGGGCCTCGGCTGGCTGCACCTGCCGCGCTGGAGGCCGCTCGGGGCGCTCGAGGGGCTCCTGCGCGGCGCCCTGCGCGGGACCGATGAGCTGCCGCTCGCGCTGCGCGGGCTCGCCTTCGGCGCCGCCAATGGGCTCTTGCCCTGCGGCCTCTCCTGGTCGGCCATCGCGCTCGGCGCCGCGGCGGCCGAGCCCGCGCTCGCGCTGGCGGGCCCCTTTGCCTTTGGCCTTGCCACGGGACCGGTGCTGGGGGCGCTCGCGCTGGGCGCGGGACGCATTCCTGCAACATGGCGCGCCCGGGGCGCACGGCTCGCGGCCGTGGGGCTGCTCGCCTACGGGGGCTGGACCCTCGTTCGGGGGCTCTCGCCCGTGGCACCCGAGGCCAGCGCGAAAGTCCTTCCCGCCTGCTGCGCGGACGGGGCAGTTTCCAGCCCTGAAACGAAATAGATCCGACTGTCGGTCAAGGCGCCGGATCGGTCGGAGCGATAGCTAGGGCACCAGCGCCCCCCGCCGGTCCCCCTTGGAGCGGGGAGCGGAGCGCGCCCGACCCCGCCACCCCACCACGATGTCCAGCCTGCAGCTCGACCCCATCCTGCTCGAAGCCGTCATCCGCGGAACGGCCGAGGGGCTCTCCATGACCGGGCTCCAGCCGCCCCCGGTCGGCGCCTCGCGCTTCTACACCGCGTCGCGACCGATCTCGGTGATGGTGGGCATGGTCGGGAAGACCAACGGCACCTGCGCCATCTCGATGTCCGAGCGCGCGCTCCTGCACGTGGCGGGCGCGCTGCTCGGCGAGCAGCGCAATCAGGTGGACCACGAGGTCATCGACGCCATCGGCGAGATCGGCAACATGATCGCCGGTCGCGTCAAGGAGCTGCTCACGGGCACCTCCTTTGAGATGGAGAACATCTCGGTGCCGTCCGTGATCATGGGCGCGAGCTACTCCCTGCACTTTGCGCGCGGCATGCACGTGGTCTCGGTCGACTTCGAGCTCGGCGACCTGCCGCTGTGCGACGCCAGGGACCGCTTCTTCACGGTCACGCTGTCGCTGCTGCGCCGGGTCGCGGTCGCGGCCTGAGGCCACCCTCGGAACAAGGCGCGGGGCCCGCTCCGGCGCGTGCCGAGGCGGGCCCCGTGGTCGATCGCGATCGCTCGCGCTCAGACGAGCCCGAACACCACGTTGAGGAGCCGGTAGACGAGCGCCGCAAGGATCGCCGTGGCCGGCAGGGTGAAGACCCAGGCCATCAGGATCTTGCTGCCCAAGCCCCAGCGCACGGCCGACAGGCGCTTGGTCGCGCCCACGCCCATGATCGAGCCGGTGATGGTGTGCGTGGTCGAGACCGGCACGCCCATGTAGGCCGCGACGCCCAGCGTGGCGCTCGCGGCGGTCTCGGCGGCGAAGCCGTGGATGGGCTGGATCTTGATCAGGCCCGAGCCGAGCGTCTTGATCACCTTCCAGCCGCCGGCCGCGGTGCCGAGCGCCATCACGGTCGCGCAGGCGAGCTTGACCCACAGGGGCACTTCCATGTCGGTCTGGAACTTGCCCGCGACGAGCGCGAGCGTGATCACGCCCATGACCTTCTGCGCGTCGTTGTTGCCGTGCTCCCAGGCCATCCACGACACGCTCAGGAGCTGCGCCTTGCCGAAGGTGCCCTGCACGCGCCGCGGCGACCAGCGCCGCACGAGCCACAGGAGCCCCCACATCAGCAGGAAGCCGAACAAGAGGCCCGCGATGGGGGACACCAGCATGGCGACCAGCGTCTTCTGGACGCCGCCGAGGTTCACGATGTCCGCGCCCTTGGCCATGGTGGCGGCGCCGATCAGCGAGCCGATCAGCGAGTGCGAGCCGGAGATCGGCATCCCGAGCCACGTCATGCCGCCGACCCACAGCGCTGCGCCGAGCATCGAGGCGAGCACCACGGTCTGGGTCACGAACTGTGGGTCCACGAGGCCGCCGCCGATGGTCTTGGCGACCTTGGTGGAGACCAGCGCGCCGCCGAAGTTGAGCGCAGCGGCGAGCAGCACGGCCGTCGACGGGCTCAGCACGCGCGTCGACACCACGGTGGCGATCGCGTTGGCCGAGTCGTTCCAGCCGTTGGTGTAGTCGAAGATCAGCGCCGCGATGACCACGGCGATGATCAGGAAGGTCGGATCAGCCATTCTTCAGGATGATCGCTTCGATCACGTGGCCGACGCTGGAGCACTTGTCGAGGGCCGACTCGGTGATCTCGTGCAGCTCCTTCATCACGATCAGCTTCACCGGGTCCTTGTGCTGCGCCGCGCGCTCGTCCGCGATCAGCTTCGCGAGCACGCCGCGGAAGATCTGGTCGCCCTCGTTCTCGAGCTTGGAGAGCTCGAGCAGGGATGACTTCATCTCCGGGATCCTCTTCATGTCGCGCAGGCCCTTGATCGTGGTCTGCAGGCGCTCGGTCATGAGCACGAGCACCTGCGCCTGGGCGTGCAGCTCGTCGGGCACCTTCTCGATGCCGAACATCACGAAGCGCTGGGCGCAGGCGTCGATGTAGTCGACGACGTCGTCGAGGCGCGTCACGAGCGCGTGGATGTCCTCGCGGTCGATGGGCGTGATGTAGGTCTGGTAGAGCATCTCCAGCCCGCGGTGCGTGACCCGGTCGGTCTGGTTCTCGATCTCCTTCACCGCGCGCGCGTTCTCGCGGAAGTGCGGCGGGTCCTTGAGCAGGTTCTGGAACGCCTTCGCGACCTCGACGATCCGGGCGCCGGACTCGTCGAAGAGGTCGAAGAACTCCTCGTTGCGGGGGAACAGGCGGAAGGCCATGCGGGGGCTCCTTGAGTGGAGTGGGGGCGAGCAGGATGACGTCCCCGTCCCGCTTCCATCAAGAACGGATCAAGATCCGATCAAGAAAAGGGCGTCCCTGATGCTGGCTTCACGCTGCGGGCCCGCGCCCGGCCCGCAGCGCGCCCTGACTCTCTCAGGACGGGCCCTCAGGACTCCCGCGGCGGCACCCGCTGGGCGAAGCCGTCGGCGCGGTAGGCGCGCGCGAGGATCGACATGGGGTGCATGGGCTTCTTGCCCGCGTGCTGGGCGAACTGGAGCGCGGCCAGCGGGCAGTCGGTCGCCCACACCTCGCTGCCGGCCGCCTGCATGCCCTCGAAGGAGTTCTTGCCGTAGCGCTGGCTCGGCTCGAAGCCCTCGACCTTCATGGCGTAGGTGCCGTCGTGGCCGCAGCACTCCATCACCATGCGCGGCACGACGCCGGGGATCTTGCGCAGGAGGTCGCGCCCGCGGAAGCCGATCGCCTGCGCCCGCAGGTGGCAGGGCGCGTGGTACGCCACGCTCTCGCCGGGCGTCGACTGGAAGTTCGTGTTGAAGCGCTCTTCCTCGCGGATCGACCACAAGTACTCGCTCGGGTCGCGCACGGCCTCCGCGAGCTTCTTCGCGCGCTCGCGGTCCTCGCCCTCGAGCAGCTCGGGATACTCGCGGCGCATCATCATCGAGCAGGTCGGGTTGATGGCGAGCACCTTCGCCCCGGCCTCGACATGCGGCATCAGGAGGTCGAGGTTGTGGCGCGCGTTCTTGCGCAGCGTCTCGAGGTCGCCGTGCTCCCACGCGGGCATGCCGCAGCAGGCGAGGCCCTTCACGCAGCCGCAGCCGACCTGATTCTTGTCCATGACCTCGAGCGTGTCGCGCCCGATCTGAGGCTCGTTGTTCTGCACGTAGCAGGTCTGGAAGAGCACGGTCTCGGTGCCCGGTCGCTCGACGGTCTTGCCCGCCTGTTCTGCCCAGCGCTCGAAGGTCGTCGAGGCGAACTCCGGCAGCAGCTTGTCGCGGTGGATGCCGAGCGCCTTCTCCATGAACCAGCGGTGCAGGCCCACGCGGTTCATGGTGTTGGCGAGGCCGAAGCTCGCGCGCGCGGCCGCGCCGGCCAGGTCGGGGTCGCCGAGCACGCGGTCGCGCAGCTGGACGCCGTCCTTCTTCGCGCGCACGGCCTGGTGGCGGTGGATGAGCTTGGGGAAGTCGAGCTGGAACTCGTGCTTGTCGCGCGGCGTGTACGGGCACTGCACGTCGCAGAGCTTGCACTGGAAGCAGGCGTCGGCGACGCGGTTGACCTCCGGCTCGGTGAGCTTGCGCGTGTCGCCGGCGTGCTTCGTGTCGATGAGGTCGAACATCACCGGGAAGCTGTCGCAGTACTTGAAGCACATGCGGCAGCCGTGGCACAGGTCGAAGGCGCGCTCGATCTCCTTGCGCAGCAGCCCGGCGTCCCAGTACGCGGGCTCGCTGGGGTCGTAGCACAGGCCGTCGGTCGGCGTGTACGAGATCGGCGGGTGCGCGGAGGCGGCGAGATCGTCGTGGTCGTGCTCGGACATGTGGGGAGTGTGCTGCGGAGCGTGGAGAAATGCACGCGGCCGGCGCCGGCTCTCACCGCACGCCGGCCGCGCTGTCAGGGACGCACGCGATCGATCAGGAGATCGACTTCAGCATCGCGGCGAACTTGCCGGCGTGGGCCTTCTCGGCCTTGGCGAGCGTCTCGAACCAGTCGGCGATCTCGGCGAAGCCCTCTTCGCGGGCCGTCTTCGCCATGCCGGGGTACATGTCGGTGTACTCGTGGGTCTCGCCCGCGACCGAGGCCTTGAGGTTGAGGACCGTGTCGCCGATCGGCAGGTCCGTGGCCGGATCGCCGGCCTTCTTCAGGAAGTCGAGGTGGCCATGGGCGTGGCCGGTCTCGCCTTCGGCGGTGTCGCGGAAGTTGCCGGCCACTTCGGGGTAGCCCTCGACGTCGGCGATCTTCGCGAAGTACAGGTAACGGCGGTTGGCCTGGCTCTCGCCGGCGAACGCGGCCTTCAGGTTGGCGTGGGTCTTCGAGCCCTTCAGGTTGCTCATGGGGTTCCTTGGTTGCGGGGTTGGGAGACGATGGGTTTCGAGGGGGCGCGAGAGGCTCTCACGCCCCGTTCCTGCGCGGCGCGGGACGCCGGCGGTCGGTGGAGCGCGCGCACGCGGCGCACTGGCCGCGGAACTGCACGCTGTAGCCCTGCGCCTCGAAGCCGCCCGCGCGAGCGGGGAGGGGCAGGTGATCGAGGGCCGGCGCCTCGTGGTCGAGCACGGCGCCGCAGGTGTCGCACACGAGGTGGTGGTGGAGGTCGGTGCGCGGGTCGTAGCGCTGTTCCCAGCCCGGGTGCGGGATGCGCACGGCGAGCCCGAGCTCCACCAGCGTCTCGAGGGTGCGGTACACGGTCGCGCGCGAGAGGCCCGGCATGCGGACGGCGACGTCGGCGTGCAGCGTGTCGGCCGCGGGGTGGTCCGTGCAGCCGAGGAAGCGCTCGAGGATCGCGCGGCGCTGCAGCGTGAGCGGCAGTCCGCGGGCGCGCAGGGCCTCGGCGGCGCGCTCGAGCGCGGACTCGCGTTCGGCGGCGTGGGGCTGGACCGGGCGGCTCATCGGGGCAGCACTATGCCGTTGCGAACTTGTCGCAACAAGGGGCGCACGAGCGCGGCCGGGCGCTGCGAGCCGCAGCAGGCTAGGCTCGCTGCGCGGAAACCGTCCGAAACCGGCCGCGCCCGCGAGAAAGTCCCTGATGCAAGCTCTCGTCCTGCCCTACGGTTCCCGCGCGCCGCGCTTCGCGCCGGGGGTGTTCCTCGCGCCGACCTGCTCGGTGGTCGGCGAGGTCGAGCTCGGCCCGCGGGTCTCGGTCTGGTACGCGACGGTGGTGCGCGGCGACGTGAACTCGATCCGCATCGGAGCGGAGTCCAACGTGCAGGATGGCGCGGTGCTCCACGGCACGCTGGGTGAGTGGCCCGTGGTGATCGGCGAGCGCGTGTCGATCGGGCACCAGGCGACGCTGCACGGCTGCGTGGTCGAGGACGGCGCCCTGATCGGGATCGGAGCGCGCGTGCTCGACGGTGCGCGTATCGGAGCGGAGGCGCTGGTCGCAGCGGGCGCGCTCGTGCGCGAGGGAATGCAGGTTCCGCCACGGACGCTGGTCGTCGGCGTCCCCGGCATCGTCAAGCGCGAGCTCACCGAGCGCGAACTCGAGATCGTGCGGCGCACGAGCGGGCGCTACCTCAAGCTCGCGCTCGACACGCGCGCGGCGTGCATCGCCGCGGGGCACTCCGATCCGTTCGTGGTGGGCTAGCGCCGCGTCTTCGCGCGGACGAGCGCCCGCGACTCGCGGAACACGCTCTTCAGGATGCGCGCGAGAGCGGCGCGCGAGAAGCCTTCCGGGGCGGAGTCGAGCAGCTGCGCGAGCATCTCGCGCTCGCGGCGCGGGTCGGCGGCGGCGAGGCCGAGACGTCGCTTGAGTACGCCGATCTCGGAGGCGATGCGCGCCCGGGCGGCGAGCGCGGCGAGCAGGCGAGTGTTCGCGCGGTCCATCGAGCGGCGCGCGCGGAGGAGCTCGCGCGGCGGGGGAGCAGGGGCTGCGCGCTGACGGGGCATGGGCAGGATGCTACCGTCGCACGCCATGGAACGCGGCGGAGAACGCATGCCGGAGGTGCTCGCGCCGGCGGGGGATGACGCGGCCCTTGCCGCGGCGCTGTGGGCGGGAGCCGACAGCGTCTACTTCGGGCTCTCCGAGGGCTTCAATGCCCGGGCGCGCGCCGGGAACTTCACTTCGGAGCGCTTGCCGGAGACCGTGGCGCGCATCCACCGCGCCGGAGCGCGTGCCTACCTCGCGCTCAACACGCTCGTGTTCGAGCCGGAGCTCGAGCTGGTCGAGCGCATCGTGCGCCTCGCCGCGGAGGCCGGAGTCGATGCGCTCATCGTGCAGGACCCGGCTGTGGCGCGCATCGCACGCGCGACTTGTCCCGCGCTCGAAGTGCACGCCAGCACGCAGATGACGATCTCGAGCGCCGAGGGCGCCGAGTTCGCGCGCTCGCTCGGGGCCACGCGCGTGGTCGTGCCGCGCGAACTCTCGGTCGACGAGATCGCGCTGCTCCGCAAGGGCACCGACATCGAGCTCGAGGTGTTCATCCACGGCGCGCTGTGCGTGTCGTGGTCCGGCCAGTGTCTCACCAGCGAGGCGTGGGGCGGCCGTTCCGCGAATCGCGGCGAGTGCGCCCAGTCCTGTCGCATGCCCTACGACCTCGTCGTCGACGGCGAGGAGCGCGAGCTCGGCGACGTGAAGTACCTGCTGAGCCCGAAGGATCTCGCCGGCGTGCGCGCGGTCGAGGAGCTCGCGCGCATCGGCGTGCACGGCCTCAAGATCGAGGGGCGCCAGAAGAACGCGACCTACGTGGCGACGGCGACGGAGACGTATCGCCACTACGTCGACGCGCTCGCGCAAGGCGAGGAAGCCGTCGCGCGCGTGCGGCGCGACCTGCTGCGCGCGTCCCTCGCCTACACGCGCGGCTTCAGCGACGGATTCCTCGGCGGCAGCGACCACCAGACGCTGGTCGAAGGGCGCTTCCCCAAGCACCGCGGCCTCTACCTCGGCGTGGTCGAGCGCGTCGAGGGCGCGAGCGTGTGGGTCGAGCGCGACCTCGCGGGCCGGCCGTGGACCGGCGGTCTCGCGGCGGAGTCGCGCGCGGGCGGTCCGCAGGGCACTCCGAATGCGGCGCTCGCCGGCTTCGGCGGCTCCGGCAGCGCGAGCGAGGGACCGCAGCCCGAGGAACTCGAGGTGCGACCGGGCATGGGCGTCGTGTTCGACGCTGGCAACCCGGAGGACAAGCACGAGCAGGGCGGCCCGATCTTCCGCGCCGAACGCACGGACGATGGCTGGCGCCTGTGGTTTGGCGTTCCGGGGCCGGATCTCGGGCGCGTTGAGCCCGGGCAGCTCGTGTGGGTGAGCGGAGACCCGTCGATCCAGCGCGAGGTCGAGCGCGCGCTCGGGCTCGGCGAGCCCTCGGGGCGCCTGCCGATCGCGCTGACGCTCGAGGGGCGCGCCGGCGAACCGCTGCGGGCGAGCGCCCGCTGTGGTCACGCGACAGCCTTTGCGCAGAGCGCCTCGGCGCTCGCGGAAGCGTCGGGCGCGGGCCTCGACGAGGCGCTCGTGCGCTCGAAGCTCGCCGCGTTCGGCGGCACACCGTTCCGGCTCGAGCGCTTGCAGCTCGGTGGCCTCGCGCGCGGACTGCACCTGCCCGTCTCCGAGCTCAAGGCCCTGCGGCGCGAATTGGTGGCCACGCTGCAGGCACAGATCGAGCGGGGACCCGAGCGCGAGATCGCGGCGCAGCCGGTGTTGCCCGGCCTGCTCGCGGCGGCGCGGCGCCAGACGAGCGCGCCGGAGGCCGAGCCGAGGCTCGTGCCGCTGTGTCGCGAGCTCGGACAGCTCGAAGCCGCCATCGCGTGCGGAGTGCGCGAAGTCGAGCTCGACTGGATGGAGATGGTCGGGCTCGCGCAGGCGGTGGCCCGAGCGCGCGCAGCCGGGCTGTCCGTCACGCTCGCGACGGTGCGCGTGCAGAAGCCCGGCGAGGAAGGCTACGACCGGCGCCTCGAGGCCCTCGCGCCCGACGCGGTGCTCGTGCGGCACTGGGGTGCGCTGGTGCAGTTCCAGCGCCATCGCCGCGACGGCGGCCGCCCGCTCCTGCACGGCGACTTCTCGCTCAACGTCACCAACTCGATCACGGCGCGCGAGCTCTTCGACCGCGGGCTCGACACGCTCACGGCGTCCCACGACCTCGACGAGGCGCAGCTGCGAGCGCTGCTCACCGCGAGCGATCCCGCGCGCTTCGCCATCACGCTGCACCACCGCATCGCGACCTTTCACACCGAGCACTGTGTCTATTCGCACCTGCTCTCGCGCGGCCGCGACCACCGGACCTGCGGCCGTCCCTGCGAGAGCCATCGCGTCGCGCTGCGCGACCACAAGGGACGCGAGCATCCCGTGATCGTCGACGTCGGCTGTCGCAACACGGTGTTCGACGCGACGCTGCAGAGCTCCGCGCTGCTCGTTCCGGAGCTGCTCGCTCTCGGTGTGCGTCGCTATCGCGTCGAGTTCGTGCGCGAAACCCGCGTCGAAGCCAAGGCAGCGCTCGATGCCTACTCCGAGCTGCTCGCGGGGCGCGCTTCCCCGAGCGAGGCGGCGGAACGAGCCGGAGCGCGTCTGCAGCTCGGAGTGTCGAGCGCTCCGATGGCGCTGATGCGTTGAAGCGGACGTGCCCGCGAATGCCTGCACGCTAGACTTCCCACGCCGATGGACTCGCAGATTCACTTCGCGCTCGCGCTCGCGCTGCTCCCGACCCTCGGGCTGGGCCTCGCCGCGCTCTCGCTCGTGCTCGTCGCGCGCGGGCGCATGTCCGGCCGCGTGGGGCCAGTCGTGGCGAGCGAGCGAGCCTCGCGGTTCTGGCTGCGGAGTGCGCTGACGAGCACGGCGCTGGCGGTGGCCGCGGTGGTCGTGCACTGGGAGGACCTGCCGGGCGTGCTGGCGCTGGCTTCTCTCGCTGTGTCGACGGCCCTCTTCGCCTCCAGCCCGCTGGCGCAGGACGCGGACGTCGGAGAGCGTGGCGTGCGGCGTGGCTGGAGTGCGCGCGAGTTCGCGCAGCTCGAGGAATGGCGGCTGACGGGCGAGCACCTGCGCTGGCGCCTGCGTGGCGAGTGGTACGCGTGCCGCGTGCCCGTCGAGCTGCAAGCGAGCGTGCGTGCGCGCCTGCAGGCCGCCTGCGCAGAGCGCGAGAGCCCGTTCCGCGACTAGCGCGTCGAGCCGGCGCGCGCGAACGGTCGCCAGTCCCACTCCTGCGGAACCTTCGCTCCGCCGCGCGCGTTGCGGCGCGAGACGAGCTCGCTGCGATGCGCGGCGGCCTTTGGCAGCAGCTTCGACAGATCGATGGGCGCGCCTTGCGCGTCGCGCTCGCAAGCGTAGAGCTCGATCCAGCGCCCGAGCTCGTCGACGGAGAAGAGCGCGACCGCGTCGAGCAACAGGCATCCGAGGTCGTAGGCGACGCCGCGACGGGGGCGCGCGTAGGGCGCGTGCCAGGCATCGAGGAAGCACAGCTCCCGTTCGTCGGTGCTGGCAGGGTCGCGGCCGACGACCACGTTGCGCAGGAAGAGATCGCGGTGCACGAAATGCAGCGCGTGCAGGCGCGCGACTTCCCGCGCGAGTTCGTCGATCCAGCGCGCGCGTTCGAGCGAGCTCGCCGCCGCGAACGCGTCAGGAAAGGCGCGATGCTCCGGCAGCGGCGCGAGGACCAGAATCTGATAGCGCACGAGACCGCTGCGGACCAGCGCGCAGGAAGCGAGAGGCTGCGGAGCGCGGAACAGGCGTTCGCGCAGCCACTGCAGGTTGAGCGCCTCGCGCTCGCGGGGCAGGGGCAGGCCGGCGAGTCGACGCAGGCTGTAGCGCCAGCGCGCCGAGCCGGGCAGGTGGTCTCCCTTGAGCCACAGGCGCCGGTTCGCGAGCTCACGCAGGCAGCCGAGGACGAGTCGATCGCGCTCGGCGGCCCGCACGACATGGGCCAGCTCCGCGATCAGGCCGGGCCATTCTTCGTGCCCCACGAGCGTGCCGTCCGCCGTCGTGACGCGCACGGCCTTCAACGAACCCGCTCCGCGACGAAGAACGTCTGCTGGCTAAGGAATCGCAGGCCGGTCGCGTACTCGAGCACGCGCGCTCCACCGTCGGCGACGAGCTCCTCGAGCTCCGCGCGCGAGCAGGCCGTGCGACCGCGGGGGCCCTCGCTTCGGCGCAGTCCGAGCCGCACGCGCAACGCGGGCCAGGAGGCGGAGTCCCAGAACGACGCGACCACGAGCCGATCGCTCGCGCGCAGCAACTCGCGCAGCGCGACGCGGCGTGCCTCTCGTTCCTGCAGGTGGTGGAGGAAGCGACAGCTCACCACGACGTCGAAGGAACGCTCCCGGAACGGCAGGGCGCTCACGCTCGCCTGTAGGGCCGCGCCCGGGAGTCGCTCGCGCGCGGAGGCGAGCATGGAGGCGGATAGATCGAGCGACACGACGCGCTGGCCAAAGCGCGCGAGCGTGCTCGACAGCCGCCCCGTTCCGCAGGGTGCGTCGAGGATGGGACCGCGGACGCCGTGACGCTCGAGGAGGCGCGCGATGGTGCGCGGGTCACGACCGGCCGCGCGCGCCGTCGCGAAGCGCGGCCCGGCGTAGTGCTCGCCGCTGCCCGGCGCGCTCCACTTGTCCGTGGGTTCGCTCACGGCACCTGCACGACGCGGCCCTCGAGCACGCTGGACTCGGGAATCACGAGCGTTCCGCTCCGGTCCCCGATGCGCCACGTGGCACGCGCGAGCGTCGCGTCACCGTTGGACTCCGTTGAGTAGGGCACGCGGAACGTGGTCCGCTGGTCGTCGCCGAGGCGCGCGCTCGCGCGCCACGGCACGCGATAGCGACTGGCGGCGAACTCCAGCTTGATCTCCAGCTCGACGTCCGCGCCACGTGGCCCGCGAACCTCGACCTGCGCGCCCTGCACGTGTTCCCAGACGAACGCCACAGGGAAACGCAGTCCGGTGACCGGATCGAGGTGACGCGGATCGCGATGGGGGGAGACGTGCACGAGTCGCAGGAAGCCCGGAGCCTCGGGCTGGTCGTGGATCGGCACCCCATTGGGCAGCACGGCCGTGCCATTGAACAGCAGGCGCGAAGCCAGCGTGGCGTACCAGCGATCCGCGAGCACGAGCTGGCCCTGCGAGCCCTCCCGCAGGAGCTGCTCCCGGCGCTCCGGCGCGGCGATGCGACACATCGAGGGCACGAGCTGCAGCAGCGTCGCGGGAGCGAAGACGAACCGCACGTGACGGCGCACGAGCAGCTCGCGCGCGTCCTTCAGGTCCTCGCCAAGAAAGAATCGGGCCGGATCCTGGTAGCTATCGACACCGATGTAGCTGCCGAAGTTCGTCGCGACGCTCGGGGCTCCGGCGGCCCACTCGATCACGTGACCGCGATCCCAGTGCGCGAGCACGCTCCACTCGTCGGCGCCGCTCGTGCGCGAGCGGATCCACTCCAGCGCGATGCGCTCGCCCGCCACGGGATCGAACGGTCCACCGAGCTGCGGATCGCGCGGCGCGGAGAGCCGGCGCCACGCGGAGCTGGCGCTCGGCCAGTGCGCGGCGAGCGCGAGGAGCGCGAACGTCAGGGCGAGCACGCGCGAGCGCAGGCGCGTCGCCACGTGCGCGGCGGCGAAGCCGAGCAGGACCGCCATTGGAATCGCCAGGGCATCCGCGAAGCGGCGCTGCTGCAGCGCCTGGGGAAGAAGCAGCGCGGTCGCGGCCACCCACGGCAGCAGCTCGTCCTCGCGCTGGCGCAAGGCTCGCCACGCGGCCCATCCGAGCGCGATCGGCACGAGCAGCACGCTGTAGCCGAGCGCGAGAAACAGCACGCCCTCTTCGGCGCGGCTGCCGACGAGCGGCATCGACTCCTGGACGCTGTCCATGAAGCGATCGACGCGCGCGACCCAGTCGAAACCCTCGGCGATGCCGCGCGCCGGCGCGAGCCCGAGCGACCACCCAAGTAGCGCGATCGAGGCGAGCGCCACGAGCACCAGCGCAGGGTAGAGCCGCGCCGCGCGCGTACCCTGCGCCAGCGAGCGATGCCCCAGCGGCACGAACACGAGCGCGCCGAGCGCGAACTCGGCGAGGTGGAACCACGAGAGGTTCACCACCATCCACGGGAATTCCGCGCGCCAAGGGCTGGCGAGTACGGCAGGCAGGAGCACCAGTGCCGCGGTGGCGTGCATCGCGCATCCCAGAGGGGCCAATCCCGGCTGGGCGGTGCGCGAGCGACGCCAGAGCATCCAGCCGAGCACCAGCTGCAGTTCGAGCACGTAGAGCAGCGAGGCGACCCACGAACCGACGAGCAGGCCGCACAGTGCGCCGAGGAGCGCACCCCATGCGAGCGAGCGACGCGCACTCGCGAGCTCGGTCGGTCGCAGGGCCTGCGAAAGCACCAGCAAGCTCGCTCCCGCGAGCAGCGAGACCCATGCGTGGTGGTCGCCGGTGCCGACCACGCTGTAGTTGATCGTTCCGCGACAGAGCGCGACGCCGACGCCCGCGACGAACGCTGCCAGCAGCCCGCCCATGCGCCACGCCGCGCACGCGGCAAGGAGCGCGCCGAGGACACCGAACACCCGCGGGGCGCTCGCCGTCGCGCGCTCGATCCAGCGCCAGCGCGCCTCGGGTTCGGCCGGTGCGAACGGCGCGAGCGCGGCGGCCAGGACTCCGTCGTAGTAGGGCGGCCACGGAATCGGAGCGCCTTCCGGGTAGTTCATCCGCGGGTCGGTCGCAGCGACCGCGCCTTCCGCCATGGCACGCTCGACGCGCCGCGCGTGGTAGAGCCCGTCAGGATCGCGCGAGAACCACGTGCTGCCCTCGTTCGAGTAGGGATGCTTCAGCCCCTCGACGCTGCGCGGCAGCCACGCGAGCACGCCGACGAAGGCGAGGATCGCGACGAGCCAGAGGGGGCGGAGGCGGGCGGCCATGCTCGCGGGCCATGCTATCGAGCGCCGGGCAGCGCTCCCACGAGCCTCACCGGACCGCGACGGTGTTTCCCGCCACCACGTCCGCCTCGCGGATCGGGACCTCGAGCGCTCGCGAGTCGAGCTGGAGCCGCAGCGGCCCGCGCGCGAGCGTGTCCCCGTTGGGGCGATCGGTCGAGTAGGGGACGCGCACTCGCGCGACGCCGTCGTCGCCCACGAGCGCACTGCCCACCCAGCTCCAGCGCTCCCCCGCACTCGGACATTCGAGCTCGAGGCTCGCGCGGACACGCGTTCCAGGCGTTCCCACGATCTCGAGCCGCGCGCCGGCCACCCGCTCCCAGAGCCACCCCGTCCGCACCGCTCCGTTGGTGTGTCGCACGGGCGGCGCGAAGGGCAGGAAGCTCGGCGACACGTGCACGAGCCGCAGGAAGTCGAGGGAATCGCCGACCAGCCCGCGTTGCTCGAGGCTCGCCACGCGTCCGCCCATCATCAGGCGGCCGGCGAGCGTGTCGAGGAAGCGCTGCGAGGTAAACACGCTGCCTTCGCGCGGGATGAGCAGGTACGAGCGTCGCTCCTCGGGACGCAGCAGGCGCAGCATGACCTCGAGGTCCTTGGTGAAGTCGCCCGGCACGAGCACGTGGCGAGCGTTGCGCCGTTCGAGCAGTGCTTCCGCCGCGCGCGGATCCGACTCGAGGAAGAAGCGCCACGGATCGAGGTAGCTGTCGGCGCCGAGGTAGCTTCCGAAGTTGGTCGCGATCGAGGGGCGGTCGGCGATCCACTCGATCGCATGGCCGTGATCCCACGAGGCGAGCACGGCCTCTTCGCTCGCGGGCAACGCACCCAGCCGCTCGTACAGAGCGCGCTGCTCGCGCGCCGGGTCGCGCTCGTCGGCGCTCCACGGTCGCTCCGCACGTTGCTGTGCCAGGGCGAGAGTCGGCCAGCCGGAGAGCAGGGCCGTGCCCAAGCCCAGCGCTGAGGCGAGTCCTTGCGCCGGGGCGACGAAGCGCTGCAGGAGCGCGGCGGCCGGCAGGGCGAGCGCGATCGCCAGCGGGACTCCGAAAGCATCTGCGAAGCGCCGCTGGGCGAGGGCCTGCAGCAAGAGCGCGGGAAACAGCACGCAGACGTAGGCCAGATCGACGCGCCGCTCGTTCCACGCAGCGCGGACGAGCCACAGCCACGCGATGGGGGCGAGCAGGGCGCCGTACCCCAGCATGCTCGTGGTGACGCCCACGCCTCCGATCGGCCCCCACAGCATGGGCTGGGACTCCGTGATGAAGGCCATGAACTCGTTCGAGCGCGCGGCCCAAGCGAAGCCTTCGCGGACACCGCGGGCCAGCGCGAAGTCGCCGAATGCGAGGCTCGCTGCGAGCGCCACCAGCGCACCAGCCACGATCCATGGCCAGCGTGAGCGCAGCCTGTCGCTCGCTCCCAGGAGCGGCACGAACACGAGCGCGCCGAGCAGCGGATGCGCGAGGTGCAACCAGGAGAGGTTCACCATCATCCACGGCTCGACGTTCTTCCACGGGCTCGAAAGAACGGCGGGCGCGATGCCCACGGCCCACGCCAGGTGCAGCGCGAGCCCGAGGGCAGGAAGCCCGCGGTGCGGCGTCCGCGCATGCGCGAGCAGCGCGATCCCGAGTGCAACCTCGAGCAGGACCGCGTACACGAGCCCTCCGACCCACGAGCCGATCAGCAGCGCGCACAGGGCGCCGAGCACGACACCGTTGTGCACGGTGGCACGCCGGTCTGCGAGCTCCCGCCCGTCGAGGGCATCCGCGCCGATGCACGCGATGGCCGCCAGCAACATCACGACCCACGCGTGGTGGTCGCCGTTGCCGACGGCGCTGTACTGCAGGGATGCGCCGAGCAGCGCGTACGTTCCGCCGGCGAGTGCGGCCGCGCACAGTCGCTCGCTGTCCGCTCGCGAGCGCGTGAGCTTCCACGCCGTGAGCGCGAGCAGCACGCTCGTCGCGGCGGCGAACACGGCCGGCAACATGGCGACGCGCTGCTCGATGTGGAGCTCGCGCTGGGTCGCGTCCGCGGGAGCGAGCGGCGCGCACGCGGCCCACGTCACGTACGTGTAGTAGGGGGGCCACGGAATGGGTGCGCCTCGGGGCGCGTTCATGCGCGCGTCGGTCTCGGCCGGCGGCAGTCCCTCGTCCAGCGCTCGCTCGGCGCGCCGCATGTGGTAGAGCGAGTCCGGATCCAGCGTGAACCAGCCCGCCGTGGCCTGCCCCTGCACGCGGGCGTGGCGCAGGTCGCAGGTCTCGCGCAGCACGAGCGCGAGCAGCGCCACGCAGGCGAGCAGCACCAGCAGTCCTCGTCGCGCGCGGCGTTCCATGGACGACTCATGCTACGTCCTTCACGGTCCGCGCTGAACCAACGTGTGTCGCTGGCTACAATCCGCCCCCGTCTCTCGCCCCACAGGGAACCGCCATGCGCACCGCCATCGTCCTCGGTCTGTCGCTCCTCACCGCTTCGTGCGTCGTCTACGCCGAGGTGGAGAACCCGCCCCGCAAGCCCATGTCCACGCCCGCTCCGCAAGCAGCAGCACCCGCCAAGGCACCCGCCGCCTCGGCCGACATCCTGCCCTACAAGGCGACTGAGACCACGCTCGCCAACGGGCTCAAGGTCATCATCGTGCCGACGGGCATGCCGAACCTCGTCAGCCTGCAGATCCCGGTGCAGACGGGCTCGCGCAACGAGGTCGAGGCGGGCAAGACCGGCTTCGCGCACTTCTTCGAGCACATGATGTTCCGCGGCACGGACAAGTTCCCGCCCGCGGACTACGAGGCGATCATCACGCGCGCCGGTGCGCGCCAGAACGCGTACACGACCGACGACTACACGAATTACCACATCACGTTCGCGAAGGAGGATCTCGACCGCATCCTCGAGATCGAGGGCGATCGCTTCCAGCGCCTCAAGTACACGGACGAGCAGTTCCGCACCGAGGCCCGCGCGGTGCTCGGCGAGTACAACAAGAACTTCGCCAATCCGGCGGTGAAGCTCGACGAAGTGCTGTGCGACGCGGCGTACACGACGCACACCTACAAGCACACGACGATGGGGTTCATCGCCGACATCGAAGCCATGCCCGAGCAGGGCGAGTACGCCAAGGTGTTCTTCGATCGCTGGTACCGGCCCGAGTATGCGGCCGTGATGCTCGTCGGCGACGTGGATCCGGCGACGGCGATCCCGCTCGTCGAGAAGCACTTCGGCTCGTGGAAGCCGGGCTCGTGGAAGGTCGAGATCCCGCAGGAGCCCGAGCCGCAGGGTCCGAAGTACACGCACGTGCCGTGGCCCTCGCCGACGGCGCCGCTCGTGACGGTCGCGTTCCACGGACCGCGCTTCAGCGAGTCGGACAAGGACCAAGTCGCGCTCGATCTCCTGTGTGAGCTGTACTTCGGCGGGACGTCGGACCTCTACCGCAAGCTCGTGCTCGAGGAGCAAAAGGTCGACGAGCTCTCGTACTACGTGCCCGGGAGCGTGGATTCGTCGCTGACGCAGATCTCGGCCCAGCTGCGCGACGCCGCCGACGCGACCTACGTGCGCGACCAGATCCTCGCCACGTGCGCGCGCGCCCGCGCCGCCCAGGTGGATCCGGAGCGCCTCGCGGCGGCCAAGGCGAACAACCGCTACGGCACCTCGCGCGCCCTCGACAACACCGAGGCGATCGGCTCGATCCTCGCGCGCTTCGTGCGCTTCCGTCGCTCCTACGACACGTTCAACAACCTCTTCCGTCTGTACGACGCCGTGACGCCGGCCGACGCGCAGGCCGCAGGCGAGCGCTACTTCCGCGACAACCGGCTCGTCGTCGCGACGCTCTCGAACGGCGCAATGCCGGCCGACATCGCACAGGCCCCGACGCTCGCCTCGCTCGCGCCCGTCGCTGCCGCCCCCGCGAGCGCCAAGGTCGTCGAGCTGCGCAACCCCAGCCGCCAGCTGACCTTCAAGCTGCAGTTCCTCGTGGGTTCCGCCGATGACCCGGCGGGCAAGGAAGGTCTCGCGGCGCTCACCGCGGCCATGATCTCGGGCGGCGGCAGCGCGCAGCGCAAGATCGAGGAGATCGAGGAAGCCCTGTTCCCGATCGCCGGCGGCTTCGGCGCCTTCGTCGATCGCGAGATGACGACGTTCAATGGGTCGATCCACGCGGACAACCTCGAGCGCTACTTCGACATGGTGCTGCCGCAGCTCGTGACGCCCGGCTGGCGCGAGGAGGACTTCGCTCGCATCAAGCAGCAAGTCCGCAACGGCCTCGTGCAGGACCTGCGCACGAACAACGACGAGGAGCTCGGCAAGGAGGCGCTGCAGGCCGCGCTGTTCGCGGGCAGTGGCTACGGCCATCCGGCGCAGGGCACGGTCAGCGGCCTCGACTCGATCACGCTCGAGGACTGCAAGCGCTTCGCCGCCGAACGCTTCACGCAGTCGACGCTGGTCGTCGGCGTTGCCGGGGACTTGCCCGAGCAGCGCAAGGCGCGGCTGCTGAGCGAACTCGGTCGACTGCCGGCTGGCGCGGCGTCGGCGGACGTGCGCCCCGTGGCCCGCCAGCTCACCGGCCTGACGGTGGACGTGATCGAGAAGTCGACGCGCGCGACGGCGATCTCGATGGGGCATCCGATCGAGGTCTACCGCGGCCATCCTGACTTCGCGGCGCTGTACCTGGCGCGCACGTGGCTCGGCGAGCACCGCTCGTCGATGAGCCACCTCTACCAGCGCATCCGCGAGGTGCGCGGCATGAACTACGGCGACTACGCCTACATCGAGGCCTTCCGCAACGGCGGCTCGAGCTTCTTCCCGGGGCCCAACCAAGCGCGCCGGGCGCAGTTGTTCGAGATCTGGATCCGACCCGTGGCGCCGCAGAATGCGCACCACGCGATCCGCATCGCGCTCTTCGAGCTCGACCGCCTGATCGCCGAAGGCCTGCCCGTCGACGACTTCGAGCGTGTCCGCGAGTACCTCACGAAGAACGTGTTCGTGATGACCGCGAGCCAGTCGGCCCAGCTCGGCTATGCGCTCGACAGCCAGTTCTACGGCATTCCCGAGTACACCGCGTACATGCGGGATGCGCTCTCGAAGCTCACCGTCGAGCAGGTCAACGACGCGATGCGTCGTCACCTCTCGGCGCAGAACCTGCACATCGTCTGCGTCACCGCGGATGCGAACGGCCTTGCGGCTCAGCTCGCGTCCGACGCTCCGTCGACCATCCAGTACGACGCGCCCAAGCCGCAGGAGCTGCTCGACGAGGATGCGCGCATCGGTGCCCGCAAGCTGGGACTCGATGCGTCGCGCGTGAAGGTCGTCCCCGTTGAGCGCATCTTCGAGCGCTAGGAGACTCGCCATGTTGCTCGCCTCGCTTGCTCTCTGCCTCGCGCAGGCCACGGACCCCCTGGAGAAGCTGCTCCAGATGACGGCCTCGACGCCGTTCTTCAGCGCTCGCTACGACCTATCCACCACGACGTCGACCGAGCCCAGCGTGATCGAGATCGACTACATCGCGCCCGACCGGCTGCGCTTCTCGCGTGCGACCGGAGCGCGCTCCACCACGATGTGGGCGGTGGGCGGCGTCCTGTCGGTGCGCTCGACGGAAGGCGGCACTCCGCTGCACGGCTCGGTCGATTGCAGCGGCGTGCATGCCGAGCTCGCCCCCGTCGAGGAGCTGCTCCGTGCGGCGGTCCCGGCCGTGGAGCCGCGCGGCGAGCTGAAGCCCGCGCTCAGCTTCCGCTGGAACTTCGACGAGGCCGCGCAGAAGGCCAACTTCGGCATCGAGGCCGTGCTCGCCGAGGACATCACCACGCCGATGGGCTGGCTCGACACGCTGCGACAGAAGGCCGCTGCGCCGCGCGCGGATGGAGCCCTGCTGCGCTTCTCGACCGACGGGCACTTCGAACTCGCGCTCGACGCCGCGGACGGAATGCTGCGCGAGTTCAAGGGCCGCAGCCCCAAGGGCGAGATGACGCTGGCTCTGCGCGCCGCGCGCATGGACTACGCGCCGCCGGACGGTCTCTTCACCGTGTCGAGGCCGGCCGATGGCGCGAAGGATATTTCCGCGGAGCTGCGCAAGACGGCCGCGCGCAGCTTCGAGGTCGGCATGCGTCGGCGCATCTTCCGCGCGTTCGCGGCCACCAAGGCTCCGCTCGCACGCACGGGCGAGGAGCTCGCAGCGGCGCAGCAGTCTGCCCGTGGCGTGCTGCGGGGCCTGCACACGCTGACTCTGGCACCCGTGGTCGAGTCCATGCTCGCGCGCTCGGGCACGATGAACGAAGGCGTGGTCAAGCGTCTCGTACAGCTGCGCGACTCCGGCAAGAGTGCCGAGGAGCTGGCTGCGGCCCGCACCCGCGAGACCGAGCTGCTGCGCGCCAATCTCGGCAAGCTCGAGGCCCAGTTGCTCGAGCGCAGTGCGCTGCCTCCCGGCTGCGAGGACTTGCCCCACGGCGCGGCGATGCTGTCGCTCGAGTCCGAGGTGCTCAAGGTGCTCTTCACCGAGCGTGTCGTCGACCCGCTGGTGCGCTCCTTCGAGGCCGCCTGCGACGCCAAGCTGCGCTGAGCACTCGCGAGTCAGGGCGCGAGCCCATCACGGATGCGCTTCAGGCACTCGACGTCGATTTGGTCTCGCTGGCGCAGGCTGCCCGACTTGAGCAGGATCAGGCCGCTCGCGCCGACGTAAGGGATGCGCACGTCGCCGTCGAGTTCTCGTCGGTAGGGGAGCAGGTCGGCGTAGTGCAGGCCCTTCATGCGGACGAACATGTCGAGCGGGAAATCCTCGATCAGACGGATCGCGCCTTCCTCGTCCGTGAAGTCGGCAGGAGTGAGCTCCGCGGCATGACCCTCGCCGAAGCGCGTCAGCGCCTGCAGCAAGCGCCGGATATTCTCCGGCTCCCCGCATCGACCAGCAGGTCGATGTTTTCCGTCGAGCGCGCGAGCCCGTTGAAGAGACACGCCAATCCGCCGACGACGAGGAAGCGCACCTCACTGCGGACGAGGTCGGCCAACAGTCTTTCGAACGGGCCACGAGCCATCTTTGAGAGGGTCCTGAGTGGCCGCCGAGGCGGGCTTGAAGCGGCGCTCGAGCTCGCGCAGGCGCGCGAGCCGCTCGAAAGGAGACAGTTCCTTCGGCCGGCCCACTTGCTTGCGGATCTCGAAGCTCACGCCGCGAATCTTGGCCGCCTGCGGAGGCGGCGCAAGCGCGGCGGCTAGCGGTGCACGCCGGGCGCCTCGTGGCCCGTCTTCTCGACCCACTTGTCGTAGCTCGAGTGGAACACGAGCGGCTTGCGCGACGTGCCCTCGCCTCCGCCGGAGAGGTCGAGCACCTTGGTGGCGAGACCCTTCAGGAAGGTGCGGTCGTGGCTGACGAACAGCATCGTGCCGTCGAAGCCCGCGAGCGTTTTCACCAGCATTTCCTTGGTGTCGAGGTCGAGGTGGTTGGTGGGCTCGTCGAGCACGAGGAAGTTGGGCGGGTCGAACAGCATCTGCGCCAGCACGAGGCGCGAGCGCTCGCCGCCGGAGAGCACGCCGATGCGCTTGTCGATCTCGTCGCCCGGGAAGTCGAACGCGCCGAGCAGGCTGCGCTTGGATGGGGTGGTCGCGAGCGGGAAGGCGCGGTCGATCTGCTCGTAGACCGTCAGCATCGGATCGAGGATCTCGAGCGAGGACTGCGCGAAGTAGCCGAGCTTCAGGCTCGCGCCGAGCTTGACGTTGCCGCTGTCGGGCTGCGTCACGCCGGCCACCATCTTGAGCAGCGTGGTCTTGCCGGCGCCGTTGACGCCCATGATGCACCAGCGCTCGCCGCGCTTGACCTCGAAGTCAAACGCGTCATAGATCACGCGCTCACCGTAGCGCTTGCAGATGCCGCTCAGCGTGACGACGTCGTTGCCCGAGCGCGGCGGCGTGCGGAACTCGAACGGCACGAGCTCGCGCTTGCGCGGCGGCTCGAGCTTCTCGATCTTGTCGAGCTTCTTGATGCGCGACTGCACCTGCGCGGCCTTGGCCGCGTGGCGCTCGAAGCGCTCGATGAAGCGCTCCTCCTTCTTGAGCATCGCCTGCTGGCGTGCGAAGGCCGCCTCCTGCTCGCGCGCGCGCACGGCCCGCTCGCGGTCGTAGTAGTCGTAGTTGCCGCCGTACTCGACGAGCTCGCCCTCGTTGATCTCCACGAGCCGACCGACCACGCGGTTCATGAAGTCGCGGTCGTGGCAGGTCATCAGCACGGCGGCATCCGTCGCGCGCAGGAAGCCCTCGAGCCACAGGATCGACTCGATGTCGAGGTGGTTGGTGGGCTCGTCGAGGAGCAGCACGTCCGGCTTGCCGATCAGCACCTTGGCGATCGAGACGCGCATGCGCCAGCCGCCGGAGAGCAGGCCGACGTCGCCTTCGATCTGCGAATCCGCGAAGCCGAGTCCGTGCAGCACTTCGCGCGCGCGCGCCTCGAGGTCGTAGCCGCCGAGCTGCTGGTACTCGCCCTGCACCTCACCAAAGCGCGCGAGGATCTCGTCGAGCTCGTCGGCGCGCTCCGGATCGCTCATTCCCTTCTCGAGGTCCGCGAGCTCGTGGTGCAGGTCGCCGAGCCGACCGGAGCCAGCGATGGCCTCGTCGAGCACCGTGCGTCCGCTCATCTCGCCGGCGTCCTGCCGGAAGTAGCCGATCGCCACGCGCTTGGGCACCTGCACGGTGCCGTCGTCGGGCTTCTCCTCGCCGACGATCAGCCGGAAGAGCGTCGACTTGCCCGAGCCATTCGGGCCCACGAG
Source organism: uncultured Planctomycetota bacterium (assembly GCA_903892045.1). GTDB lineage: Bacteria > Planctomycetota > UBA1135 > UBA1135 > F1-120-MAGs118. The sequence continues at coordinate 2,351 of CAITGX010000252.1, read as the reverse complement.
ACCGACCTTGTCGCCGGGGTTGAGCTGGAAACTGGCCTCGACGAGCAGGAGCCGCCGGCCGTAGTGCTTCGAGACCTTGTCGAGGACGATCATGAAGCGACCCATGCTACGCGAGCAGGGCCCGGGCTGCGAGCGAGCGGCCTACAGGCGCACTCGGCGCAGCCGCAGCGCGTTGCCGATCACCGAGAGCGAGCTCAGGGTCATGGCGAGGGCCGCGATCATGGGGGAGAGCAGCATGCCCGTGAGCGGAGCCAGGGCGCCGGCCGCCAGCGGGATGCACAGGGCGTTGTAGCCCAGCGCGAAGGCCAGGTTCTGGCGCACGTTGCCCATGGTCGCGCGCGCGAGGGCGACGGCCTTGAGCAGCGCCCGGGGATCGTCGCGCACCAGCGTCACGCTCGCCGTCTCCTTGGCCACGTCGGTCCCACCGCCCATGGCGATGCCGACATCCGCGAGCGCGAGGGCCGGAGCATCGTTGACCCCGTCTCCGACCATCGCGACACGCCGACCGCGCTCACGCAGCTCGCGCACGTAGCCAGCCTTCGCTGCCGGACTTGCCTCGGCGAACACGTGACCGATGTGCAAGTCCGCCGCGACGCTCGCCACGGTGGCCCTGCGATCTCCGCTGGCGACGTGGACTTCGATCCCCATGGCGACAAGGCGCGCGATCGCCTCTCGCGCGCCCTCTCTCGGCGGATCCGCGAGCGCGACGAGCCCCGCGAGCCGTCCGTCGAGCGCCACGAACACGACACTGGCCCCGCGATTCGCGAAGTGTTCCGCGCTGGGCTCGAGCTCGCCCGACTCGATGCCATCGCGGGCCAGCCAGCGGGAGCTTCCGACCAGCACCGTCGTCGCTCCGACACGGCCGCGCACTCCTTCCCCAGCCACGCTCGCGAAGTCCTGCGGCTCGTCGAGCTCAAGGCCACGGGCGAGTGCACCGGAGACGATGGCCCCCGCCAGCGGATGCTCGCTGTGACGCTCGAGCGACGCGGCGAGGCGCAGGACCGCATTTTCCTCGTGCCCCGGGAGCGCGCGACAGGCCGCGAGCGCCGGCTTGCCCGTGGTCAAGGTGCCCGTCTTGTCGAGGACCAGCACGTCGGCTTCGCCCAGCGCCTGCAGCGCGGTCGCGTCACGGAACAGCACGCCTTCGCGCGCGCCGCGGGAGGTCGCCACGACGACGGACATCGGGGTCGCGAGCCCGAGCGCGCAGGGGCAGGCGATGATCAGCACCGAGACCGCCGCGACGATCCCGCGCGCCAGGCCATCGTCCGCGAAGGCGAACCACGCTGCGCCTGCGCCGAGGGCGATCACCAGCACAGCTGGGACGAACCAGCGCGCGACGCGATCGGCGAGCGCCTGAATCGGTGCGCGGCTGCGCTGCGCGCTCGCCACGAGCGCGAGGATCTGCGCCAGCGCGGTCTCGCGCCCGACGCGCTCGGCGATCATGGTGAAGCTGCCGCCCTGCGCGAGGGTCGCGCCGGTCACGGCATCCCCGCGCTGCTTGCGCAGGGGCACCGACTCGCCCGTCAGCATCGACTCGTCGACGAAGGCCTCCCCCTCGAGCACGACTCCATCGACGGGAATCCGCATGCCGGGCTTCACGCGCAGCACGAACCCAGGTTCGACCTTCGCCAGCGGAATCTCGCGCTCGTTGCCGAGCGGGTCGACGAGCAGTGCCGTCTTGGGTGCGAGGTCCAGCAGCTCGCGCAGCGCGGCACCGGTCCGGCGCCTCGCCTTCAGCTCCAGCACTTGCCCGAGCAGGGCGAGCGTCGTGATCACCGCCGCGGATTCGAAGTACAGCTGTCCGTTGCGGCCGAGGAGGGCCGCCGGAATGCTCGCGGCCCAAGCGGCCACCGTACCGAGACCGAGCAGCGTGAACATGTTTGGGGAGAGCGCGCGCAGCGAGGCTACGGCGCGCGCGAGGATCGGGCGCCCAGCCCAGAACACGACCGGGCTCGCGAGCGCGAACTGCACCGCGCCGTCGAGCGCGGGCGGCAGCAGCGAGCCATGGTGCCCGAGCAGCATGCCGCCCATGGAGAGGACGAAGAGCGGCAGCGTGAGCGCGATCCCCACACGCAGCCTGCGCGCGAGCTCGCGTTGCTCCTCCGCGAAGGGATCCTCGCGCGTGATCTCGACCGGTTCGAGCGCCATGCCGCACGTCGGGCACGTTCCGGGTCCGAGCTGCTCGACTCCCGGGCACATCGGGCACGTGTGGAGCACCTTCGCGAGCCCCGGCTCGGGCGCCATCGTTTCCCTGACGCCGGCGAGGAAGCGCGCTGGATCGGCCTGGAAGCGCTGCAGGCACGAGCGCGCGCAGAACAGGTACGTCGTGCCGTCGTGCTCGCAGCGCAGGG
>CAITGX010000251.1 GCA_903892045.1 uncultured Planctomycetota bacterium | reverse complement strand
GCCATCGCGGCGAACTCGATGTCGATCATCTTGGGCGCATGCTCCGCGCGCGCGATTCGGGCAAGCAGCGCGAGCCGCGCGTTCTCGGCAAGCGCGCAGGTGCCACCCTCGTCGGCGCTGCGGATCGTCACGATCGACGGCAGCGCCGCCTCGCGCACCAGCCGCGCGATCGCAGCCTCGGCGTCGGCATCCGACGCGAGCCCGTCGCAGCGCCATTCGACCATGCGCGCGCCCAGCACGCGCGCGCGCGCGGCGCGCTCGAGCGCAAGGGGGACTTCACCGGCGGCCTCGACCGAGATCGGAACACAGATCAACGACATCACCGCTCCATGACACCCTTGGGGATCAGCTTGCTCGTCCACGCGTACGGCAGCACGCGGCACAGCGCCGCGGCCGTCTTGTTGAACGCGCCCGGCACGACGACCGCGCGGTTGCGCTCCACGCCCTCGAGGCCCGCCACGCACACCGGCCGCGCCTGCTGCCACATGAACCTGGGCAGCTTGTCCATCTCGGCGCGGTTGCCGAGCACATCGTGGAACTCGGTGTAGGTGAACCCCGGGCACAGCGCCGTGCAGTGCACGCCCGTGCCGAGCAGGTCGAAGCGCAGCGCGCGGCTGGCGGTGGTCATGAACGCCTTCGCCGGCGCGTACAGGCTTCCCGGCGGCTCGGGGCAGAGCGACGCCAGGCTCGAGACGTTGAGCACCCGCCCGCGGCCCTTGCGCACCATCGCGGGCAGCAGCCCGTGCGTGAGGTGCAGCCACGAGCCGACCATGACCTGCACGAAGTCGGCGTGCTCGGCCCAGTCGTTGTCGAGGAACCGCCCGTTGAGCCCGTAGCCCGCGTTGTTGACCAGGAAGTCGATCTCGAGGTTCGACGCGCGCAGCTCGTCGAGGATGCGCCGCGGCGCCGCCGCGTGCGACAGGTCCTCGACGATCACCTTGGTGCGCACGCCGTGCCGCTCGGAGAGCTCCTTGCGGAGCGCGACCAGGCGCTCCTCGCGCCGCGCGACGACGACGAGGTCGTGCCCGCGTTCGGCGAGCAGCAGCGCGAACTCGCGCCCGAGGCCCGCGCTCGCGCCGGTGACCAGCGCCAGCGGCCGCGGCCGCTCGGGCGCCGCGTTCGGGCGGGATTCCACGGGCTTCGTCGTTGCGGGCATGTCAGTACCGCCAGCTGAAGAAGGCGCCGATGAAGGGCGCCGGCTCGACATCGACGCTCGCGAGCTCGTTGCCCGCCGAATCGTCGATGCTCATCTCGCCCGCGAGCTGCATGCCCGCGACCAGGTCGAGGCGCGCGCCGCACTTGGCGCGGTGCGTCGCGCGGATCCACAGCGGCATGCCCTCGTCGGTGCCCACGCCGTTGGCGCGCTGCGCTGCGCCCGTGTCGTCGAGGCGGAAGCGGCGGTAGGTGTAGCGGGCGCCGAGCGCGAGCTCGTACTCGTCGCCCATCACCCAGATGCCCTCGAGACCGGCGCCGCCGGGGTAGGCCTCCGGACCCGCGAAGTTCGACAGGCGGAACTCCTTGCACGGGCGCCAGTCGACGATCACCTGCGGGACCACCAGCGCGTCGTCCTCGATGCGCGTGATCGCCAGCACGCCCGCGCCCAGCGTGAGCTCCTGCGAGAAGGAGTAGGTCGCGGCGACCACGCCGCCGAAGCTGAGGCTGTCGTCGGCCGACGCGTCGTTCTCGCCGGCGACGTCGAGGATCAGCCGCGTGGTGAGCCGCCACCGCGGGTCGAGCACGAAGGTCGCGCCGGGGGAGACCGACACCGACTGCACCGCGCCCCACGGCTTGCCGCCTGCGGCCGCCGCGAGCGCGCTGCCGTCGCCGAACCCGTACCACGAGCCCTCCCACTGGAAGCCGAGGTCCCACGCGTACTGCTCGCTGGACTGCGAGCGCATCGAGAACGAGCCGAAGCCGCGGTCGACCGAGACGTCGCCTCCACCGGTGTCGAAGTCGGTCGCGAAGAAGTGCGCGTAGCCGCCCGCGAGGACGAACTTCATGTCCGACTTGGCCGCGTCGGCTCCGGCGGCGGCGGAGTCGTCGTTGGCGAGCGCGTGTGCGCCTGCCGAGAGCGCGAGAACAGCGGCGAGAGCGGTCGTCTTCATGGAATACCCTTCAGCGGACGTCGAGCACGAGGGTGTCGACGATGTTCTGCACGACCTCGTCGGAGGTGCGTCCCTCGGCCTCGGCCTCGAAATTCATCAGGATGCGGTGGCGGAGCGCGGGCAGCGCGACCGACTTGATGTCGTCGAACGACACCGCGGTGCGGCCGGCGAGGAGCGCCTTCACCTTCGCGCCCAGCACGAGCGTCTGCGCCGCGCGCGGGCTGGCGCCGAATCGCAGGAACTGGTTCGCCATCGGCGTGGCGAACTGCCCGCCGGGATGGGTCGCCAGCACCATGCGCACCGCGTAGTCCTGCACATGCGGCGCGATCGCCACGCTGCGCACGAGGCGCTGCGCGCGGACGATCCCGTCGGCGTCGAGCACGCGCTCGATCTTCGGCGACTCACCCGTCGTGGTGCGGTCGAGGATCGTCGACAGCTCCTCGCGCGTCGAGTACCCGACCACCAGCTTGAAGAAGAAGCGGTCGAGCTGCGCCTCGGGCAGGGGATAGGTGCCCTCCTGCTCGATCGGGTTCTGCGTGGCCATCACGAAGAACGGCTTCTCGAGCTCGTAGGAGTTGCCGCCCACGGTCACGCTGCGCTCCTGCATCGCCTCGAGCATCGAGGACTGCGTCTTGGGCGTCGCGCGGTTGATCTCGTCGGCGAGCACGATCTGCGCGAAGATCGGCCCCTTGCGGAACTGGAAGTCGCGCCCGTGCTCGGTCTCGACCACGATCGTCGTGCCCGTCACATCGGCGGGCATCAGGTCGGGCGTGAACTGCACGCGGCTGAACTTGAGGTGCAGCGCCTGCGACAGCGAGCGGATCAGCAGCGTCTTGCCGAGGCCGGGCACGCCCTCGAGCAGGCAGTGTCCGCCCGCGAACAGGCACACCAGCACCCCGTCGACGATCTCCTTGTGACCGACGACCGCCT
>CAITGX010000250.1 GCA_903892045.1 uncultured Planctomycetota bacterium | reverse complement strand
TGCTCGAGGGCGACGATGCGGCGCGCGGCAAGCAGGCACTGGAGCTGTTGCGCGCGCGGCTGGTGGCGATTGCGACGGTCGTGCCCGAGGCTCCGCTCGCGCGGCTGCGCGCGGTGACGATCCAGCTCGATCGCGATGTGCCCGGGCTCGAGGCCATGCAGTACCACCCCAGCGCCGAGTGGCTCGAGTCGCACGGCTACTCGCGCGACCTCGCGCGCTGCGTGCACATCCCGTCCGTCGACGACTTCCTCTCGCCTTTCGAGAACCACCGCATGCCGTGGGTCGTGCTGCACGAACTCGCGCACGCCTACCACGATCAGGTGCTCGGCTTCGATGAGCCGCGCGTCGCCGCCGCGTGGGAGGCCTTCCGCGCCAAGGACTCCACGCAGTCCGTGCTGACGAGCCCCGGCGGCACGCGCGAGCACTACGGCCGCACCAACCCGCAGGAGTTCTTCGCCGAGATGACGGAGAGCTACTTCGGCTCCAACGACTTCTACCCCTTCGTCGCCGGCGAGCTCGAGCACTCCGAGCCCGCCACCTTCGCCCTGCTCGCCGAGCTCTGGGGCCCGCTCCCCGGCCGGGCCGCGAAGTGAGCGGCGCGCGCGCGGGTTAGACGAGCTCGTCGTCGGGGACGCGCTCGACTTCGAGCGGGCGGTCGGGGCGCGAGGTGAGGCCGTAGGTGAGCTTGAGCGGGGCGGCGCCGAGGGCTGCGGTGAGAGTGGCGAGCTCGGATTGGAGGGTGGCGGTCGAGAGCTTGCCGTCGGGGAGCACGATGGCGACGACGGGGCGGCCGGTGGAGGTGCGCGCGGCGGCGCGGATGTAGCGGCCGGGGTGGCGGGCGATCTCGGGGAGCTCGTCGCCGACCAGCTCGGCGGCTTCGTGGCGCAGGTGGTCGAGCACGAAGTCGACGGTGGCTTCGTCGAGCAGGCGCGGCAGGTCGGGCTCGATGAATTGCTCGAGCACGCGCTGGCCGCGGCCGGCGTGGATCAGCGAGAGGTGCGGCTGCAGGTGGCGGTAGTGGAACTGCAGGAAGCGGTCGGCGATGCGGTAGCTGCCGCGGCGCGAGCGCAGCGGGTCGGGATCGGTGAGCGGAACCTCGCGCTCGACGAGGCGCAGCTCGCGCAGCGTGTGCAGGTACTTGTTGGCCGTCGTCGAGTCGACGCCGACGTCGGTGGCGATGTCGTTGAGCTTGCTCGCGCCGCGCGCGATGGCGGCGAGCAGCGAGTTGTAGGTGGCGGGGTTGGAGAGCTCCGAGCGCAGGAGGAACTGCACCTCGTCGAACAGGAAGCCCTCGGGTCGCAGCACGTCGCGCAGCAGGTTGTCGCGCAGGGGGCGCTTGCTGTCGAAGCGGCGCAGGTAGGCCGGCATGCCGCCGAGCACCGAGTAGCCGAGCACGCGCTCCTCGAGCTTCCAGTGCGGGAAGAACGGCAGCGTCTCGAGCGGGCGCAGGGGCTCGAGGCGGCGCTGCGCGGTGCGGCGCCCGAAGAGCGGCGAGCGCTCGGCGAGCACCTCGTTCTCCATGAACGAGACCTGGCTGCCGCACAGGACCAGCATCAGCGAGCTGTGCTTGCCGCGCGTGTCCCAGAAGCGCTGCAGCTGCGACGGCACGCTCTTCTGCGCCTCGCACAGGTAGGGGAACTCGTCGAGCACGACGACGAGGCGCTCGCCCGCGGCGCGCTCCGCGAGGAAGCCCAGCGCCGCGCTCCAGTCGGGGAACTCGACGTCGCCGGCGAGGGTGTCGCCGAGCTCGCTGGCGATGGCGGCGCGGAACGCGCGCAGGTTGTCGCGGTCGCGGACCTGCGCGGCAAGGAAGTACACCGCCTTGCGGCCGGAGCAGAACTGCTGGAGCAGCTCGGTCTTGCCGACCCGGCGTCGGCCGTAGAGCACGAACAGCTCCGGCCGGCCTGTCTCGGCGAGCTCCTGCAGGAAAGCGAGCTCGCGCTCTCGGCCGAGGAACGGGGGCTGGACCTGGAAAGCAGGGCGGGCGGGGGTCGAGGCCATGGCGAGATCGTACTCGGCGGTAGTATACGTGCAAGTATAATACTGGGACTGCGCATTCTTCGGCTGCCCAAAGTGGGCTCGGGCGCCGGGAAGGGGCCATTGGTGGAGGCGCGACACTCTCGCCCGACCTCGCTCTCTATTCCGCGCCCGAATCCGCTCCGCCTGCATCGGGGGAGTCGATCTAGGCGGACGGCCCGACCCGCTACTCTCGCTGCCCTGGCCTCAGGAGCACAGATGCGTATGGAAATCGTGATCACGCAACGTAGTCCCCCCTTGCCTTGGCGCCGCACGCATGATGCGCGCGGGTAGAGTCCCGTGGCGCGCCACGCTCAGGCATCGTCAGATTCCTATCTGCAACACGAAGGAATGACAGAACATGCTCGAAATGAACTCGCTGAAGCACGCGTGCTTCGCGTTCACGCTTCTGGCCACATCATCGCTGGATCCACGGGTCGGCAGCCTGTCCGGCGATGCAGAATGCAACGGAGTCGTGGCCGAGGTCCCGGTCGAGGGACCGTATCCTGAGATGACCTGCGTCAACAGCGGCAGCGTCAACAGTTGCAGCATCGACTCCATGCAACTCGATACCAACACGGTGCTCTACTGGTGCGAGTGTGATCCTGCGGGAGAGCCGACGTGCTGCCACACCATCCAGAAGAAGATCGACGGCTACTATCAGGTGCCAACTGGATGGGGCAGCTGCCGCGTTGCGTACGGTTGTGGCGGTGGTGATTGTGTCGGCAACGCCATGGTCGGCTTCAGCTGCCAGTGAAATAGAGTGCCCCGCGCGAATGGCGCGATTCTGTCGTCTCCGCGCCAAGCTAGGACTCCGTTCTCATGAGCAAGCAAATTGGCGCGACTAGGTGGACGACGGTGGCACGGGCCATCTTCGTTGGCGCGATCGCGATCGCCGGCCTCGTCCTGCTGACGATGCTCCTCCGCCGAACCGACGACGGGCCTGCTCAGGATGCCGCAGTCCGCGGTGCTCGATCCGAGGGTGACTCGCCCGCGCTCGAGGCGGGAGGACTCGGTCGGATCGTCCAGAGCGCACCCTCTGTGCTGCCCGACAACTCGGATTTGGCTGCGAGCGATGGATCGATAGGTGGGCTCGGGGTCGAGATTTACGTGATGGACTCGGCGGGCGCGATCCTCTCCGGCGCCACGGTGGTCCGTCTGGAGGACGAGGGCTTCGAGGTTCTGGGCCGCACGGGTGAACGCGGTCTCGTCCGCGTCGACCGGGCGGCGCTCAACGGGCAGCTCGTGGCGGCGTGGAAGAGCGACTTCGCACCACGTCGTGTCCGTGTCCCGGAGGCCGCCCCGGATCGAATCGAGATCCGGCTCCGGCCCGCGATCACCGTCTCGGGCTTCGTCGTCACGCCGGACGGTGCACGGGTCGGCCCCGGCGTCCGCGTGCTGCTGTGGTCCCACGAGGACGGGGCCACGAACGCCGACGGCGCGAGAGCCCTGAGCGGAGACCCCTCCGCGCTGACCTCCGTGACCGATCTCGGCGGTGCGTTCACGGTCACGGGGCTCGACGCGTCGCGGCGCTACTCCGCAGCGGCCGGAGGGGCTGGCTTCGTCGCGCCGAACTTCGTCCGCAGCATCGTTCCCGGATCCACCGACCTGCGCATCGTGGTTGAGCGTGCCTACGCCACGTGGATTCGCCTCCGCGAGCAGGGTGGAGCTCCGCTCCGCACGTCCTCGACGCTCTACGGTCGTCGCTTCGGCACGCCGCGGGTCACGGATCCGTCCGTGCACTGGCTTTCCGGCGCGCTTCCGCAGTTCGGGCTCCTCGGGATCCCCAACGGCGCAATCCGCCAACAGGACCTCGCCAATCGCCTGTACATCGTCACGTCCCCGCGCGACGCCGAATCCGTGGGGCCCGTCGAGCTGCAGCTGAAGTACTCCGGGTACGAGGCCGTGCACGCGAGCCTCGACGTCCCGCGCCTCGCCGACCCGATCCACGAGGCGGTCGTCGAGTTCGCCGCCGGCTCGACGGAGTTCGCGTCCATGCGCGTCGTATTCTCCGGACTTCCGGCGTCGGGCATCGCCAGCAACGAGTCCGAACCGTTCGGGGTGATCCGGATCCTCGACGGGCGCGGCTCAGCCTCCGAGTACGCGGTTCGAGACCCCGGTCGAGGTGCTCTCCAAATCGACGGGATCCCGGTCGGACGGTACGAGCTGGAGTTCGAGACTCTGTCGGGTTCCTACCGCTTCCCGGCCTCCGACGAGCAGGGCCTCGCCGTCGATGTCGGTTCCGAGGGCGCGGAGGTCACGGTCGACCTCGGCCCCACCGGCTCAGCTCAGGTGGTGGTTCTTCATCGGGATTCGACCGAGCTGTCTGGGCCGGCCACGCTGATGTGCAGGCGGGCCGACGGTCGCGAGTATCCCGCCCGCGTGTTTGGGCGCAGCCCGTACGTTCTGTCCGGTCTTCCGGGCGGCCTCTACAGCGTCTACCTCGATCAGCCACGGCTCGGTGATCGACGCATCGAGACGGCTCAAGCGCACTCTGCCGACTTCGTGATCGAGCCGGGGCAGCTGGTGCGCGTCGAGCTGCGGGTTGCCGATTGACACTCGGCGGCGGGCGACGCGAGGACACCGACGTCGAGCGTGACGCACCAGGGCTACTCGCCGATGGGTGGCGGGTTGTCTGTCCTGTCCAGTATTATACGATGTAGTATAATAAAAGGATCCTGGGGGCCATTCTTGATGTCAGGAAGGCCACTTTCGGGACCGGTGCGCTCCTCGAGGCCACCGATAGGCCACTCAGGCCCCGAGGGAGTGGGCGGCGAGCCAGGCATTGGCGAGCAGCAGCAGCGCGGCCGGCAGCATGGCGTACCAGGGGTCGCGGATGCGCAGGCGCACGAGCAGGGCGGCGAGCATCAGGGCGCATAGGCCCACGGCCGCGGCGGCCTCCCAGAGCGGCGTCGGGGCGAGCAAGAGCCCGAGTGCCCCGGCGATCTCCAACAGGGCCGTGAGGACCCGCAGGCGGGGGAGGCGGTAGCGCTCGAACTCGGTCGCCATGGCCGGCGAGACGAGGCACAGGACACCGTAGAAGAGGAATGCGCAGGCAGAGAGCGCCCGGAGCGCGGAGGGGAGATCCAACGAAACCGTCCTTCTAGTTCGAATCCGCGGCGGGGTGGCACCCGTACTCGCTCAGGCCACCGTCGTTCAGCAAGCCAGCGTTCCGGAAGCCAGCATGCCGCCCATCAACCTCGCCTCGTTGCTCCAACTTGTCCTCGCGCTCGGCCTGCTCAACGTCTGGCTGCTGCGACGCGGCAAGACCACGGCCTTCCGCGGCGGCAGCTCCGCCAGTCTCCAGCAGGAGTTCGCAGCCTACGGCCTTCCGGATGCCGTCTTCTTCGGCGTCGGGGCGCTCAAGCTCGGCGCCGCGGCCGCGCTGCTCGCGGGCCTGTGGATCCCCGCGCTCGCCCTGCCCGCAGCCAGCGTGCTCGCCCTGCTGATGCTCGGCGCCATCGCCATGCACCTCAAGATTCACGACCCGCTGCTGAAGTCCGTGCCCGCGCTGAGCATGCTCGCGATGACGGGGACTCTCGCCGCGCTCAAGCTGTCCGAGGCCGGACCGGCCGCGTGACTCAGTAGCGCGACGCGAGCCCGCGGCCCGCGCAGCGACCGCAGACGCGCTCGACCTTCTGGTCGTCGAGCACGGTACAGCTCAGGTCGCAGTCGGGGCAGCGCTGGAGCGACGTGTCTGTGAACATGAAGTTGTCCAGCTCCGTGATGCAGGCGAGCTTCATGGTCCAGTTCGAGACCGTGCGCTCCGTCGGCGGGTTGGTGCTCGTGTCCGGCCAGGTGCGCTGCGAACGCACGAACACCCGGTAGTCCCCGTCGGCGCGCGCGTAGTGCACCACGTACGCGGGCTGGAAGCCCTCGGCCGTGTAGGTGCCGATGACGCTGCCCACGCGGTACTTCGGCGCTTCGGCCGGCTCGGTATCCTCCAGCGCGGAGCTCAGCAGGTCGGTGTGGAACCCCATCGCATCCGTCATGCGGTTCATCGCCGCATTGCTCTGCTGCAGGCTCTCGGTCATGGCGCCCCACGTGGCGCGGC
>CAITGX010000249.1 GCA_903892045.1 uncultured Planctomycetota bacterium | reverse complement strand
TCTCCGTGCCGCCATAGGAGCCCGCGAACGCCCGCTCGCGCAGGTCGAGCCGCAGGTCCGCCTTGCTCTTCCCCTCGCCGTGACACTCCACGCAGTGGCGTTCGAGCAGCGGCTTCACGTCGCGCGCGAACTCGACCTCCTGCGCCGCGCCCAGCACGACGAGCACCGCCAAGGACCACATGGCGTGAGTCTATCCAACCGCCCGAGCACCCCCGACTCGCACCCCAAGCACTGCGGGGCGCCCCAAGGGACGCCCCGCATCACAGGCACAGTCTCGGCGCCCGGTTCAGAGCACCTGCCCTACGGACAAGTGGTGAACTGCAGGCCGTTCGAGAGGTTCGTCGTGCCCGGAGCCGACGGATCGCGGAACCACGCCTGCGCGTTGACGACCACGCCCGCTTGGAAGGGCTGGCCGAGGGCGTTGGGGCGTGTGGAGAGGTAGGCCTGGAAGTCGAGCGAGATCGAGCCGTTGCAGGCTCCGGCCGCTCCGCCCGTGCTGGTGCCCGGGCCGCGCTGAACGGGCGACTTCACGCACAGGTAGCTCGAGCTGCCGGGGAACCAGACCGAGGCCTTGGGGCCCGTGATGCCGTAGAAGAGCAAGCCGGTCTTCTGGCCCTCGACGTTGCTGGCCGTGAGCACGAAGCCCGACGTGGCCGAGACGCTCGGGTTGCCCGCGGCGGACATCGACGCGTTGCAGCCGCTCGAGGTCGTGCCGCTGGTGCAGTAGCTCACCACCGACCCGCAGGGCTCGCACTGGTCGGGCGTGCCGTTGCCATTGCTGTCCCACTGGGTTCCGGCCGCGAGCTCGCACGCGTTGCCGACGCCGTCGGAGTCGCAGTCCTGCTGGCCCGGGTTGGCGATCGCGACGCAGTTGTCGCACTCGTCGCCGATGCCATCGAGGTCGGCGTCGGGCTGCTGCGAGTTGAAGATCAGCGGGCAGTTGTCGCAGGCGTCGCCGAGCGAGTCGCCGTCGGCGTCGGACTGGCTCGCGTTCGCGGCCTGCGGACAGTTGTCGCACACGTTGCCGCGGCCATCACCGTCAGCATCGGCCTGCGCCGGGTTGTAGGTACTCGGGCAGTTGTCGACGCAGTCGAGGTCGCCGTCGCCGTCCGTGTCGATCTCGGCAACACCGCAGCCGCACACGCCCGGCGCGGTCTTCAGCGGATCCTGCGGGCAGCCGTCCGTGCAGTCGTTCACGCCGTCGCCATCGGTGTCCGGGCAGACCGTGGCCGGGTCGATGCGCAGCGTCAGCTTGTAGAGCTGCGTCTCGGCCGGCGCATCGCTCTCGTACACCTTCACGTAGTACGTACCCGAGTTGTTGAGCACGACGTCCACGAGCGTCTCGGCCACGCCGGCGGCCGCGGCCGAAGCCGTGGCGATCACCGTCGTGCCGTTGGAACCGATCACCTGCACCGCGAGGTTGGCCTGGGCCAGCGCGTTCGTGGTGGTACCCGAGGCGCACGAGCCGTTGGCGTTCTGCACGCTGTCGTCGTAGCTCGTGCCGACCGGGGTCAGCGTCACGTCGAGCTTCGAGCCCACGTTGGCGGTGGTGAACTTGAAGAAGTCCGCCTCGCCGTTGGCATCGATCGAGAGCGTGCTGGAGGCCGTGTCGTTCGTGCCGCTCGGCGGGTTCGGAGGCGTGCCGAAAGTGGAGCTCACGCCGTTCGTGAGCGTGACTGCGACGGCCGTCGCGGCCGTGTTGTCGTTCTCGTTGTTGTCGCCGTAGCAGCGCTGCACGGCGCGGATGTCGTCTTGGCGCGGGCCGTCGAAGGCACCCGAGTAGAACGGCTCCATCAGCTGGCTCGTGTTGTTGCTGCAGACGTGGTCGAAGCCGAGCCCGTGGCCCATCTCGTGCATCACCACGTTGCGCAGGAAGATGTGCGAGTTGGTGCCGGTGCCCCAGGCTTCCGAGCGGTCGATCACCATGTCGCCGCTCGACGGGAAGAAGCAGTAGGCGAGCACGCCGTTCGCGCCGTCGATGTTGCGCATCGAGATGCGGATGTCGCCGCGGGTGGTGTCGTTGCCCGAGGTGCCCCACGAGGCGCCGTCATCCCAGTCCACCCCGGCCGCGGTCACGCGCGTGAAGTCGAGGCCCGAGAGCGCCTCCCAGCGGTCGAAGCAGGCCTGCAGGCGCGCGATCCACGTGGCGCGGCCGCCTTGTCCCGTGAACTGGGAGTCGAGGCGCGAGAAGAGCTCGCTGTTGGCCGTGGGGTCGCCGCTGAACGCCGACGGGATGCTCAATCCATCCGGAACCATGCTCCAGCTGACCGCCGCGGGGGTGCCCACGGCACCGCTCCAGGTGGTGCCCGTGTAGTACTCGGGCGTCAGCGGCTGGACCTCGAGCAGGTCCGACATGTAGAGCGGATCCGTGCCCTCGGAGAAGCAAATCACGCGCGGGGCCGTGGCGGGGTCGATCCACGTGTCCGTGGACTGGGCCAAGGCGGCCGGGGCGAGGGCGGCGGAGAGGGCGAGGAAGAGCAGGGGGCGCTGGGTCATGTCGTGGAGCGTGTCGAGGGAGACTGGTACGGCAGCGTCTTGAGAGCCGTCGAACAGCCCTTCAAGCCTACCTGCATCCCTGAAACCCGGCAGGAGAGCCGGAGTCTTTTGGAATTTCGAAGTCACCGAATCTCGGTTGGCCCTTGGACGAGGAGGTCCGCGCGGCGGTTCCGCCGGAAAGTCCTTCCCATCTCGCGACGCAGGTCCCCGAGCCGCCGTTGGCGTCCTATGCTGCGACAGCGATGTTCCTCGGCGTCCTGCTCGCCAGCCTTGTCCAGACCCTGCACTCGCCGACGCCGGCGCAGCGAAGTTCGGTCGAGGTCCAGATCCCGGAAACGTCTCTCTGGGCCTCGCTGGAGCTGCCGGAGTGGGAGCACGACCCGCAGCTCGAGACGCGGCTCTCCGAGCAGTATGGCCGGGGTGCCCTGACGGCGGGCCGCTTCGGACGGGCGACCCTGACCCTGCGTCATGTGGCCGCGACCGACGGGCGCGCCAGCGGCGCGTGGCGCGACGAGCTCGGCAGCGGCGAAGCCTTCGAGGTCGGCTCGATCGCCTGCCTGCGCACCGAACAGCGCCTTCCCGGCGAGGCACGCACGATGGTGCGCTTCACGGCGCTCCCTGTCGCGGGCGGCCACGTGTTCCAGCTGCACGTCAACGCGCTGCGCGTCGGCGAGGTGGACTCGTGCTCGCAGCCGCAGTTCGAGGCCATCGTGCGGAGCTGGAAACTGCAGAGCGTGCGACGGGGCCGTCCGGCGGACCTCCCGCTCGCCGCGCGCGACGAGCTGTTCCTCGGCCTGCAGGCCTGGCCGGGCTGGGCGGACTCGCTGCCCGAGGGCGACGAGCCTTCGCCCGTGCGACTCTTCGTGCGCGCGGAGCTCGGACTGCTCGCGCCGGGAGCCACTCTCGACACCGAGGCCGGCTACGAGCGGGCTCGCCGCGCGCTGGCGGAGATCGCGAGTCCATCGCGCGACGAGCGTGCGCTGCTGCTCGCCTGCGAGGATGCGCTGGGCAGCGCGGCGCTCGCCGGCGGCGACGCGCAGCGCGCTCTGGCTCACTTCGAGCGCGCCAGCGCGCTCGCCAGCGCGCTTCCCCACTCAGGCCGCGGCTCGATCGAGCTCGACTGTGCGCGTGCGCTCGCACGACTCGGCCGCGACGACGCGGCGCTCGACGCTCTCGCCCGAGCTCTGGCCGCGGAAGCTCGCCTGCTCCTGCGCGCGCGCGACGAGCCCGACTTCGCCCGGCTGCGCACGAGTCTGCGCTTCCGCGAGCTCGTGCACCTCGCCGACTAGAGCCGCCAGCGCCGCTGCCCGTGATTGACGCGGGTCGTGCTGGTCCACTGCCAGCCGTCGAGGTCGCGCATCTCCCCCTCGATCAGCGCGTCCCAAGTGACGAGCAAGGCCCCCCGGTCGCGACGGTGGAAGAGCACATGCAGGCGCACCCGCGCCGACTCGCCATCCTCCGAGAGCTCGATTTCGAGCCCATCTTCCGGGTCGATCTGGCCGAAGTGCTCGAACTCGCCCGTCTGCGGATCGCAGCTCTGCTCGAACAGGAGGAACAGTGCGCGCCGCACCTCATCGCGCGTCGCCTGACTCGAACGATCCACGAATCCGTCGGCAAGTCCGTCGAGGATCGGCCGCGCTTGACCGCGGTGCAGGCCGTCGAGCTGCTCCTCGATCACGGCGCGGATGCGCTCTTCCGGCGTCTCGCGCGAGCCGATCCAGCGCCACAGCCCCGCGACAACCACCACGGCGAGCAGCGCGACGATCCACCGGCGTCCCATGCCCACAGGCTACGCGCGGCATCGTTCGAGTACGATGCCCGCCTCTCGCCGCCATGGACAACTTCCTCGACGGGCGCAAGCCCGAGATCAGCTACCCCTGCGTGTGGACCTACCGCATCATCGGCTGGGACGAGCCGCGCCTGCGCGCCGTGGTGACGGAAGTCGTCGGCCGCTGCGAGCACCGCCTGCAGCTCGCGCGCGAGAGCTCGGGCGGGAAGTACCGCACCCTGCAGCTCGAGCTCGAGGTGCGTGACGAGGCGCATCGCACCGAGATCTTCGCCCGCATCTCGCAGCACCCCGACGTGCGCTTCGTGATCTGATCAGCGAGCGCGTGCGGCGTACGCCATGTGCGCGGCACCCCAAACGTAGGTCAGCGAGACGATCGCGAGCGACGTGCGCACCGCGAGCGCTCCCTGCGACTCGGACAGGAGCTCGTTGAGCACGCCGACGATCCACGGCCCCGTACCGAGACCGATCAGGTTGATCGCGAACAGCAGCACCGCTGAGGCGAGTGCTCGCTGCTCGGGGCGGGCGCAGTCCTGCGCGTACGTGAAGACCGGTCCGAGATACATCGCTCCGAGAATCGCCGCGGGCACGTAGCACACGAGCGCGACGCGCGGATCCGGCAGGTAGAGGAACAGGTACAGGAATGGCGTGGCGGCCAGCGTGGCCCACGAGGCCGTGACCACGCGACGGCGCGCGTCTCCGCCGCCGAGCCGGTCCGCGAGCCAGCCACCGCCGAACGTCCCGAGCGCGCCGCCGAGGCCGACCACGGGACCGAGCCAGCTTCCGCTCTCCGCGGAGTCCATGCCATGCACGCGCGAGAGGAAGGTCGGGATCCACGTCAGCAAGGCGTAGCCCGCGATCGACTTGATGCCCGCACCGAACGCGAGGTGCCGGAACGAGGTCGAGGCCAGCAAGCCGGCAAGTCCCAGGGAACGGGCCCCGAGCTGCGGAGCGGAGCGCTCGCGCGCGGGCTCGCGCATCGCGAGCAGCCCGAACAAGGCGAGCACCGCTCCCGCCGCGCCAAACAGCACGAACGTGGTCTTCCAGCCGTGCAGCTTGCACATGCGGCCGCCGACCTCGTAGGCGAGGTAGGTTCCGACATAGATGCCGGTCGAGTAGACCGCGATGGCCGTGGCGCGGCGCGCTGGCGGATAGAGGTCCGAGAGCAGCGAGTGCGCGCACGGGGAGCACGCGGCCTCGCCGGCTCCGACGCCGATGCGCGCGAGCGCGAGGTGCGCGAACGAGCGCGCGAGAGCCGAGAGCGACGTGAAGGCGCTCCAGACGACGAGCGAGAGCGACAGCAGTCGCCAGCGCTGGCCGCGGTCCGCGAGGCGTGCCAGCGGAATGCCGGCGAAGGTGTAGAAGAGCGCGAAGGCGGTGCCCGTCAGCAGGCCCATCTCCGCGTCCGTCGCTCCGATGTCGCGCTTGACGTCGTCGAGCGCGATCGAGAGCAGCTGCCGGTCCGCGAAGTTGAACGCGTAGATCGCCGTGAGCAGGGCCAGCGCCCACGGCGCTCCCTTGCGTGTCTCTCCCGTCCCCATCGTGTCGATGGGACGCTACTTCCGGAGACCTTCGAGATACGCGCGGATCGCGGCGTGCGTCTCCGGCGCGGCCCACGCGAGCCGCACCATCGTCTCGTGCGCCTGCTGGCGCTTCCACGCTTCCACGCTCGACTGCCGCAGCTGGCGCTTGGTCAGCGCGAACGCCGCCGGCTGCACGCGCGCGAGCCGCTGCGCGACCTCGAGCGCGCGGCGCAGCAGGCCGTCGGGCTCGAGCGCTTCGTCGACGAGGCCACGTGCGAGCGCATCGTCCGCGTTGTAGGTCTCGCCGAGGTACAGCAGCTCCTGCAGGTGCTCGACCGGCGTCGCGAGACGCACGACCTCGAGCGCGATCCACGGGAACGGCACGCCGACCGCGAGCTCGGGCATGCCCACGCGTCCCTTGCCGCGGGCCATGATGCGGATGTCGGCCGCGCAGGCGAGCGCGTAGCCACCGGCGATCGCATGGCCGTTGAGCGCGGCGACGACGGGCTTAGGGCAGCGGAACAGCGCGCCGATCGCGCGGTCGAGCGCGGGCAGGAACTGGTCCGTGTACGCGGCGCCACCGTCGAGCACACGCTTCAAGTCGACGCCCGCCGAGAAGGCGCCGCCCGTGCCGACGAGCACGACCGCGCGCGTTGGGTCCCACGCGTCGACCTGCTCGAATGTGTCCGCGAGCTCGTGGCAGAGCTCCAGGTCGAGAGCCTGGACCTTGCCGTGCTCGATGCGCAGGACCGTGACGGAGTCGTGTTGCTCGCGGTGGATCATGCGCGCATCCCACTGCGCGCACGTCGCCGTTGCAAGCCCTTCGACGGCTCAGCGGGCTGGAGCCCCTTCCCTCGCCGCCTCGCGCACGATCTGCACGCTCTCGATGCGCCGCACCGGAATCAGCGTCAGCTCCGACTCCTCCGCGATCAACACGGTCTCGCCGTCCGGGCGAGCTCCGTGCCGCGGCTCGCAGATGCCCGCCAGAGTCAGCGCCACGCCGAAGGAGTCGACGTCTCGCCACAAGCGGCCGTTTTCCCGCCGCGCCTCGCAGGCGAGGTCCGCAAGGGAGAGCACCCCGGCCAGGCGGCCGGCAAGGTCGATGACCGGGAGACGCCGAACGCCATATTCGCGCATGAGCGCCTCCGCGACCTCGGCCTCCTCGTCGAGGCGACACGCCACCACCTGCGGGCTCATCGCGTCGCTCACGCGGATCTCGTGCAAGTTGCAGCCCTTGATCCACGCTGCCATGCAGATGTCCCGGTCGGTCAGCATCCCGACGACCTTGCGCTCGCCGTCGATCACAGGCACGCAGCCGCAGTCGCGCTCCCACATCGCCTGCGCCGCCAACGCGAGGCTGTCCTCGCTGCCGCAGGTCCGCACGTCCCTCGTCATCAGTTGCTCGATCCGCATGTCCGTTCCTCCTTGGAACTCGGATCATGGTCCGCCCGCGACGTCCTCGCGCCCGCCCCACTCGGCACGAGGCGAGCAGCCTTGTGCGTACCGCCGCGGGGATGTTCTTCCCCAGTCGAGACCCTGAGGCGCGCCCGACTCGTGACTCCGGGCCCGAAGTCCGACCCGCTCGCGCACAAATGCCGTAACGGAAGGCTCGCCAGCCTTTAGGCAGGTCGCACGGCGCTCGACAGTCCGCTCCACGTTTCGCCCGAGCAGGCCCGCAGACGCGCGAGCTGGTGTACTCGAGCGCCACCGTTACCTCGAACTCACCGGCTTGTCGCTTCCCTCGCAAGACGAACGCTGGAATCCTCGCCCACCCGGCGTCCCACAGAGTCCCCCGCATGCTGCACCTGAGCGATCTCGTCTACGTCTACCCCAACGGCACCCGTGCGCTCGATGGCGTCTCGCTCGAGTTGCCCGCAGGAATGTTCGGCTTGCTCGGCCCCAACGGCGCAGGCAAGAGCACGCTGATGCGCTGCATCGCGACCCTGCAGGTGCCGCAGTCCGGCCGCATCCAGATGGACGGCCTCGACGTGCTCGCCGATCCGGAGGCGCTGCGCCGCGTGCTCGGCTATCTCCCGCAGGACTTCGGCGTCTACCCGCGCGTCTCGGCCTGGGACATGCTCGATCACCTCGCCATCCTGAAGGGACTCTCGGCGCCCGGGGAGCGTCGCGAAGCGGTCGAACGGCTGCTCCGGCAGGTCAACCTCTGGGACGTGCGCCGAAAGGCGATCGCGGGATTCTCGGGCGGCATGCGGCAGCGCTTCGGGATCGCGCAGGCGCTGCTCGGCAATCCACGCCTCGTGATCGTCGACGAGCCGACCGCTGGGCTCGACCCGGAAGAGCGCAACCGCTTCCTCAACCTGCTCGCCGAGATCGGCGAGAACGTCGTGGTCATCCTGTCGACGCACATCGTCGAGGACGTGGCCGAACTCTGCCCGCGCATGGGTATTCTCGCCGGTGGCCGGGTCGTCGCGCAGGGTGCGCCCGCGCAGCTCGTCGAGGGCCTGCGCGGCCGCATCTGGCGCAAGGTGATCGCCAAGGGTGAGCTCGAGGCGCTGCGGGCGCGCCAGCAGGTCCTCACTACGCGGCTGCTCGCCGGCCGCACGCTCGTGCACGTGCTCGCCGATGCCCTGCCAGAGCCGGGGTTCAGCCCGGTCGAGCCCGAGCTCGAGGACGTGTACTTCGCTGCTCTGGCCGCTGTCCGCAAGGCCGCCTGAGGAGCTCGCGATGCTGCGCCATGTCGCCCTCTTCGAGCTGCGCTACCAGCTCGGCTCGCCCACCTTCAAGGTGACGGCGCTGTTCTTCTTCCTGCTCGCCTTCGGGGCCGCCGCCTCGGACAGCATCACGATCGGCGGCAACGGCGGCAACGTGCTCGCCAACGCGCCATTCGTGGTCGCGCAGACGGCGATGATCCTGTCGCTGTTCGCGCTGTTCGCCTCGGCCGCCTTCGTGGCGAACTCCATCGTGCGCGACGACGAGACGCGCTTTGGCGGAATCCTCCACAGCACGCGCCTCAAGACGAAGGACTACCTGCTCGGGCGCTTCATGGGCGCGTGGTGCGCGGCCATGCTGGCTCTCGCGAGCATCCCGCTCGGCAACGCGCTCGGGGCGGCCATGCCCTGGCTCGACCCCGAGACCGTGGGACCGTTCCGCGCCGACTCGTACCTCAGTGCGTGGCTCGTGCTCTGCGGACCGACGTTGCTCGTCACCTCCGCCGTGCTGTACGCGATCGCGCTGCTGACACGCTCGATGGCGCTCACCTACGTCGGGGCGATCACGCTGATCGTCGGCTATCTCATCGGTGTCGGACTCGTCCAGAACCCGCGACTCGAGGGGCTCGTCGCACTGCTCGATCCTTTCGGACTCGCAGCCCTCGCGGTGGTCACGAAGTACTGGACTGCCTTGGAGCGCAACACACTGGTGCCCGGGCTCGAAGGCCAGCTGCTGTGGAACCGCGTTCTGTGGGTCGCGACGACGATCGCTCTGCTCGGTCTCGCACTGCGCTTCTACCGCGTGGCGGAGCGTGGCCAACCCGAGCGCGGCGCCCGCCGCTCCAGCCCGCCGACGCCCGCGGAGGAGCCGCGCACGACGGACGCGCGCACGGCGAGCCCGAAGCGAGCCTCCTCCGCTCCTCCGGCGCCGTTGCATGGCAGCCTGCCCGCGCTGTGGGCACTGGTGCGCCACGACATGGCCGCGGCCTTCCGGCATCCGGGCTTCCTCGTGCTGCTCTTCATCGGCGCCGTCAACTCGGGTGGTGGTCTGTGGTTCGCGGACGAGCTCAACGGAACGCCGACGCTGCCGGTCACGCGCGTCATGATCGAGGCCCTGCGCGGCAGCTTCGGGGTCATCCCGATCCTGATCGCCATCTACTACGCGGGCGAGCTGGTCTGGCAGAGCCGCGACCGGCGGATGCACGAGATCCTCGACGCCACTCCCGCCCCCGACTGGGCGTTCGCACTGCCCAAGATGCTCGCGATCGCGCTGGTGCTGGTCGCGACTCTGTGCGGTTCGATGCTGGTCGCGATGGCTGTCCAGCTGCTCAAGGGCTACTCCGAGCTCGAGCTCTCGCACTACCTGCTGTGGTACGTGCTGCCATCCTCCATCGACGTCACGCTGTTCGCGATCCTCGCCGTGTTCGTGCAGACACTCGTCCCGAGCAAGCAGCTGGGCTGGCTCGCGATGACGGGCATCCTCGTGGCGCAGGTCACACTCTCGAGTGTCGGCTTCGAGCACCCGCTCTACCTGTATGGCCAGACCACGCCGGAACCCCTGTCGGACATGAACGGGCGGGGCGTGTTCGCAGGTCACGCCGCTTGGTTCCGCGGCTACTGGTCGGCCTGCGCCCTGTTGCTCGCGATGCTCGCCATGTGCCTCTGGCGCCGCGGTGCGCCAATCGCGCTCCGAACGCGCCTGCGGCGCCTGCCCACGCGCCTCGCGGGATTCCCTGGGGTGGTCGCAGGAGTCTCGCTGTGCTCCATGGGCGGGCTCGGCGGCTGGATTCTCTACAACACCAACGTTCTCAACGAGTATCGCGTCGCGGAGGACGAGGACGACTGGGCAGCGCAGCTGGAGCGGACCGTCGCGGGTTTCGAGTCCCTGCCGCAGCCGCGCATCACCGACGTCGAGCTCGATGTCCGCCTGTACCCGGGCGAGGGCCGCGCGGAGGTGCGCGGGCGCTACACCATCGAGAACCGCACGGGCGCACCGATTCCTGAGGTGCACGTCAACCACCTGCTGCGCGACACGGACGTGCGGAAGCTCGCCGTAGCGGGATCGACGCTCGAGCGCGAGTGGCCCGAGCTCAACTACCGCATCTTCCGCTTCGATTCTCCGCTCGCGCCCGGCGCCCGCTCGACGATCGAATTTGAGCTCCAGCGCGAGCAGCGCGGCTTCCGCCACCGTAGCCCCGACACTCGTCTAGTCGGCAACGGCACGTTCCTCGACAACTTCGAGCTGGCTCCCACGCTGGGCCCCAACCGGGGCCAGTACCTCTCCGATCGGGCGGAGCGCCGCAAGCGCGACCTCCCAGGCGAACGACGGGAACCGGCTCTCGAAGACGAGTCCGCCCGCGCGTTCAACGGCCTGCGGCGCGACAGCGACTGGGTGCAGGCAGACATCACGGTCACGACCGACGCCGACCAAGTCGCGATCGCGCCCGGCTACATCGTCTCCGACGAGACGCGCGACGGCCGGCGCACGCTGCGCTACCGGACGGACGCGCCCATCCAGAACTTCTTCTCGATCCAGTCCGCACGCTACGCGGTGGAACGCGACCGCTGGCGCGAGGTCGAGCTGGCCGTATACCACCATCCGGCACACGACCAGAACGTGCGCGGCATGCTCGACGCCATGCGGGCCTCGCTCGAGCTCTACAGCGAGATCTTCAGCCCCTTCCAGTTCCGCCAGCTGCGCGTGCTCGAGTTTCCCGCCTACGCGGATTTCGCCCAGTCGTTCGCCAACACGATCCCCTACTCGGAGGCGTTGGGCTTCATCCACCACCGCACGAGTCCAGACCAGATCGACATGGTGACCTACATCACCGCCCATGAGGTGGCGCACCAGTGGTGGGGACACCAAGTGATCGCCGCCGACCAGCAGGGTGGGGCGATGCTGATCGAGTCGCTGTCCCAGTACTCCGCCTTGCGCGTGATGGAGCAGCTGCACGGGCCCGAACAGATTCGCAGGTTCCTGAAGCGCGAGCTCGACACGTACCTGCGCTCCCGCGGCGGCGAGCGGCTCGAGGAGCTGCCGCTCGCGCGCGTCGAGAACCAGGGCTACATCCACTATCAGAAGGGCGGCCTCGCGCTGTACTTCCTGAAGGAAGAGCTAGGGGCGGACGCGGTCGACCGCACACTGCGACGGCTGATCGCCCAGTTCGCCTTCCAGCCGGCACCCTACCCCAACACCAGCGACTTCCTGCGCTTCCTGCGCGAGGAAGCAGGTCCCGGTCACGAGCAGCTGATCGCGGATCTCTTCGAGCGCATCACGCTCTACGACGCGAAGGTCACCTCCGCCCGCACGCGAGCGGGAGCCGACGGCCAGTGGGAGACGACGCTCGTCGTGGAAGCGCGCAAGCTGTACGCGAACGGGCAAGGTCAGGAGTCCGAGGCTCCGCTCGAGGAGGACTTCGAGGTTGGCTTGTTCGCGAGCGAACCGGGCTCCGCGGAGTTCACTCGCGACAGCGTGCTCTCCTTCGAGCGGCGCCCCGTGCGCTCCGGCCATCAGGAAGTCGTCCTGCGCAGCGCAACGCGGCCCCAGTACGCCGGGGTCGATCCCTACAACAAGCGCATCGATCGCGAGACGGACGACAATCTGGTGGCGGTCGAGTCCATCGACTGAGCCGCCGAGCGCCGGGCTACTTCGCGCGCGAGCGGATCAGCGCCGCCACGGCGGCGTCGCAGGCGGCGGCTGCGGACGCGTCGCCCGTGTTGGTGGCGACGAGGAAGGCGCTGTCGATGCGCGGAGCGAGCCACACAGTGCAGTGCCACATCGTGTTCGAGCCCGAGTGCGTGAGCACGGGGCCTTGACCCCACGGGCGCTCGGCGGTGATCCAGCCGAGCGCGTAGTCCTGACCCGGGAGCGCGGTGTGCAGGCGCTTCCACGTGTCGGCTTTCATG
>CAITGX010000248.1 GCA_903892045.1 uncultured Planctomycetota bacterium | reverse complement strand
GCGCGAGGTGTCGGAGCCCGACAGCGCACGATCGAGCCCCGCGCCGAGGCTCTCGACGAGCAGCAGCATCAGCATCGCGCAGGCCACGCCGCCCACCGTGAGCAGCGTGCGCATCGGTCGGCGCGCTAGGTTCTTCGCGACCAGTCGGACGAGCTTCATCGCCGTGCCTCCTCGCCCTCGGTCAAGATGCCCTTGTCGAGCCGGAAGTGCCGCGTGCCGCGCTCCGCCGCGCGCGGGTCGTGCGTGACCATCACGATCGTCTTGCCGCGCTCGCGGTTGAGGCGCTCGAGCAGCGCGAGCACGCCGTCGGCGGACTCGTGGTCGAGGTTGCCGGTCGGCTCGTCGGCCACGAGCAGCGGCGGGTCGGCGACGATCGCGCGCGCGATTGCGACCCGCTGCTCCTGACCGCCCGAGAGCTGGCGGGGCAGGTGGTCGGCGCGGTCCGTGAGCCCGACCGCCGCGAGCGCGAGGCTCGTGCGGCGATGGCGTTCCGCGCGCGAGAGCGGCTGCAACCACAGCGGCAGCTCGACGTTCTCGTAGGCCGTGAGCACCGGCACGAGGTTCGACTGCTGGAAGATGTAGCCCACGGTGCGCGCGCGCCAGTCCGCGAGCGCGGACGCGCTCATGCGCGACAAGTCGGTGTCGCCGACGCGCACGATCCCCTTGTCCGCCCGGTCGACGGCCGCGATCAGGTTCATCAGCGTCGTCTTGCCCGAGCCAGAAGGCCCCAGCAGCACGCAGAACTCGCCTGCCTGGATGTCGAGCGAGACATCGGCGAGCGGCACGACGACGTGCTCGCCCTTGCGGTAAGTCTTGGTGACGTTGCGAAGCTCGATGAAGGCCATCGTCATTCTCCCGTCACGCGCACGGGAGTTCCCGGCGCCAGCTGTTCCCGCCCGCGGTCGATGAGCTTGTCGGACGCGTTGATGCCGCGGCGCACCTCGACATCGTCACCCTGTCGACCGCCGAGCTCGACGTCGCGCAGGGTCGCCGAGCGCGTCGCGCCATCGATCACCCACAGCCTGTTTCCGTCGAGGAGCAGGCGTGACGGCACCAGCACGATGCTCGAGGTGGTGCCGCTGGAGCTCGCGGCTGTCCCGCTGGCGAGGAAGCGCGCCTGCACGAGCATTTCTGGCCGCACGAGCTCGTCGCCATCGGCGATGCGCACGTGAACCTGCAGCGTCACCTTCTGGATGTCGGCCTTGTGCACGAGCCGGATCACCTCACCGCGGTACGGGCGTCCCGGGCGCGACTCGGCGAGTACCTCGGCTTGCATGCCGACGCCAACCTTGCCCACTTCGCCTTGGGGAATGTCGACGCGCACGCGAATCGAGCGCGGGTCGTAGAGCGTGCATACGGTGGCGTCCGCTTCACCGAGGGCGCTTCCCGGCGCCACGCGGCGCTCGAGCACGATGCCGTCGGCGGGGGAGCGCACGTCCATGCGCTCGAGTCGCAGCGCGGCCTCGTCGCGGGCGACGCTGGCGGCCGCGACGCGCGCCTTGGCGATGTCATACATCGCCTCCGAGGTTTCGAGCATCTTGCGATCCTCGATGCGCAGCTCGACATCGCGCGTCGCACGCACGAGGTTTGCCTGCGCCTTCTCGGACTCCGACTTCGCCAGCACGGCATCCGCACGCATCACCGCGAGCTCCGCGCTCGCTTCGGTGATGCGTGCCTGCGCGAGTTCAACTTGCCGCGGGCCCGCGGCACCCGCCTTGGCAAGCTCCCGCTGCAGCTCGAGCTCCTCGCGTGCGATTTGCACGCGCGCCTCGCCGGCGAGCGCGGCTTGCTCGCGGTGCTCGTGCTCCGCAGCGCGACCGCGCGCTTCAGCCTGTGCGACCCCTAGGGCCTGCGTCACGCCGAGTGCCGTCTCCCACGTCGCGCGGGCCGCTCGCAAGTCGGCCTCAGCGCGCGCGAGTTCCGCGCGGCTCTCGGCGAGCGCCGCTTCCGCATTCGCGAGCGCGAGCTCCGCGTCGCGCGTCACGAGGCGCGCGACGACCTCACCCGCGGAGACTCTCTGCGCTTCCTGCACGAGCACCTCGCGCACCACGCCCGGCGCGAGCGCGGTGACGGCCGTCGCGAAGGGATCCGGCTCGACCCAGCCCGCGGCCTGAAACAGCGCCACGCCGGCTGCGGCGGAGCTCGACGCGTCCACGACGCGCGGACGCACCGTGGTGACCTCGACCGAGCCCTTCCACAGGTCGCCGAGCGTCGAGAGCAGGATGGCCGCGAATGCGAGCAGGATCGCGAGCGGCACCAGCACGCGCAGCGGGCTGCGACGCGGCGGGGCAAGCTGCGGCTCGCTGCGAGCGAGCGCGGCGAGATCGATGTCGGGGCGGACCTGGCTCACGGCGCCACCTCCATGCGCGCGCCGCGCGCTTCCTCGCAGTCGATCCACGCGCGCACGAGCTCCGCACGCGCCCGGACGAGTGCCATCAGCGAGTCCATGCGCTCGCCGACCGCGAACGACCAGCGCTCGAGGCGCTCGGGATCCGCGAGGAACTCGGCCTGCGTCGCGACGAGCATGCGCGCCATCGAGCTGTCCGTGAGTGCCGCGTGCTCTTCCGCGAGCTCGACCGACTCCGCGAACTCGCGTGCGGTGCTCTCGAGGCGCGCTCGCGCGATCACCAGCTCGTCCTCGAGCGCTTCCCAGGCCGCGTCGCGGCGCTCCCGCGCGGCGAGGATTGCGCCCTCGAGCGATCCTGGGAACGGCACGCTGAAGCCGAGCATGCCCCCGACGAGTCGCTCGTCGGGTCGGACCATGATGCGCGGCCCGATGCCGAGCATCGGCCAGCGCTCGCGCGCCATGCGCACGAGCTCGGCTTCGGCGACGGCGAGCTCGAGTCGCGCGGAGCGCAGCGCCGGCAGCGTCTTGAGCAACTCGGTGTCCTGCGGATCGCTGAGCTCGGCGTCCTCGGGATGGAAGCGATCGATCACGCCGCTCTGCATCGCGTCGAGCGCCGGATGGGCGGGATCGAGCCCGCACAGCGCCGCGAGGCTGGCGCGCGCACGGTTCGCCTCGAGGCGCGCGAGCGACTGGTGGTGTTCGAGCATGTGCAGCGCGGAGAGCGCGCCTTCCGTCATGCCGCGGCCGATCCAGCCACGCGCCGCGAGCAGCTCGATGCGCGGCAGGACTTCCGCGCACTCGCCGTAGAGCGCCGCG
>CAITGX010000247.1 GCA_903892045.1 uncultured Planctomycetota bacterium | reverse complement strand
GCTACGGAGGCACGGTCGAGGTGCGGAAGCCGGCCAGCCTGCGACGCGAGGTACGCGAGCAGGCCGAACGCATGGCCAAGGCGCACCTGTAGGGCGCGCGCTGGCCCCCCGTCGTGCGAGAATCCCGAACCTTGGACATCCCTTGTCCAAGGTCGTCGGCGAGAGTGCCTCCTCGCACCCACCGTGAGGATTCAAGCCATGCTCGACCGCATCGTCCGCAGCCGCCTGTTCTGGATCGCGTGGTTCGCCCTGCTGGGCTGGCTGGCGCGCTGAGCGCGAGCCGCGCGAACCTCCTCGGTCGATCGAACCTCCTGTGCCGATCGAACCTCCTGTGCCGATCGAACGCGTTGGCCGGGCGAGCCGGTTGACCTACCGGAGCAGCTCGCGCGCGATCGCCATGTGATGCGCCGTGTGCACGGCGGCGAAGCGCACCCACTGCACGGCCGTCAGCGGCCCGAGGATCTGGTGTGGAATGCGCTTGGGCGCGGCGACGAGGTCGTCGAGCCGCTGCCGCGCCTCGGCGAACTCGCGCTCGTTGCCCTCGAGCCATTCGAGCAGGTACGCGCGCTCCACGAGCTCTGGCGGGCGCACGATGCGCGGCGCCTGTGCGGTGCCGCGCGGGATGCGACCCGAGGCGAGGATCTCGAGCGCGCCCTCGACCGGCTCGCCGGTGTCGACCACCAGCATGCCGGAGCCCTTGAGCAGGTTCTTCAGGTTGCGGCCGACGAGCTCGTTGGCGAGCGAGCAGTGCACGACGTGCTGCTCGGCATTCCAGCCCGAGATCGCAGGGTCGACGCGCAGCACGCGCTCGCGGGGCAGGGCGAGCCACGCTCGGATCTCCGCGTACAGGGCGTCGAGCTGCGTCAGGTCCGCGCGCGGGTCGAAGCTCGCCATCACTTGCCCTGCGCGAAGCCGTAGAAGCCGGGATTCTCGAGCGCCGGCGCGGCCTCGTGCGGCACCTGCAGCGTGCGCACGGCCCACAGGTCGCGGAAGATGCGGTAGGCGAGCGCGGTGCTGTCGAGGTAGTCCACGCCCGCGGAGCCGCCGGTGCCCGTGCGCCGTCCGATGACGCGCTCGACCATGCGCGCGTGTCGCTGGCGGAAGATGACGAACAGCTGCTCGAGCTCGACCAACGCGTCGAGCACCTCGCGCGGCCAGGCAAGCAGCGGCAGATCGCGATACGTCTCGATGAAGATCATCGCGCAGCGCACGCGCCGCGTGCGGGCGTCCTCGGGCTCGAGGAAGGCGCGCGTGGAGCGCTTCTCGGTCTCGTAGCGCTCGGCGAGGCGCGAGCGATCCGCGTCACCCCAGTCGAGCGACAGCGCACGGTCGCGGGCTGCGTCGACGCAGCGCCCGTGCGATGCGAGGAACTTCTCGGCGAAGCGCGACAGCGCGGCATCCGCGCCGGCCTCGTGCGGACCGACACCGTCGATCGGCGTGCGAAAGAGCCAGTCTTCGATCGCAGTCTTGAGCGTCGGCGTGTCCTGCAGCGAGTGCTCGACGCGCGCGAGCGCGGGCGACTGGCCGCCTCCGAAGTTGCGCAGCGCCTTCTTGTAGTCGCCGTCGACGCCGAGCGGGATGCGCGAGCTGTCGTCGAGACCGAACAGGATCTCGATCTGGCGCAGCTGCGCACTCTGGAAGCCCGAGGCGCCCATCAGCTTGTCGCGGAACGCGAGGTACTCGCGCGTGGTGAGCGTCTCCATCACCTCGAAGTGATCGACGCACAGGCGGAAGATCGTCGTGATGCGCTTCATGCTGCGCACCGCGCCGGAGAGCTCCTGCTCCGCCACCTGCGGGCGCGCGAACAGGTTGCGCGCCGAGCGCATCTCGCGCAGCACGAGCTTGAACCACAGCTCGTACACCTGATGGACGGTGATGAACATCACCTCGTCGTTCGAGACGCGCTCGTCCGTGGCCTCGAGCCCGCTCTGGAGCGAGAGGAGCTCCTCGACCTTGATGTAGTCCCAGTAGTTCGTCGGGCGATTCGTGGTCATGGTCGCGGGCTCGTGCGGCGGCACAAGCTAGCGATCCGCGCGCGCATTTTCCTGCAACCTCCAGCGCTCGCCGACGGTAGGAGTGCACATGTGGAAGCGTGCCCCACGATGGCGCCGGAGCCGGCCGAGCTCGAAGCGCGCATGGCCGCGGAAGCTCCGGCCCTGCGCGACTGGCTGCGCCGGGCCTGTGGGCCTGAGGGCGACGACGTGGCCCAGGAGGCCCTGCTGCGCGCGCTGCAGTCTCGCGCGAGCTTCGACCCAGGCCGCGAGCTCGGTCCGTGGCTGCGCACCATCGCGCTGCACGTGCTGGCTGACTTGCGGCGGGAGCGCGCACGTCTCGAGACAGAGCTCGACGCATCGACCCTGCCTGCGCGCGACGCCGCGGATCGCCTTGCGGAGGGCGAACAGCTCGAGCGAGCCCTCGCGCGGCTCGCGCCGCTCGAGCGCGACATCGTGCTGCGCTTCCACGGTCGCGGTGACTCGGTCCGCGAGATCGCGCGGGCGCTTCACATGCCGGAGGGAACCGTGAAGTCACACCTGCATCGCTCGCGTCGCAAGCTCGCGGGCCTCGGAGGTGACGCATGAGCCCGCGCGAACGGCTCTGGGAGCGTGTGCAAGCCGCTCTCGATGCGCGCGAGGACCCGCTCGGCGACGTCGAGGTGCAGGCGCTGCTCGCCACGCATCCCGACGAGCTCGAGGCGGTCCTGCGAGTGGTCGACGCCGCGCACGGCGTCGCGAAGGCCGCGCGGCCGACCCAGCGTCGACGTCCAGCGCACCTGCATGTCGCGTCGCTCGCGCTCGGCGGCGCTGCCGCGGTGGCGATCCTGCTCGCTGCATGGCCGAAGAGTCCGCGGCGCGTCGAACTGGTGCCGGCACCCGAAGTCGCCAGCGTGCTGCGCGCGGAGTTCGTTGACGACGACGGACGCGTGCTCCGGCGGCGATCCGTCGATGCGCTGAGCGGGAAAGTCATCACCGAGGTATCGCCCTCCCGTCTCGCGGGCGACTCGGACGCGTCCTATCGTTTCCTCAGGACCGAATTCGTTCACGGAAAGACGGAATGAAGCTGCACTTGCTCGCGCTCGCCACGTTGCTCCTGACTCCCTCCGCACAGCAAACGACGGGAACCACGAGCTTGGATGCTCGGGACATTCTGGAGCGCATGGGTCCGGATTTCGGTGCACCGCGAATGGGTTTGCCCCGTCCGCTGCAACCCAAGACGACGGCGCGGGAGGTGGACTCCGAGGCCGGAACCGAGTCGGTCGCCGCAAGCGACAAGCAGCGCAGGATCGCGGCGAGCAAGGTCCTCGAGAGCAGCCTGCGTCGGCAGTTGCGGCTGGAAGAGACGACCGCTGTCGACACGAGATGGCTGCGCGTGAACGACGAAGGCGTGGTGTCCGGGAGCCTCGATGCGACCGGTCAAGCGCGCCTCGAGGAGCTGCTCGCATGCCTGCGCAGCTTTGACGACTTGATCGTGATCGAGGCGCGCTATGTGGAGGTTTCGCGAGCGGCGGCGCGGAAGCTGGGGATCGAGGCGACGTCACATATCGCCACGACCGACGAGCGTGATGTCCTGCTGGAGGCGCTGATGGCTGAAGGTGCCAACACGCTGTCCTCGCCCAAGGTTCTCATGCACTCCCTGCAGCAGGCGAGCCTGTATGTCGGCGATGTCCTGACCTACGTCGAGGACTGGAGCATTCACAAGGTCGAACCCCATGGAGCGGAGGTGCTCGACCCCAAGATCATGGAGGTCAGGCTTGGCACCTCCCTCGCGGCACGTGGGCTGCCGCTCCCCGGCGACAAGCTGTCGCTCTCGCTGGAGATCGAGCACGCGACGGTCGCGAAGCCCCTGCGCACGAGTCGTGTCCAGCTGGGCTCGCGCGAAGTCGAGGTTGCACTGCCGGAGATCTCGGCGCAGCGCGTTCAGGTGGAGCTGACGGTCTCCCCAAAGGCCACGACTCTGCTGCCGATCCCGAGCGAGGCGGACAAGCTGCTGCTCGTGTTCGTGACCGCGGACGTCGTCCCGGAAACGAAGTGAGTCTTGCCTAGCGGCCGTGGCGCCACGCGCGGATGGCGAAGAGCAGCCAAGCGACGATGAGCGCGGTGCCGCCGAGCGGCGTGATGGCGCCGAACCAGCGCGGGGCGCCGAGGGCCATGGCGTAGAGCGTGCCGCTGAAGAGCACGATGCCGACAGCGAACAGCGCGCCGGAGATGCCGCCGGAGCGGCCGCGCTCGACGGACAGGCCGAAGAGCACCAGCGCGAGCGCGTGGAGCGCGTGGTACTGCACGCCGGTCTCCCACCAGCCGAGCTGCTCGGGCGAGAGAGAGTCCTTCAGGGCGTGCGCACCGAAGGCGCCGAGCGCGACGGCGAGCGCTCCGAACAGCGCACCGGTCGTGGTCCACAGTCTCATGGCGTGTCCTTGGATGTCACAGGACCCTGGGTCAGGGCGCGCAGGATTTCCCCGCTGAATCCGCCGGGGTTGGTGATCGCGAGCAGCTCGCGCGACTGGGCGGCGAGCTCGAGCTCGCGGCGTGCGGCGATGCGCGCGATCACGAGCTCCTCGAGCTTCTTGCGCAGCGGACGGTCGGCGAGGCCGTGCAGCCCGAGGTCGGCCCACTGGGACTCCGGCAGGATGCGCGCCACGATGTTCGCCAGCGTCGGCGGCAGCTCCGCGATCACGGCGTGGATGCGATCGTTCTCGTACTCCGTCGCCGCGTGCGAGCGCCACGCGAGTCCGACGACGCACAGCACGAAGCCCGCGGACCACAGCGCCAGCGAGGGCGCGAAGTCGAGGCCGGCCGGCGGGAAGCCGAGCTCGCGCGGCGTGAACTCGCCGAGCTCCACGGACTGGATCGGCGCGAGGAAGTCGAACGGCAGGCTCGACAGCACCGGCACGTCGAGGCTCATCACCTCCCAGCGATGCTGGCTGCCTTGGTAGCTGATCCACAGGCGGAAGAGCAGCAGCACCGCGAGGAGCGCGACGGTGCCGCGCGAGAGGACCGGCTGCTCGCGACCCGCGCGCGACAGCGCCACGGACAGCAGGAGCACCTCGAAGAACATCCAGCCGCCGCCGGGCGCGAGAACGGCGGACACCACGAAGGCGAGGCCGAGGAAGCCGGAGAGCGCGGAGAAGGCGCCGACGAGGTCGCGCGGCGCCCGCGTGTCGCGGCCACTCCCGAAGAGGACCGCGGCAAGCGCCACCATCGCTCCCACGCCGAGCGAGCTGTAGCCGGTCCCTACGAGCTCACCGTTGCCGTCCACTTGCAGCCCGAGCAGGAAGCCTCCGACAGCGACGAGCAAGCACGCGAACGCCAGCTGGCGTGCCGCGAGAGAGCTGCGGACATGCACGCTCATTCGCACTCCCCGTTCAAGCCAGGAAAGAAGCGCCCCGCGACGGTGTCGAGCGACTCGAGGGCGTCCTTGCGCTCGGCCATGCCCGTAGCGAGACCGGGGTGGCGAGCATCGAGAGCGCGCGCGAGCTCGGTGGGCTGGCCCTGCGCGTCCTCCAGCAGGCGACGGAAGGTCTCGACCGCCCGGTCGTAGCGCTCGCGATCGCGTCCGATCGCGCGCAAGTACGTCGCGCGCTCGAGCCGAGCCTGCAACAACAGGCCCGCGAGCGCCGGCTCGGACAGCTGCACATCGCTGGCTCCGCGAGAGCTCCACGTGCGAGTCCACTCGGCCTGCAGGGCCACGAGCCGCTCCGCATCGCTGGTGCGAGCGAGCAGCCCCGGCGCCCAGCTGGTGCGACGCGCGACCTCGACCATCAGCACCTGTGCGGCGAGCGCATCGTCGCGACTCCCCCGCCGAAGCTCCGAAAACAGGCGCTCGAATGCGAGGCCATCGACGGAGTCGAGCCAGTCGCCCGTGCGCGGGCAGCGCACGAGCGCGAACACCACCTGCCGCAGCCGCAGCCACTCCGCGCGCAACTCCGGGCTCACGCGCTCGTCGAGCTCGGCTACACGCGTCGCCGCGCCGCGGCCGAGCAGCTGCATCGGCTCGCGCAGGGCGTCGCGATCGCGCCCACGATCGGAGGGAGCGAGCTGCGGCTCGCCCTCGATCGAGCGCACGAAGAGCGCGCCCGCGAACAGCGCGAGAGCCGCCAGCACGGGCAGGGCCTCGAGCGTGGGGCGGTACTCCGGAATCTCGCGCGCCTGCTCCGACATGGGAGCAAGCTGCAGCCTCGCGGCTCGCGATTCAAGTGGGCTCTCGCCCGACTCCTCGCCGCCGCTCATTGGAAGAGCGGTTCGCCGCAGCGCGCGCAATAGCGCGCCTCGACGTCGAGGGGCTCGTAGGCACAACGGCCGCACGGGCGTCCCGTCGGTCTCTGTCGCGCCACGTGCCGAGCGATCTCGGTCGTGACGATCGCCGTCGGCACCGCCAGCACGGCGAAGCCCGTCATCATGATGCACGAGGCGAGCACGCGTCCGCCGGTCGTCACCGGCACCACATCGCCATAACCGACCGTCGTGACCGTGACGATCGACCAGTAGATCGCTTCCGGAATGCTCGTGATGCCCGGGTTCGCCCCGAACTCGACCATGTACATGAGCGTCCCTTCGATGCAGACGAGGGCGACCACGCTGGTCAGGAAGGCGAGGATCTTGCTGCGCGATGCGAAGAGCGCATCGAGCAGCACGTTCGCTTCCCCCACATGCTGCGCCATCTTGAGCACGCGGAAGACGCGCATCAGCCGCAACATGCGAATCGAGCCGCCATGCACGGGCCCAGCCGTGAGCAGCAGCGCGTAGGTCGGCAGCACCGCGAGCAGGTCCACGATGCCCAGCG
Source organism: uncultured Planctomycetota bacterium (assembly GCA_903892045.1). Classification (GTDB taxonomy): domain Bacteria; phylum Planctomycetota; class UBA1135; order UBA1135; genus F1-120-MAGs118. The sequence continues at coordinate 1,696 of CAITGX010000247.1, read as the reverse complement.
CGCTCATCGCATAGCGCCGCGGCTCCGGCGCGCACCACAGTCGCGCGAGGTACTCGAGCGTGAAGAGTCCGGTGAACGCGAGCTCGGCCATGCGCAGCTCGGCGTGCCAGCGCGCGTGCACGCTCGCGACGGTGTCGAGCATCACCACGACGACGCTCGCGACCACCAGCCACGGCAGCACGGTCTCGACGAAGCTCCCGAGCGGAGTGTCGGCGTCGAACAGCGCCGCGCGCAGGCGGGCGCGCAGCCCGGTCGTGGGCAAGTCGTGGCTCTCGTCGCTCGGCGTCGTCGGCATCGGCGTCCGAACGATACGCGAGGCGGACTCCACGATCGAGTGGGTCCGCCCCGCGTGCGAGGCCTGCGCTACTTCCCTTCGCGGGCGGCCTTCGCGGCGAGGTCGATCACGCGCCGCTGCAGGGCGATGTTCTCAGCCATGAGGCGCTCGACGAGCTCGCGCGAGGCCTGCTCGGGCGTGCGCTCGAAGTCCCCGCCGAGCATGTCGATGCGGACGCTCGACTCCTCGCGCTCCGGGCTGTCCGACTCGCCACAGCGGCGGCGCAGCTCGTCCACTTGCTCGCGCAGATAGTGGCGGTAGCGGATGAGATCCCCACAGTCGTCGACCCAGTCGCGGCGGGCGAGCTCCGCGAGCAGGATCTCGCGGCTGCGTCGGACGAGCTCGACGAACTGCGTGAAGTCGTCGTCGCGCAAGTCGCGCTCGAGACGCTCGGACTCCGCAAGGAGAGTGTCGAGCGAGTCCCGGCGCGCGTGCACGCTGCGCCGGAGGAATTCGGCGAACTGGGCCACGACGACGGAGCGGCGGTAGCCGTTCGACGCTTGTGCAGGACCACCCACCGCATCGCGTGCTCCGAGGCGAGTCTCGAGTTCCTGCTCGACCGCGTTGCTCTCGGCATCCGCGATGCCGTCCTTGTAAGGCGCCTTCCAGCGCACGCGGGCCGTCGCAAGCGGGCCGTCGCCGCCGCCTGTGCGCACGAGCTCGTACAGCGCGACCACCTGGTGTCCGGCGCCGACTTCGCCCGCATCGACCTTCGCGTCGCGGAAGTCCGCGTCGGCCACGGCGCGGTTCTCGTAGCCGAGCAGCCGATAGCGCTCGACCTGTCGCGGGTCGAACTCGACCTGCAGCTTGACGTCGCGCGCGATCGTCTCGAACGCGCCCGTGAAGTTGTCGACGAGCGCGCGCCGGACCTCGCGCTGGTCATCGACGTAGTTGCACACGCCGTCGCCCTTGTCCGCGAGCTGCTCGAGCAGGTGGTCGTTGTGGTTGTCCATGCCGACGCCCACGGTGTTGAGCAGCACGCCCTCGCGACGACTCTTCTCCACGAGCGCGACGAGCGCCGAAGGGTCGGTGATGCCGATGTTCGCGACACCGTCGGTGAGCAGCACCACGCGGTTCTGCGCGCCCTTGGTGAGCGCCGCGATGGCTTGCGCGTAGCCCATGCGCAGCCCGGCCTCCGTGTTCGTGCCGCCTTCGGGAGCGAGGGGCTCGAGCGCGCTCTCGATCAGGTCGCGGTGGCGGGCCGAGGTCGCGGGCAGCACCAGCGCGGCATCCGCGGAGAACTTGACGATCGAGATCGTGTCGTTCGCGTCGAGCTGCGTCGCGAGCATGCGCAGCGAGTGCTTGACGAGCTCGAGACGGCCATCCTCCTCCATCGATCCCGACACGTCGATCACGAACGTC
>CAITGX010000246.1 GCA_903892045.1 uncultured Planctomycetota bacterium | reverse complement strand
GCGATCTTCCAGGAAGTGTTCGGCACTCCGGACATCAACGCTGCGCGCATCGCGATGGCGATCGCGTCCTATGAGCGCACGCTGTTCTCGAACCAGGCGCCGATCGACGCCTTCTTCGGCGGCAACCAGAACGCGCTGACTCCGCTCGAGCTGCAGGGCCAGAACGTGTTCATCTCGCAGCAGGCGAGCTGCGCGGTCTGTCACGCGGGCAACCTCTTCACGAACCAGACGTTCCGCTACATCGGCGTGCGTCCGCAGAACGAGGACGTCGGCCGCTTCGCCGTGACGAACAACGCCGCCGACATCGGCCGCATGCGCGTCCCGAGCCTGCGCAACGTCGAGCTGCGCGGCCCGTACTTCCACACGGGCAAGTTCATGACGCTGGAAGAGGTCGTGGACTTCTACAACCGCGGCGGTGACTTCAACGGCCCGAACAAGGATCCGCTGATCCGTCCGCTCAACCTGACCCAGCAGCAGCGCGACGCTCTCGTCGCGTTCCTCAAGCGCCCGCTGACCGATACGCGCGTGACGAACGCGACGGGTCCGTTCGAGCACCCGACGCTCTACGGCGGTTCGGCCCGCACTCCCGCGCTCTTCGGCGCCCCGACCGCGGGCACCGGCAGCTTCGTGCCGCGCATGGTCGCGCTCTCGCCGGCGCAGGTCGGCAACGACCGCTTCACGGTGGGCGTCGAGGGCGGGCTCGGCGGCGGATTCTCGGGCCTCGTGCTCGACATCGTGCCGAACGCCGTGGGCACGCCCTTCGGGGACGCCACGGCCTATCTGGGCTTCTCGCCGGGCGCGCGCTTCCGCCGCGTCGGCCCGCTCAACGGCGTGGGCGCCGGGCAGGGCTGGGCCTCGACCGTGATCCCGATCGCCAACGACCCCGCGCTGGTCGGCACGCCGCTCTACGGCCAGTGGTTCGTGCGCGACCCCGGCTCGGGCGGTCGCTTCTCGGCGAGCGCGGCCTTCGCCGTGACGCACTTCTAGTCGCGCGCGACGCGCGTCGACTGCGCAGCGGGCCGTCCTTCTCGCGAAGGGCGGCCCGCTCGCTTGCTGCCTAGCGCGCCCGTACCAGCAGCAGGCCGGCACCGCAGCGGGTGACGATCCGCTCGGCAGTGGAGCCCACCTGTGTCGGCTCGTCGCGGCGATGCGAGAACGCGCCCAGGGCCAGCAGGTCGACCTCGAGCTCCTCGCACAGGGAGAGCAGCTCGCGTGCGGGTGCACCTTCGCGCAGGTGCACGTGGGCCGCGGCGCGGGCGGACTCACCGAGGTGAGCGATCGAGAGCGAGGCGAGCTGCGCGAGATGGGCGGAACCGCGACCGCCGCGCGAGTGCAGCGACGGCGGGTGCACGTGGGCGACATGCAGCTCCGCTCCGGCCGCGAGCGCGATCCGACCGGCCCACTCGACCGCGATCTGGCCGGTGGGGGTGAGGTCCGTCGCGGCGAGCACTCGGCGCGGTGCAATGGCGCGCCCGGGAACGACCGACCAGACCGGGCAGGGCGACTCGCGCAGGATGCGCAGCGCGATGGGGCCGAGGCGCGTGGCGTCGGTCTCGTGCCCGTCGTGCTTGCCGACGAGCGCGAGCTGGGCGCGCTGGGCGGTCACCTCGCGCGCGAGGGCCACCGAAGGGCGCTCGGAACTGTCGACCGTCTCGCAGCCGACGCCGTGGGCACGAAAGCGCGCCACGAGCTCGGACACCGCGAGCCGCGCCGCGGGCTCGACCGTGTCGCAGACCGGCACCAGCTCGTCGACGAGCGGGTCGTAGTACTCGTCCTTGACCACCGAATGGACCAGGGTCACGTGGGCGCTGCCTTGCACTCGCGCGAGCCACAGGGCGGTCTCGGCCGCGGCGCGGCTGCCGGACGTGATGCTGCAACGCAGGGGATCGAGGTCGAGACCCACGACAAGTCGATCGGGCAGCTGCATGGCTCAGCTCCGCCTCTCCTCGGGGGGCACGACGAGCACCGGTACGCGCGCGTGGCGCACGACTCCCTGCGCGACGGAGCCGAGCAGGGCGCGCCCGAGCCCCGTGCGACCGTGCGTCGGCATGCACACGAGCTCCGAGCCGAGGCGTCGCGCGGCGCCGGCGATCGGGGTCGCAGGATCGAAGCCCTCGCCCAGCTCGACTTCGACCTCGAGGCCGCGCGCGAGGGCGGCCTCGTCGACGAGCTCGCGCAGGCGCCGCTCGAGCTCGCCGCGCTCGCGGGCGCGCTCCTCCGGCGTGCTCGCCGGCAGCGGCGTGTACACGCTCATCTCCGCGATCACGGGCATGTGCGGCACGATCACGTGTACGAGCTGCAGTCGCCCGCGGGGACCGAGCAGGCGCGTGGCCCAGCGCACGGCTGTCGCGGACGGCGGCGAGAAGTCGACCGGCACGAGGATCCGCGCGGGTGCGCCGCG
>CAITGX010000245.1 GCA_903892045.1 uncultured Planctomycetota bacterium | reverse complement strand
TGCGTGAGAACGAGATCCGCGTCCCCGTCGCCATCGAGATCGCCGCTGTAGAGCCCGCGCCCCACGAAGCGCGCCGCGCCGAGCGCTCCGGCCTCCGCCATGAGCTCGCGATACGTCCCGCGGCCATCGTTCTCGAACAGCTGCGAGCGCTGGGCGTGCGTCTTGCCGTCGTGATAGAGGTGGATGTTGTCGATGATGTGGCCATTGGTGACCGCGAGATCGAGGTCGCCGTCGAGATCGAAGTCCTCGAGCACCGTGCCGAATCCCACGGGCATGCGGCTCGGCCCCTCGAGGCCGACGAGCAGCGTGACGTCCTCGAACAGCCCGCCGCCGTCGTTGCGGTACAGCGTGTTGGACTCGTCGTCGAAGTTCGTCACGAACAAGTCGAAGTCACCGTCCTCGTCCATGTCGCCGCTGGCGAGCCCCATGCCCGCCTCGGTCATTCCGCGGCCGTCGACACCCGTGCCGGACAAGAGCGTGCCGTCCTCGAAGGTGCCGTCTCCGCGATTGAGCCAGAGGAAGTTCTCGGTGCTGTCGTTCGCGATGTAGAGATCGAGGTCGCCGTCGGCATCGACATCGCAGGGCACGATTCCGAGCCCCTTTCCGTAGGACGGCTCGATGCCATTGCTGACGGTCGCATCGCGGAACTTCCCGCGACCGTCGTTGATCCACAGCCGGTCCTGCAGCGCCGGATACGCGTCCGGATGGCACGCCGAGCGCCAGCCGTCCTTGCGCTCGCCGCACCACAGGGGGCGCGCGAGATCGACGAGCACGTAGCCCGCGACGTACAGGTCGAGGTCCGCATCTCCGTCCGCGTCGAACAGCATCGCGGCACTCGTCCAGCGCTCGTCGCGCAGCCCGCTCGCCGACGTTCCATCGACGAAGGCGCCCGTGCCGTCGCCCAAGAGGAGCACGTCGGCACCGAGATTGGTCACGTACAAGTCGAGGTGCCCGTCTCCGTTCACGTCACCGACCGTCGCGCCCATCGCGTACCCCGAGTGCGCCGCGGCTCCGCTGCGCGCTGTCGCATTCTCGAACCGCCCGCGGCCATCGTTCACGAACAGCTCGTTGGTCGGCAACGGCCCCGCAGGCTCCACGAACGTGCCGGGCTCGCCCCCTCCGAGGCGCATGGGTCCGCCCTGCAAGAGGTAGAGGTCGAGATCGCCGTCCGCATCCACGTCGAAGAGCACCCCGCCCGCGCCCATCGTCTCGGGCAGGTGCTTCTCAGGCGAGAGCCCCGCGTCGTGCACGAAGTTCACTCCGGACTCGGCCGTGATGTCCACGAACCACGGTCCTCCGATGGGGGAGAGGGCAGGCCGCGTCTCATCCTCGCCTCCTCCGCAACTCACCACGCACGACGTCAGAAACGCCGTGACGGCGGCGTTGGAAGCGAGAACTGCGGCGCGATGGAAGCCGCGAGGGAGCGCCTCCCTGATGGACGTTCGATTCGAGCGGGAAGTGCATCGCTCATCCGTCGTGGGGGCGAGACAAGGATGGCCGACGCTCTCGTGCATGCGAGCGCGACGTGGACGTTGGCCTCCCTGCGCAAGAGCAAATCGCATCCAGCCCTCGAGTCTCCCCCGGAACTCTGCTGCTCGGCTCACTGCTTCCCTCCGGCGGCCTCGAGTCGCGCGCGGATCTCCGCATCTTGCGGGCGCAGCACGAGGGCACGCGTCCAGCGCTCGCGCGCGCCAGACTTGTCTCCCGACTCCGCCAGCACGTCGCCCGCACGCACGAGCAGCTTCGCGCTCTGGCACCGCTCGAAGGCGCTCTCGAGCACGCGCACGGCGGACGCGACGTCCTTGCGATCCTCGGCGAGCAATCTCGCATGGCGCAACGCGACGGGCACCAGCGCATCGCCCGACGCGAGGCGGTCCGCCGTGCGATAGGCCTCCAGCGCCGCGTCGACGCGCCCGAGCGCTCGCTGCGCATCTCCCACGGCCGCGTGGTTCGCCGCGTGCGTCGGCCCGAGATCGACGCCGCGCTGCGCAAACTCGAGCTGATCGAGCAGGGGAGTCACTTCCCGATGGCGCTTCAGCAGCGCGAGTCCCTCCGGCCTGCGGTCCCCGCTGCGGAGCAAGAGGCCCAGGCCATGCAGCGCGCCCGGCTCCACCGGATCCAGCTCCAAGGCACGCCGGAAGTGCCGCTCCCCCGCAGCCGTGTCCCCGCGCCGCACCGCGCTGCGACCGAGCATCGCCTCGACGCTCGCGCTCTGGCCTTCCGTCACCCGCGCCAGTTCCGCGAGCTCGCGATCGGCCTCCTCGAAGCGCTGCAGCATCTCGAGCGCATCGACGCGCATCGCGAGCTCCGCCGCACTTCCGCGCCCGAGCTCGCCCAGCGCTTCCGCCGGCCGCCCGAGCCGGTACAGCGCCGTCCCGCGCACCCTCGCGCCCTCGGGCCCCAACCCACGCGCATGCTCGAGCGCCGCCGCGTACCGATGCACCGCCAGCTCCGCCTCCACGATCCGCAGGAGCCGCGCCCGATCCCCCGGCGCCCGCTCCTGCTCCCGCCACCACGCCTCGAGCGCCTCCTCGCGACGTCCTGCCCGCCACAGCTCCTCCGGAGCCGCCCCCTGCCCGCCCAGCGCGAGCACCGCCGCCGCCAACACCCCCGCCAGCCCGTTCACCCCCGCATCCTACCGCCCCTCCCCGCGCTACCATGCGCCCACCAACGCACCCGTAGCTCAACTGGACAGAGCATCGGTCTTCGGAACCGAGGGTTGTGGGTTCGAATCCCCCCGGGTGCACTTCTCCTAAGAGCTCTCGAGGGAGTTGTCCTGGCGCTGTGAAACGGGCTGGGGGCTAGGGGCCCGGCGAGGGGGGTGGCGTGAAGAGTCGGAGGGAGTTGGTGGGGAGTCGGGTGGAGTAGACTCCGCCGGCGTGGCGCGCATGGGGCGCGCGGAGTCGTGGTCGTTGAGGGAGATCGAATCGATGGCGCGTCGAGTTTGGAGTTCGTGGATCCTGGTGGTGGCGGCGCTCGTGCCGGCTTGTGGCGGCGCGGAGGAGCAGGCGAAGAACCAGTTTCAGGAGGAGAAGAAGGAGAACAAGGTCGAGGTGTCGCTGCTGATGCCGAGCGGCGCGCGCTGGAACTGGTTGTTCGTGCCGGGCTCAAGCGAGGCGGCCCACGAGGGGACGCGCGGGACGCTGACGCGCTCGACGCCGATGGTGTTCGTGGTGCATGGGCCGAAGGGGCCGCAGACGTACACGTGCGGAGACCGCGCCGTTGAGTCGCACAACGATCACACGGTCTACAGCTCGGTCGAGATGGCGAGCGTCAAGTTCACCGTCTGGAACTGAGCGCGACGCGGTTACGGACTGGAACGTGCGTGTGGAGAAGGAGGCCTTCGCGGCGTCCTTCCAAGTTCGAGGCCGACACTTGTGCGCTGCGCCCGGGAGCGCAGCGCGATCAGAGGCCGCCGAAGAGGACGGCGAGGCCGCTCGCGGAGATGACCGAGCCGGCGAGGGCGTGCGACCAGCGCTCGAGGAACGCCAGACGCAGGCGCGAGAGCCCGGCGTGGGCGCAGCCGACGAGGACGAGCATGGTCGCGATGGTGGCGACGGAGAACACGACGGCAGTCCAGCCGGCGAGCGCGAAGTCGCCTTGGCTCGCGGGCACGAAGTAGAGCGGGATCAGCGGCTCGCACGGGCCGAGCACGAAGATC
>CAITGX010000244.1 GCA_903892045.1 uncultured Planctomycetota bacterium | reverse complement strand
CTCTTCCTCGTCCTCGAACTCGTCGTCGTCGGCCTCCGCGACCGGCTGCTCTGCCTCGACTTCCTCGTCGAGCTCTTCCTCCGAGTCCTCCTCCGAATCTTCCTCGAGGGCCTCCTCGGGGGATTCCTCGACCTCGGCCACCGCAGGGGCAACCACGGCGAGGGGCTCGGGCTGGAGCGGGGCCGCCTCGGCGACGGGCGCCGCGGGGACGACCTCGTGGGCAGCGACGGGCTCGCTCACGGGCTCGCTCACGGGCTCGCTCACGGGCTCGCTCACGGGCTCGCTCTCGACCGGCGCCGGTGCCGGCGTCGGCTCGGCGATCACGAGCACCTCGCTCACGGCCTCGGCCACGACCACTTGGGCGACCACCGGCGATTCGAGCGGCGCCGCGACCTCGGCCGCGGGGGCGCTCGCCGGGGCGAGCACGTTCACGCCGAGCGGCTGGACGCTCTCGACGTCGGCGTCATCCTCGAGATCGACGCCCGCGAGGTCGAGCTCGCCCTTGGGCGCCTCGACGACCTCCTCGGAATCCAGAGCCTCGTCGAGCTCCCCGGCCCCGGAGGCCGCACCCTTGCGCAGGGACTCGACCAAGGACATCGGCGTCCCGTAGGCGTCCACCGGCTCCTCGAACATGTCCGGTTGCTCCCAGCTCGGAGCCGCGGGCGCACCCGAGATCGGCCGCGCGAGGGCCACGCCCGTCGGGAGCTCCGGCGTGAAGGCGGGGTCCTTCTCGGACTCGTCCGCGCTCAGCGGCTGCGCGTCGGCTCGCAGAGCGGCCGCATGGCCGCCGAGGACCGCAGCAAAGGGACCGCCGGCGGCAGCTTCGGCGTCGGCGTTCGCCGCGGGCCGAGCCCCAGCCACAGGTCGAGCGGCGCCTGCGGCTTCGGCGCCTGCACCGAGACCGGCCGGCTGCACGTGGACCACGTCATGCGAACTCGTGTGGACTCGGCCATGGGAAGTCTCCAGGGGGCGCGCACCGGCGGGAATGCCACCGGCACGGCGAACGTCGGTCGGATACGGGGTGGACGGCGCCACGGGCGCCGCGATGGTCTTGGGGAGCAGGGCCTCGGCCTCGGAGGCCGTCACCCCGCCGGAATCCGCAGATTGGGTCAGGGCAGAGTCAAGAGTTCCCGGATTTTCGCGTCGGGAGTGACGCTCGGCCGGGCGCAGCCACGCGAACCATGCGGGCAGGAGCACCAGCGCGAGGCCGGTCGGCACCGCGACCCACACGGTGAAGCGCACGCGCACCGCCGAGCCGATCGCGCCACCGAAGCTCCCGGCGAGCGACTCGTCGAGCGTGCCGACGAGGATCGCGAGCATGAAGGTCGTGAGCGCGAGGCCGAGGAGGTGACGCGGGATCGAGCCATCGATGCCCGCGAGCCACAGGCGCACGCCGACGAAGGCGATGCCGAGCGCGCCGAACACGCCGGCGATCGGGCCGAGCAGGTCGGCGATGCTCATGTAGAAGCCCACTGGCTCGCCCGCGAGGTCGCGGACGGGCTTGAGGTAGGCCATCACGATCGACACGGCGCTGAACACGCCGATCACCATGCCGAGGATGCCGAGCGCGTCGCGCGCGACGCTGCGTCCATTCTTGGTGTCACTCATCGCACTTCTTCTTGAGTCCAGGCTGCCGTTCCAAAGGTGTGGAGGGGGAGCACGGCGAGCGAGCGAGCCTCGCCAAGTTCCGCCCCGTGTTCAAGCGGGAGCTAGCTGCTCTCGGCCGGGTCCCCAAGGTCGTGGGGATCCTTGCCGTGCAGCTCTTCCCACTGCTCGAGGGTCATCAGCACTTCGCGTGCCTTGCTGCCCTTGTGGTCGCTGACGATGCCGGCCTCGGACATCATGTCGAGCAGGCGCGAGGCGCGCGTGTAGCCGACGCCGAGCGCGCGCTGGAGCAGGCTCGCGGAGCCGCGCTTGGTCTTGAGCACCACGCGCACGGCCTTGTCCCACTCGGGATCGTTGAGGGCGTCCTCGATGCCGCCGCCGCGCGCACCGTCCCCACCGTCGCCGTCGCCGTCGTCCTCGTCGTCGCCGCCCGCCATCACCTCGGCGAGATTGTTGCGCTCGCCCGTGGTGACCTGCACGAGCTCCTGCGAGAAGGTCTGCACCGAGTCCTTGGTCACGAAGGAGACGATCTTCTCGAGCTCGCTGTCGTCGACGTACACGCCCTGCACGCGCTTGACGCCCGAGGCGCCCGGCGGCGTGTAGAGCATGTCGCCGTTGCCGAGCAGCTTCTCCGCGCCCTGCGTGTCGACGATCACTCGGCTGTCGACGCCGTTGGTGACCTTGAAGGCGACGCGGCAGGGCAGGTTGGCCTTCATCACGCCCGTGATCACGTCCGTCGACGGACGCTGGGTGGCGAGGATCAGGTGGATGCCGACGGCGCGCGACTTTTGCGCGAGGCGCATGACCGCCTGCTCGGCCTCCTTCTTGGCGATCATCATCAGGTCGGCGAACTCGTCGATCACGACGACGATGTAGTGCGACTTGCGCGGCGTGCGCTCCTCGTTGAAGTGCTCGCCCATGCGCTCGCGCAGCTCGGCTTCGCTGAGCGAGTTGTAGCCCTTGATGTTCTTGACCTTGGCGTGCTTGAAGAGCTCGTAGCGCGACTCCATCTTCTCGACGATCCAGTTCAGGACCATCGTCGCGCGCTTCATGTCCGTCACCGTCGGACCCATGAGGTGCGGGATGCGCGAGAACATCTCGAGCTCGACCTGCTTGGGGTCGATCAGGATGAGCTTCACTTCCTGCGGCGAGCGCGTGAGCAGGAAGCTCGCGAGGATCGTGTTGATGCACACCGACTTGCCCGAGCCGGTCGTGCCGGCGACGAGCAGGTGCGGCATGCGCGCGAGGTCCTCGACCACGGGTGCGCCTTCGGTATCGACGCCGAGGAACAGCGGCAGTCCGTAGTTCTTGCTGTCGTAGGCCTCCTGGCGAACGATCTCGGAGATGCGCACCGTGCGGCGCGCCGGGCTCGGCACCTCGACGCCGACCACGGACTTGCCGGGGATCGGCGCGATCACGCGCACCGAGGTGGCCTTGAGCGCGCCGGCGATTTCCTGCTGCAGGCCGGTGATCTTGTTGAGGCGCGTGCCCGACGCGACCTCGAGCTCGAACAGCACGACGGTCGGGCCGACCTTGGCCTCGACGACCGCCGCGTCGACCTTGTACGAGCGCAGCACGGCCTCGAGCGCGCGGGCTTGCGCCTCGAGCCCATCCCTGCTCGCCGCACTCTGCGCCTCGGAGGGGATCAGGAGCGAGAGCGGCGGATAGGTCCAGTTGTCGGCGCCATGGGTCGGCAGCTCGAAGTCCAGCGTCGGCTGCTTCTCCACCACCTTGGGCTTGGAGCGCTCGGCGAGCTTCTCCGCGAAGCGGCGGCGCTTCTCGGCGAGCTCGGCCTCGTCGACCGAGGGCAGCGCTCCGACCGGCTCCTCGTCCGGCGGGGGCAGGATGAACTCCTCCTGCGGTCCGGCCGTGCCGACGTCGCCGTCCTCGCTGTCGCCGAGGCGCTCCTCGGGGCCCGTGGCAGCCCCCGTCGCGGCTGGAGGCGCCGTCGGCGTGAGCACGAGCACGCCGACATCGTCGTCGTCGTCGACCACGTTGTCCTCGTCGAGCGGGTGCTGGCGGCGCGAGCGCGCGGGCTTCGCCGCCGTCGCGTCGGCCGTGGCCGTGGCCGTGGCCGTCGTCGCGCCGGCACCGCTCTCTGCCGCGACGAGCGAGTCCGCCGTGGCGCCGATGTCGTTGCCGCGCACGAAGTCCCACAGGCCGAGCACGAGTCGCCCCATCCACAGCGAGACCGAGCGGAAGAGCGACTCGCCGCGCTCCTCGCGCCGCTTGCGCGCCCACTCGCCGAAGGCCGCGAGCGCGGGATAGAACGCCATCTCGGTGGCGAGCATGAACGACACCGCGGAGAGCACCGGCAGCAGGATCCACAGGCCGCCGTAGCCGAACTTCTCGACCAGCACCGGCGTCAGGCGGAACGCGAGCCAGCCGCCGGGACCGTAAGGCGAGCGAGCGGTCGGCTCCATCGCGCCTTCGGGATCGACCGCGAGCTGGATGATGCACGCGAAGGCGAGCACGAAACACAGGCCGGCGACGAGGCGCAGCGCGGCGAGCTTCACTTCCTTGCGCGCGACGAGCACCGCGCCCCACGCGCAACCGAGCACGCACAGGAACGCTCCCGCGTTGCCAGCGGCCGCGAACGCGCCCTTGGCGTAGTAGTAGCCGACGAGTCCGCCCCAGTTGTAGCCCTTCGCGAGCGGATCGCCCGGCGGCGCGTAGAAGCTCAGCATCGACACGCCGAGCCACAGGGACAGCGCGATCAGGAGCAGTCCCTTGATCTCCTGGATGTGCGCGGCGGTCTTGCGCTCCTCGGCGGGAGTGAGCTCGCGCTCGTCCTTGCCCTTGCGCTTCTTCGCGCTCTCTTCGGGCTCGCTCGCCTCGCTGGCGTCCGAACCGAACAGACCGCGGGCCCACGCGCTCGCGCGCGCGAACAGCCCCTTCGCTTGCTTCGACTTTGCCGGATCTTTCCGCGCCACCCGCACACCCCTCGCAATGGACACGCGGACGGGGGCGCGCGCATGAATTTGCGCGTTCCTAGGCGCGTCGCTCGCGCCGCGGGTCGACGAGGTCGACCAGCTTCGCGGCCACGGCGCGCTTCGTGCGGCGCTCGACACGCTGCACGGTCCCGTCCTGCCCGAGGATGGTCACGGTCGCGCGCTCGCTATTCAAGACCGAAGCGTCGTTCAGCACGATGAAGTCGGCGTTCTTGCGGACAAGTTTTCCGCGCGCCCGGCGCAGTCCGGAGCCGGTCTCGAGGGCGAAGGCGACCACGGATCGAGCGCCCTTGCGCCGCGCGAGCGTCGCCACCACGTCGGGGTTGCGCACGAGCGCGAGCGTCGCGCCCGCGGCCCCGCCGTCCTTGGCCCGCCACTTGCCGCCGAGCCGTCGCGCCGGCCGCCAGTCCGCCACCGCGGCCGCCATGAAGAGCGCGTCGGCGCGGCGAAACTCGCGCCGCAGGACCGCCAGCATCTCGCGCGCGCTCTCGACGTCGATGCGCCGCACCCCAGTGGGCGTCTCCAAGGCCACCGGACCGGCGACCAGCGTCACCGCGCAGCCCCGGCGGGCGGCCTCGGCCGCGATCGCGAAGCCCATCTTCCCGCTCGAAGCATTCGACAGGAAGCGCACCGGGTCGACCCACTCCCGGGTCGGGCCGGCGCTCACCAGCACCCGCAGCGGCGCCCGCGGGCTCATCGGCGCGCGAGGGCGGCCTCGACGGCGCGCACCAGCTCGGCGGGCTCCGGTAGGCGCCCCTTGCCCTCGTCGCCGCAGGCCATGTGGCCCGTGCCCGGCTCGAGCACCTGCCAGCCGTCGCCGCGCAGGGTGGCGAGGTTCCGCGCGATGGGCGGCGAGGCGAGCATGTGGGGATTCATGGCCGGGGCGATGAGCCGCGGGCGTCCGGCCGGCAGGGCCAGCGCGACGGTGCTCGCGAGGTCGTCGGCGAGGCCCAGCGCGAGGCGCGACAGCAGTCCGGCGCTCGCCGGTGCGACCAGCACCAGCTCGGCCCAGCTCGCCAGCGCGATGTGGTCCATGGCTCCCCGCCGCTCGGGTCCGTACTCGTCGACCGACGCGGGCTGGCCCGTGACGGCCTCGAACAGCTGGGGGTTCACCAGTGTCGCCGCCCGGGGGGTGAGCACGCAGCGCACCTCGTGACCGGCCTGAGCGAGCTTGCTGGCGAGATCGCAGGCCTTGTAGACGGCCACCGAGGCGCCGGCGCAGAGCAGGATGCGGGCCATGGTCGCGGGGCTTTCCTTGGCGCAGGGAACGGGGACGGCGGGCTACTCGAGTCCGATCAGCGAGCGGATCTGGCGCAGCGCGCTCTCGAGGTCGTCGTTGATGACGACGTGATCGTACTTCACGCGCTCGCGGTATTCGTCCTCGGCCTTCTTGAGGCGCCGCTCGACCACCTCCGGCGCGTCGGTCCCGCGCCCGACGAGGCGCCGGCGCAGGGTCTCGAAGTCCGGCGGGGCCACGAACACGTACAGGCCCGGCTCGCCGAGCGCCTTGAGCTGGTTGGCGCCCTGCACGTCGATCTCGAGCAGGAACACCTCGCCGCGGGCGAGCGCCTCCTCCATCGGGCGGCGCAGCGTGCCGTAGAGGTTGCCGTGCACCTCGGCGTGCTCGATGAACGCGCCCTCGCGGATCAGCTGGCGGAACTGCTCGGGGTTGATGAAGTGGTAGTCGCGGCCGTCGACCTCGCCCTTGCGCATCGGGCGCGTCGTGGCGGAGATCGAGAAGTGCACGCGCGCATCCTCGAGCAAGCGGCGGCAGAGCGTGCTCTTGCCGGCGCCCGACGGGCCGCTCATCACCACCATCTGGCCCTTGCGGGGAAGAGGCTCGCGGCTCGTCACGGGCTACTCCACGTTCTGCACCTGCTCGCGCAGGCGCTCGATCTCGGTCTTGAGCTCGACCACCGCGTGCGCGACCTCGGCGTCGTTGCACTTGGAGCCGATGGTGTTGGCCTCGCGCAGGAACTCCTGCACGAGGAAGTCGAGTTGGCGACCGACGGGCGCGCGCTTGGCGCACAGGGCCTGCAGCTGGCCGAGGTGGCTCGCGAGCCGCGTGAGCTCCTCGGTCACGTCGAGTCGATCCGCGATCAGCGCGATCTCGCGCGCGAGGTCCGCGGGCGCGAGTGTCGTGCCGGGCCCGAGCAGCTCGGCCACGCGCTTGTGCAAGTTCTCCTGATGCGTGCGCACGACGAGCGGCATGCGCACACGAATGCGCTCGACGATCCCAGAGATCACCGCGCCGCGCTGCGAGAGGTCGCGCGCGAGGGCCGCGCCTTCGCGCTCGCGCATCTCGCCGAGCGCGTCGAGCGCCGCGTCGACGACCGCGAACAGCACCTGCCGCGCCGCCGCGATGGCCGCGGAGTCCGGCGCGCTGTGGAACACGCCGGGCAGGCGCGCGATGTCGTCGATGCCGAGCTTGGCGCCGAGGCGCAGCTCGTAGTTGAGCTTCTCGAGCAGCTCCCGATAGCGGCTCGCGAGCGCGAGGTCGAGCTCGATCGGCGCGAGCGCCACGCCGGAGTCGAGCGACACGTTCAGGTTGACGGCGCCGCGCTCGAGCCGCTCGCGCACGCGCGCCTCGACCTCGGGCTCGAGGGCGCCGAGCTCGTCGGGAAGCCGCAGCTTGAGCTGCAGGAACTTGTGGTTCACCGCGCGCACTTCCGCGCGCAGCGCCAGCCCCTTCTCGCTCCGACTCGCGGAGCCGAAGCCGGTCATCGAGCGCATCGGGGCGCTAGCTCGTCTTCACCGCACCGGGGCGGCTGCCGGGCTTGATCGCGGGCCCGTGGGTCCCAGCCGCGCACAGCGGGCACTGCTCGGGCAGCCACGACTGCACGTCGACCTGCGCTAGGCACGTGAAGGGCAGTCCGTCCTGCTCGAACGGGTTCGCGCTGCCGGAGCGGTTGACGATCGACGCGACGCCGACGGGGATCGCCCCGTAGCTGCGCACGACCTCGAACACCTCGCGGCAGCTGCCGCCCGTGGTGAGCACGTCCTCGACCACGAGCACGCGCTGACCGGGCTCGAGGTGGAAGCCGCGCCGCAGCGCGAACTTCTCGTTGACGCGCTCGGTGAAGAACGAGTTGAGGCCGAGCGCGCGCGCGACCTCGTGGGCCCACGTCACGGCACCCATGGCGGGCCCGATCACGATGTCCGCGGTCACGTCGAGCTTGGCGCCGACGGCCTGCGCGAGCTGCTCTGCCTTGCGCGGATCCGCGAGCAGGAGCGCGCACTGGAAGTAGCGGTTGGAGTGGCGGCCCGACGAGAGCAGGAAGTGACCTTCCAGCATCGCGTTGGTGCGCCGGAACAGGTCGAGGACTTGTTCCTGATTCATGGCGCTACTGGTTCGACGGCGGAACTTGGGAGTCCGTCGGGGCGGGAGCGCCCGCGTCGGCCGGAGCCGGCGCGAGAGTCGGGCTCGGGATCGAGTCGATCGCCGACTGCGGCGTCTTGTTCATGAAGTGGATCACGAGCGCGGCGCCGAGGAACACCGCGGCCGTCCACGCTGTGAAGTTGTTGATGCCCTTGGAGCCCGGACCGAAGGTCTCCCGGCCGGCGACACCGAGCGCCTCGCCGAAGCCGCCGCCGCGACCTTCCTGCAGGAGGACGACGACGATCAGGACGATCGCCGCGAGGACGAAGAGGATGTAGCAGAGGACGGTGAGGATCGACATGGACGGAAAGGACCGAGCGGCGTGCGCCCGCGCGGGGTGCGGGCGGTGGGACTCTAGTGATAGCGGACGATCCCGAGGAAGGAATCGACCTTGAGGGAAGCTCCCCCGACGAGCGCGCCGTCGACGTCCGGCGCGGCCATCAGGGTCGAGATGTTATCGGGCTTGACGCTGCCGCCGTACTGGATGCGCACGGTTTGGGCGAGTCGCGCATCGTACAGGCCGCCGAGCACCCCGCGAAGGTGGGTGTGGGCGGCGCCGGCCTGCTCGGGGGTGGCGTTGCGGCCCGTGCCGATGGCCCAGACGGGCTCGTAGGCGACGGTGACCCGGCCGAGCTGGTCGCCGGAGAGGCCCTTGAGGCCGGCGGTGAGCTGGCGGCCGATGACCTCGTTGGTGCGACTCGCGTCGCGCTCGTCGAGCTTCTCCCCCACGCACAGCACCACCGACAGACCGGCCGAGAGGGCGCGCTGGACCTTGCGGTTGCAGAGCTCGTCGCCCTCGCCGTACAGGTGGCGGCGCTCGCTGTGGCCGACGAGCACGCAGGTGGCGCCGATGTCGACGAGCATCTCGGCCGAGACCTCGCCGGTGAAGGCGCCGTTCTTCTCGTCACACAGGTTCTGGGCGCCGACCTTGATGCCGGAACCCGCGAGGGCGCGCACGACCTCGTCCAAGTAGACGAAGGGCGGGAACACCGCGACGTCGCGCTCGGCGAGCACGCTGGCGGAGAGCGCGTCGCGCAGGGATCGCGCCAGCTCCAGCGCACCCTTGCGGTCGAGGTTCATCTTCCAGTTGCCGGCGAGGAACGGCTTGCGCGTCATCGGGCGATCTCCACCAGCGTCGAGAGGCGCTTGCCGTCGAGGTTCGCGAGGGCCTGCGCATCGGCCGCGATGCGCGCGAATTCGTCGAGAGAAATGGCCTGATGGCCGTCGCAGTGCGCCTCGCTCGGGGCGGTGTGCACGTCGACCATGATGCCGTCGGCGCCCGCCGCGAGGCCCGCGCGCGCGAGGGCGCGCACGATGTCCGCGCGACCGGCCGCGTGGGACGGGTCGACGATCACCGGCAGGTGCGTCATGCGCTTGAGCGCCGCCACCGCGCCGACGTCGAGCACGTTGCGCGTCGAGGGATCGAAGCCGCGGATGCCGCGCTCGCACAGGATCACGTGCGGGTTGCCGCCGGCGAGCACGTACTCGGCCGCGAGGCAGAACTCGCGCAGGGTGGCCGAGAAACCGCGCTTCAGCAGCACCGGCTTGCGCAGGCGGCCGACCTCCGCGAGGAGCGCCGAGTTGGCCATGTTGCGCGAGCCGATCTGGATCAGGTCGGCGACCTCGGCCACGGCCTCGACGTCGCGCGTGTCGAGCACCTCGGTGACGATCGCGAGGCCTGTCTCGAGCTTGACGCGGGCGAGCATCTCGAGCCCGCGCTCCCGCGAGCCCTGGAACGAGTAGGGCGAGGTGCGCGGCTTGTAGGCGCCGCCGCGCAGCACGGTCGCGCCGCGGGCGCGCACGCCGCGCGCGATCTCGAGCAGGCGGGCCTCGTTCTCGACCGCGCAGGGGCCGGCGATCACGGTGGCGTGGCCAGCCCCGAACCGGCCGTCCCCGACCCTCACGAGGGTGTCGGACTGCCCGGGGGCGCGCTGGAACAGCTCGCGGGCCTCCCCGGCGTCGAGAATGGCCTCGACCCCCACCAAGTCCTCGAACCGGGAACGATGGTCGGGCCCCCCGCGGCCGGTGAGCTCGAGCAGGTCGCGCCGGGGCTCGAGGGTGCGGACCTCGTAGCCGAGCTCGCGGGCCAGAGCCAGCACGGCGGCCAGGTCGGGCTCGGGGAGGTTCTTGCGGAGACGGACGAGCATGGGCTGGGCTGAGCGGGCTTCCCCGATCATCCAATGGGGCAAGGAGTATAGATACGTCTTTTCTCGCTCACAATCTGCCCCGGAACAGCCCGGCGAGGCCGGAAATCGTCGCCGGCGGCCGGTGCGGAGGCGACCCGCGAGCCGGGCCGGGCAGGGCAGAGGATCCGCGCTCGCCCAAGCCGTCCCTCGCCGGCCCCAAAATCCGCACTTCGGGCGTTCCGCTCGGCCGTCTCGACACTAGGCTCTTAGGGGTGGCGCGGGCACGTTCGCCCGACTTCGCCCCTCTGAGGAGCACTCCATGGACTTCCAGCAATTCCGCCGTCTGGCCCTCGCCATGACGTTCGTGGCGTCGGTCGGGATCCCGGCCAGCGCCCTGCCGGGGTGATGAACGGGCCGCGGTGGGGCGAGTTCGCCCCCGACCTTCCAGCCTCCGGCGGGTCCCCCGCCTCCCAGTGGCGCCGGTCCCGCCTCGGGCGGAGCCAGCCTGCCTGAGGTGCTGCGCGGCCCGACCGCGAAGAGCGTCCTCAAGCTCACCTGGGACTACCCGACCTACAAGGCTCCCGAGGTGCAGGACGACGGCCGCTCCAAGGCCGCCACCGCACGGCGTGCCCTGAGCCGCGAGGAGGCGCTCGCCTACATCGCCGGCAAGGACCCGCGCCCGCTGCTCGTGCTGCGCGAGTGCAAGACGTGCAATGGCACGGACGACGCGCTGCTCAGTCGCGGCAAGGTCGACAACGAGCGCACCTTCCTGCTCTCGCGCTGGTTCCACTGCGTCAAGCTGCCCGTCGACGTGCTGGAGAAGGACCACCCCTTCCACAACCTGTTCGACGAGAAGGATCCCGAGCACATGTTCCTCGGCACCGCCGACGGCAGCGTGCGCAAGGCGCTCGAGAGCGAGCGTTCGCGGGTCGAGCTGTGGGACGCGATGGCCGAGGTGCTGCGCGGTTCCTACCAGAAGGAGCCCGAGTCGACGGTCAAGAAGATGCAGAAGCTGATCGACGAGTTCGATCGCGCCGACGAGCAGCTGCTCGCGGCCGAGAAGCGCATCGACGCGCTGCTCGAGAGCGAGGGACCCGACTCGAAGAAGCTCAAGAAGGCGAAGGACGAGCTCGACAGCGCCCGCAAGCAGCGCGACGAGGTCTTCCGCTCGCTCGATCAGGCCACCGCCGAGCTCAAGCTGCGCAAGCCGCAGCCCAAGGTCGAGGCGGGCAAGGCCGAGCCCGCGACACCGACGGGCAAGTGACCCGGGCGCGCGGCTCGCGCTAGTCTGGTGAACATGAACGATCGCACGCAGGGCGGCCGACGCACGTCGTGGGCCGCCCTGCTCGCGTTCCTCGCGCTCGTGCTGGCCTCGCCGCTGGCGCATGCGCAGGACACCTCGCTCGAGGATTTCGACGAGGTCGATCCGTACACCAAGGGCGATCCGGCGTCGCTCGAGCGGCTCGGCATCGTGCGCACGGGCTCGATGCCGTGGACCGAGACGCACACCAGCGACGGCGTGCGCGAGACGCTCGGCGGCGTGCCGGTGATCTTCCTCGAGACCGAGCACTTCCGCATCGCATCGACGCTCGAGAGCTACAAGCCCAAGGGCGACGCGATCGAGAAGGAGCTGCTCGAAGCGGAATTCGCGGCGCTGAAGAAGCGCCTGCGCGGCTTCAAGGCGCCGGCGAAGCTCGACCCGTGGCTGCGCGCGCACCTGTACGCGCAGCGCTGCGAGAAGCTCTACGCCGACTTCACGCGCGCCTTCGGCATCAAGGAGGAGGACTTCCTCTCCCTCGAAGCGAAGGCCAAGGAGGGGCGGTCCATGGGACAGGGCCCGTACCTCGGGCAAAAGAGCAAGTACACCGTGCTCGTGACCGAGAGCACGAGCGCCATGTCGCGCTACCTGAAGGCGCACTTCCAAGTCGAGCTCGAATACAGCTACCGCGCCAAGTGGCCCGACGGCTACTTCCTCGGCATCAACTTCGAGGCCTTCCGCCAGAACGGCCGCGAGTTCGACGTGTGCCTGCACACGGCGCTCATCGGCGCGCTCGCGCAGAACCTGCTCGACGGCTACCGCGACTCGCACCAGGCTCCGCCCAACTGGCTGCGCTACGGGCTCGCGCACTGGTTCGCGCGCAAGATCGACACGCGCTGGAACCAGTGGAACGCCGGCGGCACCGGCGACCTCGAGGCCGACAAGCTGCACATCTGGGAGCCGCGCGTGTACGGGCTCGTCAAGAACGAGGCCTGCACGAGCTGGGCGAAGATGATGGGCTGGAAGGGCTACGAGGACATCCAGCCGCGCGAGCACATGATCGCGTGGGCCGCGGTCGACTGGGTGCTCACGGCGCGGGCCGACACGGCGCGCGCGCTCCTGTTCGAGCTCGCCGAGCCCGTGAACGACTACGGGCCGGAGCGTCCGGCCAAGCTGCTCGCGCAGCAGGAGCGCGCGTTCCAGAAGGTCTGGAACCAGACGCCCGCCGAGCTCGACAAGGCCTTCGGCGCGTGGGTGCTGAAGACCTATCGCAAGTGAGCGCGGGCAGCGCGAACCGCGGGGAGCGCGCGAGCGCGGGGACTGCTAGATTGCGCCGCGCGTGAGACGCCTGACGATCTTCCTGCCGCTCGCGGTGCTCGCCGCGCTGCTGTGCGGCTTCCTCGCCGCGCGCGTGGCGCGGGCGCGGCAGACCCTGCCGTCGTTCACGCCCTCGCGGCCGCCGGAGCTGCCCGCGCTCGTCGCTCCGCTCGGCGACGCGCGCCTCGCGGGCCGCGTGCTCGACCCCGACGGAAAGGGGCTCGCCGCCGTGTCCGTGTACCTGCGCTGCGCTTCCGTCCCCCACTGGACCGAGACCGATGCCGAGGGCCGTTTCGCGCTCGAGGGTCTCGTCGAGGGCGAGCTCGACGTGGTCCTGCTCGCGTGGGGTCGCGCGCCGGCGCGCCTGAAGGCGCGCACGGGAGAGGTCGAGTTCGTGCTGCCGCCGATCGCGCCGCCGCCGCAACCACTGCCGGCCCTCGAGGTCGCGCCGCTGGTGGGTCGCCTCGCCCATCCGCTGCGCGGCAACTGGCAAGGCGAGGCTGGCTACGAGCTCGTGTTCGCGCCGCTGGATCCGCCCATGCGCGTGGGCACCACGGTCGAGCGTCGCCTGCCGGCGGACGCGCGCGGCCTGTTCGCGCTCGAGGATCTCGCGCTCGGCTCCTATGCGCTGCGGGTCGTGCCGGTCTGGGCCGCGGGGAGCGACTGGCCCGACCTCGCCCATCCCTCCTATGCGCGCCTGCAGCACGAGAAGGACAGCGGCGGGCTCGTCGTCGTGCTCGCCGTCGGCGCGCTCGACGTGCGGGTCAGCGGCACCGACGGCCTGCCGCTCGAAGGCGCCCTTGGACTGCTCACTCCCGCCGGCGAGCCCGCGCGCGTCTGGCCGCCGCAGGCGAGCGACGCCGAGGGGCGGCTGCGCTTCCTCGACCTGCCGCCCGGTGCCTATGCGCTCGTCGTGCGCGCCGGCGAGGCCGAGTCGCGCTCCGAGTTCGAGATCGAGTCCGGCCGCGTCAGCGCGATCGAAGTCGGACCGCTGGTGATCCGCAAGCGCTGAGGGCCGCTTCGCCGGACGACGGCGCGACGCGCGCGAGTCCGAGCCTGCGGGCCGCAGGGACTCGCGGGGCCGGCTGGTAGGCTAGTCCGCGATGCAGCCCGTGTATCTCGACCACGCCGCGACGTCGCCGCTTCGGAGCGAAGCGCGCGCGGCCCTGCTGCCGTTTCTCGAAGGAGAGTACGGCAACCCGAGCTCGCGCCATCCGCTCGGCGTGCGCGCCGCGGAGGCCATCGCGCGGGCGCGGGACGAGGTCGCGCAGGCGCTCCTCGTCGAGCCGCGTCAGGTCACGTTCACCAGCGGCGGCACGGAGGCCGCCAACCTCGCCGTGCTCGGGCTGGCGCGCGCAGCGCGGGCGCGCGGACGCCACGTGCTCGTCGGCGCGACCGAGCACAGCTGCGTGCGTGCCTGCGCGGCGGAGCTCGCTCGCGAGGGCTTCGAGGTCGAGCGCGTTCCGCTCGACGCGCGGGGCGAAGTCGATCTCGCGGCCTTCACCGCGCGCGTGCGAGCCGACACCGTGCTCGTCACGCACATGCTCGTGAACAACGAGACCGGCATGGTGGCACCGATCGCCCGCATGGCGAAGCTCGCGCGCTCGCGTGCCCCGACCGTGCGCATCGCGGTCGATGCCGTGCAGGCCTTCGGCAAGCTCGACTGCGCGCTGGCCGAGCTCGGCGTCGACGCGCTGTTCCTGAGCGCGCACAAGCTCGGCGGCCCCAAGGGTGCGGGCGCACTGGTGCTCGCACCGGGCGTGAGCTGCGCGCCGGTTCTCCACGGCGGCGGGCAGGAACACGGCCTGCGTCCGGGCACGGAAAACGTCGCGGCGATCGTTGGGTTCGGCGCCGCCGCGCGCCTCGCCGAGGGACAGCGGATGCAGTTGCTCCCGCGCCTGCGCGAGCTGCGCGCGTGCCTGCTCGGGCGGCTCGCGGACCTCTCCGGACTGCGCGTGATCGAGAGCGCGACCGCGCAACAGCCGGGCATCCTCGCGCTCGTGATTCCCGGCGCTCCCGCCGAGGTGCGCGTGCATCACCTCGCGCAGCGCGGCGTGTTCGTCTCCGCCGGTGCCGCGTGTCAGTCGCACGCGCGCGAGCTCAGCCCGGGCCTGCGAGCCATCGGACTCGACGACGACTCGATCCGGCGCGTGCTGCGGCTGTCCCTCGGGCCCACCACGACGCTCGAGGACGTCGTGCGAGCGGCGCAGGCATTGCTCGAGGTCTCGTGCGAGCTGGAGCGCGCCGCGTCGTGATGATCGAGGGCATTTCGCAGGCTCCCGAAGCCGTGCTCGTGCGCTACGGCGAGCTCACGCTCAAGGGCGCGAACCGACTCGACTTCGAGAACGCGCTCGCGCGCAACGTGCGGCGCGCGCTCGAGCCGATCGTGCCGGTGCGCCTGCAGCGCGAGCATGCGCGCCTGCTCGTGTTTCCCGAGGGCCGCATGGAAGCCGTTCTGCAGCGCCTGCAGCAGGTGTTCGGCATCTCGTCGGTCTCGCCCGTGTGGGGCGCGCCGTGCGAGAGCGAGGCGATCGTCGAATGCGCGCGCCGCGTGCTCGACGACGCGCTGCTCGCGCTGCCTCCCGGCGAGACGCGCCGCTTCCGCGTGCTCTCGCGGCGCGCCGACAAGCGCTTCGCTCTGGGCTCGATGGAGCTCGACAGGCTCATCGCCGCGCGCATCGTGCGCGACGAACATCCGCTGCGCATCGACCTCGATCACCCGGAGCTCGTGCTCGGCGTGGAAGTGCGCGAGAGCCGCGCGTGGCTGTATGCGCGCCGCGAGCCGGGCCCGGGCGGCCTGCCGGTCGGGACGCTCGGCCGCGCCCTGTGCCTCGTGTCGGGCGGGATCGACTCGCCGGTCGCGGCGTGGATGGCGATGAAGCGCGGCTGCGAGGTGGTCTTCGTCACGTTCCACTCGCCGCCGTACATCGGGCAGAGCGCGGTGAACAAGGTGATGGACCTCGTGCGCGTGCTCGGGCGCTGGCAGCGCAGCGCGCGCCTGTACGTCGTGCCGTTCGCGCCCGTGCAGGAGGCGCTGCGCGACGCGGGCGCCGAGGCGTACTGTACCGTGCTCTACCGCCGCACGATGCACCGCATCGCCACGCGCATCGCCGCGCTGGAGCGCGCGAGCGCCCTCGTCACGGGCGAGTCGGTCGGACAAGTCGCGAGCCAGACGCTGGAGAACCTCGCCTGCATCGAGAACGCCGCCGGCCTCCCCGTGCTGCGCCCGCTGGTGACGTTCGACAAGCAGGAGACGATCGCGCTCGCCCAGCGCATCGGCACCTACGCCTTGTCGAGCGTGCAGGAGCCCGACTGCTGCTCGCTGTTCCTGCCGCGCCATCCGGTGCTGCGCGGGAGCATCGCCACCTGCGAGGAGATCGAGGCGCGCGTCGACATCGAGGCGCTCGTCGCCGCCGCGCTGGCCGCGACGGAGCCCCACAACCTCGGCCCCACCGCGCGCATGCGCAAGGTGAGCACGTGAACCGCACCACGGCGCTGTTCGTCGCGCTGGCGATCCTCCTCGGCCACGCGCTCGCGATCCACAAGAACGCGCTCAACGAGATCGCGCCGCCCTTCGACATGGCCTACGTGGCCTTCCGCGTTGCGCGCAACTTCGTGCAGAGCGGCGAGTTCGCGTGGCAGTCCGGGAGCTTCGGGCTCGACAGCTACCCGTCGGTGCTGTGGGTCGGCGTGGCCGCGATCGGCGAGCGCCTCTACATGCCCGTGAACGAGCTGTGCCAGGCCGTGGGCTTCGCCGCAGCGCTCGCCTGCGTACTCGTGCTCGCGCGCTTCAGCCCCGAGCGACTCGCGGGCGTGATCGCCCCACTGCTCTTCGTCGTCTCGGGTGGAGTCGCTTCGGCAGCGCTCAGTGGGCTGGAGACGTCGCTGCTTGCGCTGTGGATCCTCGTCGCGCTGCTCGCCTACGAGCGCGGGCGCCCGCGCACGATGGCCGTGGGCCTCGTGCTCGCCGCGCTGACACGCCCGCAGGGGCTCGTGTTCGCGCTGCTGCTGCTCGCGGTCGAGCTCGGGCGGCGCGCGCTCGCACGCGGGCGCGAGTCCCGCCCGACGATGTGGCTCGCCTTCGCCGCGCCGCTCGTGATCGGCACAGGCATGGCCTTGCTGCGCCACTCCGCCACGGGCCGCTACCTCTCGGCGTGGGACGAGACGGTGCTCGCGCTGCGGCCGCGCGCCTTGCGCGAGGGACTCGACTACCTGCTCGACTTCACGCTCGCGTCGGGCAACGCGTTCCTGTTCGCGTTCCCGCTGTGGTACCTCGTGCGCGGCGCGCTCTCGGGACTGGGCGTGCGCGCCTGCGTGCTGACACTGGGCTGGGCCGCGATGGTGGCGCTCGGCGGCGGCGGCTCGCTGCCGTTCTTCGAGGCCATGACGCCGATCCTCGCGGTGCTGCTGATCGCGGTGCAAGAGGCGATGCAGACGGCGCTCGACTCGCGTCGACGCGGGTGGCCGCAGGTGACGTGGGTGCTGTTCGTGCTCGGACTCGGCGGGGCCGCGCTGGCGAGCAAGTTCCCCTCCGACGAGGATCACTTCGGGATCGAAGGACTGCACCGGCGCTGGATGGAGCCGCGCACGCAGGCCCGCTTTGGCTACCTCGAGCTCAATGGCCGCATGGGACTCGCGGAGGAGCTGCAGACCACCGAGCGGCTGCGCGAGATCGGAATCTTCCTGCGCGACCACACGCCCCGCGATGCGACGGTCCTGTCCCCGTGGCCTGGCGCGATCGGCTACCTGTCGCGCCGCGACGTGATCGACCCGCTCGGGCGCACGACGCCGCCGCCGGGCGAGACGCAGACGCGCGCATGGGAAGGTCGCCCGCGCGCCGATGTGGCCGGTGCGCTCGCGGAGCGACCCGACTACATCGTGCCGACGATCCGCTTCGGTCCGACTCCGCCGACCGCGCAGGAGATCGCCGCAGCGTGGGTCACCTCGCTCGACGACCAGTCGCACAAGCCGCAGCGGGCTGTCAGCCTGCGCGCGCAGATGGCCGACTACGAGCTGGTCACCGTGCCCGTGCTCGATCGCGGCTCGCGGCAGGGCGTGTTCCCGCAAGGTCACTTCTACCTGATGCGCCGCCGCGACCTCGGCCTCGCGCCGCGACTCGAGATCACCCTCGAGGGCGGTCGACTGCGCGTGCTCGCCCGGCATCGCTCCCATCCGCAGCTCGTCGACCTGCGCGTCCAGCTCGTCCGGACGGACGGCACCACGCTCACGCTGCGGCCCGATGGCAGTGCGGACCCGCGCGGCGAAGCGGTGGCGCGCGCGCAGCTGTTGCTCTCGGAGAGCGGCGAGCGCGCGCTCACGCTGCTCGATGTGCAGCTCGATCCGCAGCTCGAGCTCGCCGAAGCGCGCGCCGTGCTGCGCAACCCGCGCGCGAGCGGCGACTCGATCTTCTCGTTCGCGAGCGCCGAGGCGATCGCCACTCCGCGCGGTCGCTAGGCAGTCCCTGCGCGCAGCGCGCTGCCTCGCGGCGAGCGCCGTCGCGGCTCAGGCTATCTCGTAGCGCTTGAGCTTGCGGTACAGCGTGCTCTTGCCGACCTTGAGCAGCTTGGCGGCCTTGAGCTTGTCGTTGCCCGTCGCGGCGAGCGCGCGCTCGAGGCACTTGCGCTCGTAGTGATCGAGGCTGATCGGATCGTCCGCGCCGATCTCGCCCGGACGCTGCCCGAAGGCACCGGCCGGAGCCGCGGCGGGCACGAGCTGCGCCGCGGCGGCGGTGAGGACCGGCGGCATGCCGGCGGGACGCGTCGCGGGGCGCGCGGAACGCGTCGGCGTGATCTCCACGTCCTCGGCGGCGGCATCGCCGTCGCGCAGGGCGGCCGGCAGGTGCTCGAACTCGATCGTGGCGCCGCTCGTGCGCCGCGCGGCACGCTCGAGGGCGGACTTGAGCTCGGCGACGTTGCCCGGCCAGCGGTGCGCGCGCAGGCGCTCGAGAGCCGCGGGGGCGAGCTCGAGCCGGGCGCGACCGGCGCTCGCGAGACGGAGGAGGTGCGCGACGAGCGGCTCGAGGTCCTCGGGGCGCTCGCGCAGGGGCGGCACGACGATGACGCTCGCGGCGAGCGCGCGCAGCAGCTCGACATCGAAGCTGCCGGCGGCCACGGCCTGATTGAGATCGACGCGCGTCGAGGCGACCACGCGCATCTCGGTCGTCTCGGCGCGCTCGCTGCCGGCACGGGTGACGACGCCCTCGCGCAGGGCGCGCAGGAGCTTGCGCTGCAACGTGAGCGGCAGCAGCTCGATGTCCTCGACGAACACCGTGCCCTTGCCGAGCTGGAGCGCGCCGGGACGATCGCTCGCGCCCTCGAAGGCGCTGCGGACCGAGCCGAACAGCTCGGCCTCGAGGTTCTCGGGCGACAGGCCACCGCAGGCGACCGCGAGGAACGGATGGCCGGAGTTCGCGCCGCAGAAGTGCAGCGCGCGGGCGATGTGCTCGCGTCCCGACCCGGTCTCGCCGACGAGCAGCACCGGCTCGGCGCTGTCGCACAGCTCGCGCACCTCGTTGCGGATGCGGCCCATGGCCGGGCTCGAGCCGACCAGGCTCGACATGCCGTACGCGAGGCGCGCGACCTCGAGCAGCGCGGGCAGCTGCTGGCGCGGCAGAGTGTATTCCGCGAGGCGAGCGGCCTCGTTGGCGACCTTGCGCTGGGCGAGGTCGACGAGCAGCACGACGCGCTCGCCGCTCTGGGCGCCGGGACGGCTCGCCAGCGGCACGACCGAGGCGAGGATCGCGCGCGCAGCGCGGCCGTTGCGCGCCGGCAAGTCGAAGCGCAGGCCGTCGCGCGGGTCGACGCTGGCGTCGCGCGCGAAGGCCTCGAGGCCGCTCGACGGAGCGAGCTTACCCAGACCCCGGCCCTCGACCTCGAAGCCGAACAGGTCCGCGGCCCCGCGGTCGGCGGTGCGCACGAGACCTTCCTCGTCGACGAGCAGCACGCCGTCGGGGCGCGCGACGATCGGCGCGGGCACGGACTCGCTCGCCTGCTTGCGGGCCGGCTTCGCGGGCTCGACCGCCGCGGCGCTGCGCTCGGCCTGCATGCGGCGATTCTGCTCGGCCAGCGTGCGCTGGATGCCGAGCACCTCGTCGAGCTCGGCCTTCTTGCGCAGGAACACCTTGAGCATGTGCTCGAGCACCGGCAGGTCGGACTTCACCAGGCAGGCGTCCGCGCCCGCCTCGTAGCCGGCGGCGAACTCCTCGCGGCTCGAGCCCTTGCCCGAGAGCACGATCGGCACGCCGAAGTTCTTCGGGTTCTGGCGCAGGCGGCGCACGACCTCGACGCCGCCGATGCCGCTCTTCAAGACCGCGTCGACCACGATCATGTCGAAGCGCGTCTCGCGCGCGAGCGCGATGCCCTGCGCGCCGCTCTCGGCCGACGTGACCTCGAAGCCAGCCTCCTTCAGGCGGCTCGCCATCACCAGTCGGGTCGCGGTCTCGTCGTCGATGAGGAGCAGATGCGTCACGGGAGTCCTCGGGCGGTGCAGGGTTCTTGCGCTACGCTCTGCGGACGAGAGCGAGCAGCGGGATAGTGGCAAACGGAACGGAGCACCTCCACGCAGAGATTCCCGAGGATAGGGACTTCCCTGCGATCGAGGAGGCGTTGGCGGAGCAAGTCGGGGTGTCGGACCCGCTGCGGCGCGCGGAGGCGCTGCGTCGGCGGCTGGGGCCGGCACTCGGGCGGCAGGCGGCGGAGCTCGCGGCCCTGCGGGCCCGGGCGGCCGAGCGCTTCCCCTCGGGCTGGCTGCGCTGGCTCACCCGGCGGGGGCTGGAGCAGTCGACCCGCGAGTCGGTGGCGAGGGAGCGGGCGCGGCGGATCCTGCGTGTGGCAGCGGGCTGCACGGTGTTCGACGGGACGAGCGGCCTGGGGGCCGACGCGCGGGCCGTCTCAGAAATGGGAATGGCCGTGGTCGCGGCCGACCGGGACACGCCGGTGGCGCGTTGCGCGCGCGCCAATCTGGCAGGCTCCCCGGCGCCCCATGTGGCGCTGGTGGCCGATGCGCTGGCGCCGCCGCTGCGGCCGGACGCGGCGCTGTTCCTCGTGCTCGACCCCGACCGGCGCGCCGAGGGCACCCGCGAGCTCGATCCGGAGCGCTGGTCGCCGCCGCTCTCCGCGGTGCTGGCGCTGGCCGGGCGCTTCCGCGGCGCGTGCATCAAGCTCTCTCCGGCGTTCGACATGGCGGGGCTGGGGCTGGCGGATCCCTCGCGGTTGCTGGCGCAGTGGGTGAGCGACCGCGGGGAGCTGTGCGAGATGAACCTGTGGACAGGGGTCGGTGCAGGCGCGGAGGCGGGGCTGCGGGAGGCGGTCGCGCTCGGCCCAGACGGCAGCGTGACACGCCTCGTCGGGGTCCCCATCCCCGCGGCAGCCCCCCTATCGGAAATTTCTTCCGGGAACTGTTGGCTGTTGGACCCGGATTCCGCGGTCGTGCGCTCGGGGCTGGTGGGAAATCTGGCCCGCGAACACGGCCTCCATGCCGTGGATCCCCACCTGGCGTATCTGATCGGGTCCGGACCGGTCGCCACCCCGCTCGCCAAGGGCTGGCGCATCCTCGACCACGTGCCCGCCGATGCGCGCAAGGTGCGCGAGAGCCTGACGCGGCTCGGTTTCGGGCCCGTCGAGGTCCGCAAGCGCGGTCATTCCGAGCCTGCCGAGGTTCTGGCCGCGAGTTTCCGGGGCCGCGGCGACCGGCGCGGCCTGGTCGCGGTCGCGCGCACCGAGCAGGGCCATCGAGCCTTCGTGCTCGAGCCCGACCGCGGGCCGAGCTCGACGACGCCGAACCTGCAGGATCCGCGTTCCTGACCCCGCCAAGGCCGTTTTCTGGACTGGACTGGTGGGCGATGAGGGGATCGAACCCCCGACATCCTCCTTGTAAGGGAGGCGCTCTGACCGCTGAGCTAATCGCCCCTTGACGCCTCTTGTACCCTAGGTTGATTCCCCACGGATAGGAACCCTCTCCGGAACCCCCAAGTCTCGCTCCACTCTGCCGCGCCTAGCCTCCGACAAGGCCCCACCCGGGGCCGCCCAGCCCGTCCCACGCCCTGGGCAGCCAGAGACTCGCAACCCTCCAACCCGTTTCGCCCGTCATGCGCATCGCAGTCATCGGTACAGGCTATGTCGGTCTCGTCGCAGGCACCTGCTTCGCGGAGAGCGGCAACAACGTCATCTGCGTCGACGTCGACGAGCGCAAGATCGCCCGTCTGAAGGCCGGCGAGGTCCCGATCTACGAGCCGGGCCTCGAGGAGCTGCTCAAGCGCAACGTCCACGACGGTCGCCTGCACTTCACCACCAACTACGCCGAGGCCATCCCCAAGGCGCAGATCGTGTTCATCGCGGTCGGCACGCCCCCGGGCGAGGACGGCAGCGCGGACCTGAAGTATGTGCTCTCGGCCGCCAAGTCGATCGCCCAGCACATGACCGGCTACACGGTCATCGTCGACAAGTCGACCGTCCCCGTCGGCACCTCCAAGAAGGTCGCCGCCGCGGTCGCCGCCAACACGAAGCACGAGTTCGACGTCGTGTCGAACCCCGAGTTCCTGAAGGAAGGCGCGGCCATCGACGACTTCATGAAGCCCGACCGCGTGGTCGTGGGCGCCCGCTCCCAGCGCGCGCGCGACGTCATGGACGAGCTCTACGCGCCCTTCGTGCGCACCGGCAACCCGGTGATCTTCATGGATCCGGAGTCGGCCGAGCTCACCAAGTACGCCGCCAACGCCATGCTCGCCACGCGCATCTCGTTCATGAACGAGATCGCCAACATCTGCTCCCTCGTCGGCGCCGACGTCGACATGATCCGCAAGGGCATCGGCACCGATGACCGCATCGGCTCGCGCTTCCTGTTCGCGGGCTGCGGCTACGGTGGCTCGTGCTTCCCCAAGGACGTCAAGGCGATCGTCAAGACCGCCGAGGACCACGGCTACGACTTCAAGATCCTCCACGCCGTCGAGGCGGTGAACGAGAAGCAGAAGTACGTCGTCGCCGAGCAGGTGAAGAAGCACTTCGGCGCCGACCTCAAGGGCCGCCACTTCGCGGTCTGGGGGCTCGCCTTCAAGCCGCAGACCGACGACATGCGCGAGGCTCCGGCCGTCGTGGTGATCAACGAGCTGCTCGCCGCGGGCGCCACCGTCACCGCCTGCGACCCGGAAGCCATCAACGAGTGCAAGCGCCACCACCTCGGCGACCGCATCCGCTATTCGGAGACCCCGATGGATGCGCTCGACGGCGCCGATGCGCTGCTGCTCATCACCGAGTGGAACGAGTTCCGTCGCCCTGACTTCGAGGACATCAAGCGGCGCCTGAAGTCGCCGGTGGTGTTCGACGGACGCAACATCTACCGCCGCAAGACCCTCGAGGAAGCGGGCTTCACCTACTACGGCATCGGTTGCTGAGACCGCTGGCCTGACGAACGCGCGGCCCGGCTCCCCGTACCAGGGAGCCGGGCCGCGACGCTTCTCTGCCGGCGCTCGCGCCGCGGATCCCGCCGCGGCGGGAGGCCCATCGATCTCGCCGCTCCCAACGCGCCGGTTGCGGCGCAGTTCACGGCCGCGCCGCGAGCGTGCCTCGCGCCGCTCGCAAGCTCGCAGGCGACGGCGAGTTGCGTCGCGAGCAAGCCGCGCAACGCCCGCATCCAGAAAACGGGGCTGGAGTCGCCGCGCGAGTGTCCCACGATGGCCGCGGCAGTCGCGACTCCGGGCCGGATCCCTGTCCGCGACTCACGATTCGCGCGGAGTTCCAGGGGAGTTTGCATGCCGAGAAGATTCAGGTCACGGAACCCCGGGCGAGCGCCGTTCTTCGACGGCATCGCCCTGAACGAGCGCGCCAAGCGCTCGGCCCACTGCTTCGCGAGGAAGTATCACGCCAGCGGCGCGCCTCGGGCTGGCCGCATGCCGCCGCGCCTGCTCATCGTCGGCCCGCCGGGCAGTGGCCGCTACTCGCTCGCGCGCGCGACGGCTCGAGCGTGCGGCCTGTTCACGGTGCGCGTCGAAGCGAAGCAGTTCGGCCGGCAGACGATCCCGGCGCTGGCGCGCTACCTCCGTCTCGCGCCGGAGCCACAGGCAGACGTGCAGTGGAATGCCGTCGTGCTCGAGCACGTCGAACGACTCGGGGACGGCAGCGCGGAGTCCGCCAACGCGAAGCGCTGGATCGCGCACTGGCTCGACGGAGCGTCCTTCGAGGCCGGCGGGGCGAAGGTCTGCTCCCGTGACGTGCTCACGATCGGCACCATCGATCTCGAGCCGTGGCTCCCGGCCGTGCGACGGCGACTGATTCGGTCCGGCGCGGCGACGGAGAGCGAGCTGCGCGCGAGCCTCGATCTCGCGGACCTGCGTTCCCTCGCGGGTCCGCGCGAGCTCGCGGCCGCGGGACTGGGCGACCTCTTCGATGGCACGTGCGGACG
>CAITGX010000243.1 GCA_903892045.1 uncultured Planctomycetota bacterium | reverse complement strand
CGCCGAAGCGCCCCTGCGCGAGCGACTGCAGGCCGCGCCGCCCGCTCCGCCGCCCGCCCGCGCGCAGCCCTGGACCGCCTACGAGCGCCAGATCCTGCCGCGGCTCATCGAGCTCTATGCCACGGGCTCCGCGAGCGCCACGGACAGCGACGGCTATCAAGTCGCCGCCGGCCGCAGCGTCGCCCTGCGCGATCCGGAGGGCGTTGCCAAGCCGGGCGAGCACCTCGGGCGTCGCCTGCCGCTCACGCGCTTCGCGCGCGCCGGCAGCAGCGAGCCCTTCGACCTCGACGCGCTGCGCGGCAAGCGCAACGTGCTGCTCGTGATCCTGCGCGGCTTCGGCGGACAGGTGTGCATCTACTGCACGGCGCAGCTCAAGGCGCTCGGCAAGGAGCGCGCGCGGCTCGAGCGCGGCGACACCGAGGTGTGCATCGTCTACCCCGGCCCGAAGAGCGGGCTCGACGCGTTCCGCGAAGCTTGGAACCTGACCTTCGGCTACGGGCAGGAGCCGCCGTGGGCGATGCTCTACGACGCCGACCTCGCGCTCGTCGACGCGCTCGGCATCCGCGACAACATCGCCGTGCCCTCGAGCCTGCTGCTCGACAAGCAAGGCCTCGTGCGCTGGTCGCACGTCGGCCAGAGCCACGCCGATCGCCCCACGGCGCTCGAGATCCTCGAACAGATCGAGTCGCTCGCGCGACCGTAGCGCGCGCCTCAGGTGACGAGGTCGGACCAGTCCGCGAGCTTCTCCGCGAGGCGCCGCCGCGCCCGGGAGAGACGCATGTCGGCCGCGGCGCGCGCGATCGCGTGCCGCTGCGCGTAGGCCTCGATCGCCTCTTGGCGGAAGTAGATCGACTCGAGCACCTCGCGGTCCTCCTCGCGCAGCAGGTTGAGCACCACCGCCATGGCCTGCGCCTGATCGGCGCGCTCGGCCTGCGACAGCCCGCCGGCGCCCGGCATCGCGAGCGCGAATTCCTGCGACTGCTGCGCGTCGATGCGCACCGGATCGCGCGCCCGGCCCTGGGCCTTGTTCACGAGCAGCCGCCACGCTGCCGTCCACAGGTACGCGCGGAGCGCGCCCGCATCGGCGAACTCCGGCGCTTCCTCGAGCCGCAGCAGCCGGAACACCGCCTCCTGCGCCAGATCGCTCGCGCTCACCGAAGGCCGCAGCATGCCGCGCCCGCGCGCCCGCAGTCGCGCCGCCACCGCGGCGACCTCCTCGCGCAGCAGCTCGTCGAGCGCATCGCGATCGTCCTCCTCCTGCCAGCGTCGCAGGAGCTCCGTGGCTCGCTTCGTCTCGCGCGGTGCATCGTTCATGGCTCGCAGTCCGTGGCTGCGCCATCAACTTCGCTGCGGGGAGACCGCGCCGCAAGCCTCCTCGACCGCCGCGCCGTGGAGGAACGGGACCTGCTCCGTGGACTCGACCCACGAACGCGAACGCAACGCCGTCAGGGCTTGTGGCCGACGAAGGTGTCCCACTGGCCGCGGGTGTGGAGGGTGTCGAGGACGAGGCCGGCTTCCTCGATGGCGGCGACGGTCGGGTAGCGCTTCTTGTCGAGGCAGCCGGAGAAGGCGAACCAGCCGCCGGGGCGCAGGCGCGCGGCCATGTCCTCGGCGTGGGCCTGGATCAGGTCGGCGAAGATGTTGGCGAGCACGCCGTCGAAGCCGGTGTCGGCGGGCCCGAGGCACTCGAAGGTGCCGGCGCGGAACTCGCAGCGCTCCACGACGCCGTTCCAGAGGGCGAGCTCGCGCGCGTAGGGCATGGCGGTCGGGTCGATGTCGAAGCCCAAGGCTGCGCGCGCGCCGCACAGGGCCGCGCCGACGGCGAGGATGCCGCTGCCGCAGCCGGCGTCGAGCACGCGGTCGCCGGGGCGCACGAGGCGCGAGAGCGCGCGCAGGCAGCCGCGCGTGGTCGGGTGGCGGCCGGTGCCGAAGGCGCCGCCGGGCTCGAGCACGAGACGCCGGTCGGTCGGGCGCAGGGCGCCGGCGAAGTCGCGCGGAACGATGGCGAAGTCCGCGACGCGCAGGGGCTTCCAGCTCTTGCGCCACGAGGTGGCGTAGTCCTCGGCCGGCAGGCGCCGGAAGCGCACGGCGAGGCCGCGCAGCTCCTCGGCGCCGGTGAGCTCGGCGAGCCCTCCCACCGCGGCCTCGACCTGCGCGCGCAGGGCCGGCGTGTCGTCGTCCTCGATCACGTAGGCCCGCACCCACTCAAAGCCCGCCGGCGGCTCCGGAGTGGCGAGGGACGGCCGCCCGAAGGCCACGGAGGAACAGGGGCCGAGCGACAGGGTCTCCGCCACGAGCTCGAGCCAGCCCACGGGCGCGATCAGGGCAATCTCGGTCCAGGCCGGGGCCATCAGGAGTTCCGAGCTGAGGGCAAGGGATGCATGGGGAGGGCCGGAGCAGCGACGGGAGGCCCCATGGGAGCACCGTGAGAGCTCCGCGGATGCCCAGAAAGGCGGCCAGGCCGCCCTTGTAGACCCTGCAAGGCAGGCAGGGCAACCGCAAAGCCCGCGGCGAGCCCGGGGAAAGCGTCCGCTTGCCCGCTTGAAGCCGTCTCGGCGCGCGGCGAAGGTCTTGTGCGGGGCTTTATCGCGGCTTCATGGACAAGGAACGTACTCCGTGGCGTCCATCAAGACCCTGAGCCAGGCTTCCCAAGCGACACCATGTCCAAGCGCGAGAAGATCGCCGTCATCGAGGACGAGGCCGACATCCTCGAAGTCGTCCAGTACAACCTGCGACGCGAGGGCTACCTCGTCGTCTCCAGCCGCAACGGCGAGGAAGGCCTCGACCGGATCCGCAAGGAGAACCCGGACCTCGTGCTGCTCGACCTGATGCTGCCGGGCATGGACGGGCTCGAGATCTGCAAGCGCCTGCAGGCGGACCCGATGACGGCAGCGATCCCGGTGATCATGGTGACCGCCAAGGGCGAGGAGAGCGACGTCGTGCTCGGCCTGCAGCTCGGAGCCGACGACTACGTCACCAAGCCCTTCAGCCCCAAGGAGCTGCTCGCGCGCGTCAAGGCCGTGCTGCGGCGCGGCCCCCTGCGCGAGGTCCGCGCGAGCGGCGATCGCGTGGTGCGCGACGGCCTCGTGGTCGACGCCACCAAGCACGTCGTCACCGTCGACGGCGAGCCGATCACGATGACCGCGACGGAGATGCGCCTGCTGCACTTCCTCGCCACGCACCCCGGCCGCGTGTTCTCGCGCGACCAGCTGCTCTCGCGCGCCATCGGCGACCACGCGGTCGTGATCGACCGCAACATCGACGTCCACATCGGCTCGATCCGCCGCAAGCTCGGCCGCTGCCGGGAGCTGATCGAGACGATCCGCGGCGTGGGGTATCGCTTCCGCGACGCCGAGCCCGCCGTCTAGGACGCCGTTGCTGCGCCGCTGTCCGAGCGCCCGTGGCCCGAGCGCGTCGCCGCGACGGCATCCGTCGCTCCGGCCTCGCGGCGGACTCGCGGAGAGAGATCTGCGGCTCGGGAGCCTGCGCAGGTGCGCCTCATGAGTTCCTCGCTGGGCCCCCACGGACCGTCGGCCGCCGTGCGCTACACTCCCGCGCAGTCGATGCGCGCGTCCTTCTTCTGGCGACTGTACGTGGGCTGCGTCGCGCTGATCCTGCTCTCGACCGTCACGCTCGGCGTGTGGTTCGAGCGGCGCGCCCGGGCGGACATGCTGCGCGACCTCGACGCGGCGCTGCGCGCGCGACTCGTGCTCCTGCAGGACATCGCGGCCGGTCGCTGGAACGAACCGCCGTCCGCCGACCTCGTCGTGCGCATCCAACGGCTCGGCAGCGAGGGAGAGGCCCGGCTCACCTTGGTGCGTCCCGATGGCGTGGTGATCGCCGACTCCGAGCGCGATCCCGCGTCGATCGGCAACCACCGCCTGCGACCCGAGATCGAGGCCGCGGCTCGCACGGGGGAAGGCAAGTCCGAGCGCGACAGCGAGACCGTCGGGCGCCCCTATCGCTACCTCGCGCGCGCCGTGCGCGTCGAGGGCGAGCTCGTGGGCTTCGTGCGCGCGGCCTTTCCGCTCGACGGGCTCGAGGCGCACATCACCAGCCTGCGCGTCTCCACGGCGCTGACGGCCCTCGCGGCGGCGAGCATCGCGGTGGTCGTCGCGCTGTCGTTCGCCCGTCGCGTGTCCGCTCCGCTCGCCGCGACCGCCGCACTCGCGGAGCGCATCGCGCGCGGCGACTATGCGGGACCGACGGAGCCCGTCGAAGGCGCCGACGAGATCGCGCGCCTCTCCGAGGCCATCGCGACGATGAACCGCCAGCTCGAGGAACGTCTCGAGACGATCACGGCCGATCGCAACAAGGTGCTCGCGATCCTCGGCGGCATGGTCGAGGGCGTCGTCGCCATCGACGCCGACGAGCGCATCGTGCACATGAACGCGGTCGCGGCGCGCCTGCTGGGCGCGGATCCGGCGGCGGTCGAGGGGCGTCGCATCTGGGAGGTGACGCGCGTGCTCGCGGTCAGCGATCTGCTCGACCACGCTCGCAAGACCGGCGAGCCGCGCTCCGCGGCATGCTCGCTGGTGCCACCGGGAGACGCGGGGCGAGCGCAGGTCGAGATCGAGCTGCGGGCCTCGGCGATCCGCGACGGCGCGGGCGAGCTGTTCGGTGCGGTGCTCGTGATGCACGACGTCACCGAGCTGCGCCGCCTCGAGAACGTGCGGCGCGACTTCGTCGCCAACGTGAGCCACGAGCTCAAGACGCCGCTGACGGCGATCCGCGGCATGATCGAGACGATGATCGACGATCCTGAAATGCCGAAGGAGATGCAGTCGCGCTTCCTCGACCGGGTGCGCGACCAGTCCATGCGGCTCTCGGCGCTCGTGACGGACCTGCTTTCGCTCGCCAAGATCGAGGCCAACGAGGGCCGCGGCGAGCGCACGCTGATCGACCTGCGCGCGCGTCTGCGCGACGCAGTGGCACGCTTCGGTGATGTCGCAGCACGCAAGCGCATCACGCTCGCGCTCGAGCTCCCCGAGGACGCCGCCACCGTGCAGGCCGACGAGGAGAGCCTGCGGCAGATCCTCGACAACCTGCTCGACAACGCCTGCAAGTACACGCCCGAGGGCGGCCACGTCTGGGCGCGCATCCTGCGCCGGCCAGGCGAGCTGCGGGTCGAGGTCGAGGACACCGGCATCGGCATCGAGCCCGCCGACCAGGCGCGAGTGTTCGAGCGCTTCTACCGCGTGGACAAGGCCCGCTCGCGCGATCTCGGTGGCACCGGACTCGGGCTCTCCATCGTCAAGCACCTCGCCAACTCGCTCGGCGGAACGGTCTCGCTCGAGAGCTCCCCGGGCCGCGGCTCGACCTTCCGCGTACACTTCCCCGCCTGAGCGCATCCGCTCCCCACCGCCCATGACCAAGCACCTGCAGACCGACCTCGACCGCCTCAAGAAGGAAGTCCTCGCCATGGGAGCGCTCGTCGAGGAGTCCATCAACCGCGCCATCCGTGCGCTCGTCGCTCGCGAGCCGGAGCTGGCCCGCGAAGTGGCCGCCGGCGACGACGCCATCGACCGCAAGGAGCTCGAGGTCGAGGACATGTGCCTGAAGATGCTCGCCCTGCACCAGCCCGTGGCCGGCGACCTGCGCTACATCATCGCGGTGCTCAAGGTGAACAACGACCTCGAGCGCATGGGCGACCTCGCGGGCAACATCGCCGAGCGCGCGCAGTTCCTCTCGACCCACCCGCCGCTGCCGGTCGACATCGACTTCACGCGCATGGTCGAGTCCGTGCGCCGCATGGTGCGCCAGAGCCTCGACGCGCTCGTCACGCAGGACCCGGAACTCGCGCGCAAGGTGTGCCTCTCCGACGACGAGGTCGACGGCTTCCAGCGTCACATGTTCGAGACGCTGACGAGCCTCATGCAGCGCGACTCCTCGACCGTCGAGCGCGCCGTGCAGGTGCTCTCCGTCTCGCGCCACCTCGAGCGCATCGGCGACTCCGCGACCAACATCGCCGAGGACGTCGTGTTCATGGTCGAGGGCGACGTCATCCGCCACCAGCCGCGGGGGCGACTGCACCGCGCCGGGACCTAGCGCGCGAGGCGCAGTCCGAGCGCGACGCCGCCGAGCCCGCAGGCGAGGCTCAGGGCCACATAGCCCAGCGCGGCGGCCGTGCGGCCCTCGCGCAGGAGCGCGAGCGTCTCCACGCCGAAGGCGGAGAAGGTCGTGAAGCCGCCGAGCAGCCCGATCGCGAGGAACGCGCGCAGCTGTGCCGACTCGCCGCGCGCCTCCAGCCACGCGGCCACGAGCCCGGCGGCGAGGCATCCGAGCCCGTTCACGACGAGCGTGCCGAGCGGGAAGCCGACGCCGAACAGCGCGCGCGTGACTTGCACCGTGCCAAAGCGCAGCAAGGCGCCGAGCGCGCCGCCGACCGCCACCAGCAGGGCCGGGCTCACGCGCTCTCCCATGGCAACCAGCCAGCTCGCTCGAGGAACCAGTAGAGGCCGGCGCACAGGACCAAGGCCGCCAGCGCGCCGCGCAGCCAGCGCGGCACGAGCCACTCGTCGCGTCGCTCGCGGTAGCTGCGATCTCCCGGCACGCGAGTGACGAGCAGCGCCAACGCGCCGACGACCGCCAGCTGCCCGGCCTCCACGCCGAGATTGAAGCCCGCGAGCGCCGTGACCTTGAGTGGCTCGAGCACCAGCGACTCACCGAGGAATCCGGCGAAGCCGAGACCATGGATCAAGCCGAACAGGAAGGCTTCGATCCAGCGCGCTCCCGGACGGCGCACAAGGAGCACTTCCGCGGCCACGTAGGCGATCGAGAGCGCGATGGCGAGCTCGACGAGCCGCCCCGGCACGCGCACGACCTCCAGCGCCGCGAGCGCCAGCGTGATCGAATGCGCCGCCGTGAACGCCGTCACGACGGCAAGCAGGGAGCGCAGGCCGCGCGCCGCCACCAGCAAGGCCAGCAGGAAGGCGAGGTGATCCCAGCCACCGAGAATGTGCTCGACGCCGAGCCGAAAGTAGCTCGCGAGCACGCCGCCGCGGCGCGCGGAGGCCGAGCGAAAGTTCCACAGCTCGACGCCTTCTCCGAACAGGAACACGGCCGGCTCCTCGCCGCGCCACACGATCGTCGCTACGTCGCGGTGCAGCGGGTTCTGCTCGAGGAACAGCCGGCAGCGCACGTTGAGTTCCTCACACTCGCTCGCGATCGAGAACGTGGTCATCGCCTGCACGAGCTGGTAGCCCGTCTGCGCACCCTCGACGAGCTCGAGAGTCCAGGGATTGCGCGTGCCGGTCGGATCGATCTGGTAGCGAGCGTCGAGGTACTGACCAATCGCGAGGCGGCCACGCTCGAGCTCGGACTCCGAGAGCCGGCGGTCGCCATCGACGTCGAGTTCGAGACACTCGATGAGCGAGAGCGCCTGCATCGAGAGCTCCAGCCCCGCGCCCTGCTCCGTGACGGTCAGGCGGGAACTCGACTGGGAATCGGGGTGCACGCCCGCGCCGAGCGCGAGCACGAGAGCCGAGAGCAAGCCGAGCATTCGCTAGCGTCCCCCGCCCGAGGCCTGCGCGAGCAGCGCCTTCGCGCGCGCATTCTGCGGGTCGAGATCGAGCAGCGCGCGCAGGTTGCGCACGGCATCCTCGCGGCGCCCCTGCTTCAGGAACAGCTCGCACACGTCGACCACGTAGCCACGCGACTGAGAATCGAGCGCCTGCGCGCGCAGCAAGTACGGCTCCGCTTCCTGCAGGCGATTGGCGGCGAGGTAGGCCTTGCCGATGCCGTTCTCCACCATCGCCCCGGGCACGGACGAGCGCCGCGCGCGTTCGAACAGCTCCAGCGTCGCGGGTAGCCCCGAGCGCTGCATCGCCAGCGCGAGCGCGTCGAGGACATCCTGCGCGCCCGCGCGTTCGAGCGCAGCCGCCCTGAACACATGCGGCTCCGCATCGCGTGGCCGGCCAGCGGCGAGCAGGGCACGAGCCAGCCCGGCCGACACCCGCGCCCGCGGCAGGCTGGCCACCTTCTCGGCTCGCTCCCACAGCGCGACGCGCTCCGTAGCGCGCCCGAGCTGCGCATAGATCCCGTCGAGGTCCGTGTACAGCTGCAGCACGTCCGGGCGCCGCTCGATCCCGCGCTCGTACAGCCCGGCGAGCTCCGCCCACGCACCGCGCGCGCCCATGGGTCCGCGCAGCGCCGTCAGGCACAAGCTCGGGTCCGGCAACCAGAACGCGAGGCGGCCACGCCAGCGCGCATCCTCCGGCTCGGGCTGCCACTCCACGGCCGTGCGCCACGCGCGCTCCGCCTCGTCCATGCGGCCCTGCATCTGGTACAGCAGTCCCAGCGTGTGGCGCGCGAACTCGTTGCCGCGCCCCGGGTGCGCGTCGACCGAGCGCTGCTCGATCTCGATCGCCTCGGCCCACGCCTGACGGCGATAGAGCATCACCGCGAGGTTGTGCAGCACGAAGTAGTTGCCAGGGTCGGCTGCCACGGCGCGCTGAAACAGCGCTTCCGAGCTCGACCACACGCGCACTTGAGCGCGCGTCAGCAATCCGAGCCCGAGCGCGAAGGGCGCGAGCGCCGCGAGGACGACGACCGGAGCCCGCGCGAGCTGCTCGCGGCGGCTGTCGAGCCACACGAGCAGTGCGCCGACGGCGAGGAACAGCAGCGGGATCGACCCGAGTTGCGCGTAGCGGTCGGCCACCTTCTGCGCACCGCTCTGGAGGAGGCCGAGCACGGGAGAAACGAGCACGCCATACACGAACCACGCCGCGAACAGGGCCGGCATGCGACGGCGGAGCAGGAAGGTGACGACGGTGATCGCCACCACGCTCGCGATCGCTGCGAGGTAGATCGGCCGCAGTGGATCGAAGTCGAGCTCGAGCAGGTAGTGGCAGCCGAGGTTCGACGGCCAGAGCGTCTTGAGCACGTAGAAGCACAGGCCGTAGTTCGCCTGCGCGAGGCGGTGCAGCACACCGTGCTCGTCGAGCGTGACCGTGGCCGCGATCTCCCGCTGCGCCGACGCCGCCTGGAACGCGCCGAGGGCCGCCAGCGGGACGAACCAGAGCTTCTCGACCAGCAGCGCGCGCAGGGACGTCCGGGACAAGCGCCGCAGCGGATAGGCATCGAGCGCGAGCAGCACGACCGGCAGCGTCATGCCCCACGCCTTCGAGAGCAGCGAGAGCGCGTACGTGGCCAGCGCGAGCACGAGCCACGCGCCCCGCAGTGCACCGAAGCGCTGCATGCGCAGGTACGCGGCGACCGTCGCGAACAGGAACAGCGCGCTCAGCAGGTCGCGCCGCTCGGTGAGCCAAACCACGTTCTCGACGCGCAGCGGGTGGATGGCCCACGCCAGCGTCGCCAGCGCGGCGCAGCCGTGGAGCAGAAGCTCGCTCGCGCGCGTCGGCTCCTCCGCCGGTCGCTCCGCCTGCAAGCGTCCGCTGCACCAGCGCAGCAGTTCGAGCGCCATCCACCAGAAGGTGAGCACCGACAGCGCGTGGATCGCGAGGCTCGTGCGGTGGTACGCCGGGGCATCGAGCCCGGCGCGCGCGTAGTCCCAGCCAAAGGTCATCCACGTCAGGGGATGCCAGTGTCCGTAGTGGTAGCTCCTCCAGCCCCACATCCAGCGCAGCTGCTCGTCGCCCAGCCCGCGGAAGAGGAAGTTGAGCTCGAAGTTCGCGTCGTCGTCGAGCGCCACGAACGGGTAGTCGATGCAGGGCCAGAATGCTGCGAGAGCGACGGCCACGAGCGCGAGCGGGAACGCCAGTCTCAGGCCGAGCGGCAACCCGGAGGGGGCGGATGCGGGGCGGGACATCGGAGCGGGAGAGTAGCGCAACGCGCGGCGGAGTTCCCGCCCCGCAGGCTCACGGGACGAACGACAGCGTGAGCGCGTTGGTGAAGTTCTGCTGCGAGCCGCAGGGCTGCGCGCCGTCGCGGTACCAGACCTGGAAGTGCCATGTGGAGCCCGCCGTCAGCAGCCCGCCCGAGGCCGCGACGAGCCCGCCGCGCGTGAAGCTTCCGCTCGCCCCGCCCTGCGAGACCGGGAAGCGCCGGTTGAGGCCCGCGAGACAGCGCAGGCCATCGCCGAGCGCGCCGCCCGCTCCGCCGTTCTTCTGGGCCGTGCCCATGTAGAGGATGCCCGCCTTGTTCGGCGGCAGCTGCGTCACCGAGAGCAGCGCGTTGTCGGCGGAGATGCTCGCGCCACCGATGCTCGCGAGACGCGCACCGACTCCGGTCGAGTTGCGGCAACCTTCACCGGCTGCGCCGAAGTTCGCGCACGGGCACGCCGCCGCGCTGCCGTCGCCGGAGCAGAACACGGTCCCCGCGACGACCTCGCAGCTATCCGGGATGCCGTTGGCGTTGACGTCGAGCTGGGTGCCACTGCCGAGCTCGCACGCATCCCCGGCCCCGTCGCCGTCGCAGTCGGACTGGCTCGCGTTGGAGAGCGCCGGACAGTTGTCGCACGTGTCCCCCACGCCGTCGGCATCCGCATCGCCCTGCCCCACGTTGGCCATCGCCGGGCAGTTGTCGATGCAGTCGGGCACGGAGTCGAAGTCCGCATCGACATCGGGCACGCCGCAGCCGCACGAGCCGGCCGCGAGCTTGTTGGGATCGCTCGGGCAGCCGTCGGAGATCACCGTGACCGTGTCGACGAGCGGTCCGGCGCCCGCCGTGATCGTGAGCGCGAGCACGTAGGCGCCGGGCGCGCTGAACGTGACGCTCGGCGCGAGCGCCGTCGCATCCGAGAAGTTGGCCACTCCCGGACCCGAGACCTTGGACCACGCTGCAGGCTCGGGGACGGAGCGCACGAGGCACGTGTGAGCCGAGCAATCCGGAACGATCGAGCTCACCGGGATCACCGCACCCGTGGCGAGGTCGATCTTGGCGAGCTGCGTGAAGTCGAGGTTGCCGTTGAGCGTTCCGGCGTAGGAACCGTAGAGCTCGCCGCCGAAGAACATGACGTCCTCGAACTGGCGATTCACGGCCATCTGGACGAGCACCGACTGCGTCACCGCGCCCGTGGAGGGGTTCAGCAGGAGCAGGCGCTTGGTGAAGTTGTCGACCGCGTAGAGCGTGTCGCTCGGCTGGTGATAGGCGAGCGACTTGACCTGCTGGTAGCCCGCCAGCGTTCCGCTGCCGACGGCGGTCACCGCGCCCGTCGTGCGCTGGATGCGCAGCAGCTGCTTGCGAAAGAGATCGACCGCGAACAGGCGATCCCCGACCGGATCGTGCGCGAGCGACATCACGTTCGACCACGTGCTCGACCAGCCC
Source organism: uncultured Planctomycetota bacterium (assembly GCA_903892045.1). GTDB lineage: Bacteria > Planctomycetota > UBA1135 > UBA1135 > F1-120-MAGs118. The sequence goes on along the minus strand of CAITGX010000243.1, from coordinate 266 downwards.
GTGGCGTTGACCGGCGTGGCGAGGCCCGTGTACGGGTTGACCGTGTAGAGCTGGCGCAGCGCGACGTCGCTGCCGTAGATCACGCCCCCGACGTCGATCCAGTCGGACGGCCAGCCGAAGATCGTGCCGCTCGCGGTCTGCACGATGCTGGCGCCGACGAGCCCTTGGCCCTCGATCCAGCGCAGCAAGGCGTTCTCCGTCCCGTTGTTGCCATCGCCCGTCCACCACTCCAGCGGGGAGCGATTGCTGACCGCGCCCGAGAGCTG
>CAITGX010000242.1 GCA_903892045.1 uncultured Planctomycetota bacterium | reverse complement strand
CATGGACCCGCTGCACGACGTGATCGAGCGACGCATCCGCGAGGCGGAGGAGGCGGGGCTGTTTCGGGACCTGCCGGGGGCGGGGAAGCCGCTCGAGATCGAGGACCTGACGCGGGTGCCCGAGGACCTGCGCGGGGGCTACATCCTGCTCAAGAACGCCGGCGCGCTGCCGGAGGAGCTCGAGCTGCGTCAGACGCTGCTGCGGCTCGAGGACCTCATCGCGGCCTGCGAGAGCGAGGGCGAGCGCGAGCGGCTGGTGCGCGAACGCACGAGCGGCGCCCTGAGGCTCGCGATGCTGCGCGAGCGGCGCGGGTTCGGGCCGGCGCACGAGGAGTACGCGGCGCGGCTCGCGCAGCGGCTCGGTGGGTAGCAGCCCGTTGAGGAAGTGCCCTGCCGCGGCGTCGTGCTCTTCGCCGTGGCGTCGTCATGCTCGTCGGGCCGTGCCGAGCGGCCATCGAGGCCGCCTCCGCCGTCCCTTGGCCGCGTTCCTGGCCCAGCGAAGATTGCCTTGCCTTGCTACGGGACTTTCTCAGCGGGCGGCTAGGCGCTGAGCACGTACTGGCGGCGCGAGATGACGAGGCTGCCGAGGGCGAGCGAGGCGGCGAGGATGATCGTGAGCGCGAAGAGCGCGGCACGCGTCGTGTCGGGCTCCGCGAGCTGGGCCTCGGCGACGAGCTTCCACAGCTCGGGGTTCTCGCTCACCAGCATGCTGCGCAAGTAGAACTGCACGGTGAGCTGCTGGCTCGTGCCGGGCAGGTTGGCGAGGAAGCCCTCGACGGCGAAGGCGTAGCCCAGCCCGACGATCATGGGGTGGCGGTTGAACGTCCCGAGTGCGGCGAAGAGCGCGGAGTAGACCGCGGCACCGGCGAGCGTGGCGGCGAGCATGGTGCCGAAGAGGCCGTCGGGGAGCTCGCCGTCGGGCATCGCCTGCAGGAACTCCGCCGGAATCTCGCGGTCGATCGTGCGCGTGCGCTTCTCGCCGCGGCGGTTGGTGGTCTCGACCACGCGCGGCTCGGCCTTCTTCCAGCCGGGCGCCTGGGACTCGACCACGACCTTGAGCGCGCCCACGCTGCCGGCGAGCAGCACGACGAGCACCGTGGCCGAGGCGAGCCAGCGGCCGACGAGGATCGAGGCGCGCGAGATCGGCCGCGTCAGGAGGTACGTGATCGTGCGGTCGTCGACTTCCTCGGAGATCACCGCCGAGCCGCTGATCACGGCGGCGAGCGGGACGAGCACCGACAGCACGATGAAGAACGACGGGTAGAGGAAGGCCTCGATGGGCGAGGGGCCGTGCGGGATGAACTTGAGCAGCACGAACGCGAGCAGCGGCACGAGCGCGCAGCCGAGCGCGACGAGCAGGGTGCGACGCGCGAGGCAGATGCGCGGGAGGTAGGTGCGCCAGAAGAGCAGCGTGGTTCGCAGGAACGACATCATCCCACCAGGTAGTCGAACACGGCCTCGAGGTTCGCGTCGTGGCTCTCGATCGAGCGGATTCCGGCGCGCTCGCGCGGCGCGAGCGCCGTGAGCTCGCGGAAGAAGCGCTCGACGTCGCCGGTCTCCACCGCCACGCGGCCATCGGGCGCGATGCGCACGGAGCTGACGGGCTCGAGCGCCATCAGCGCGGAGGCCAGGCGTCGCGCGTCGCGCGCCACGAGCTCGACGCGGCGCGGGTGGCGCGAGAGGAGCCGGCGGATCTCGCCGACGGAGCCCTGCGCGAGCAGGCGTCCGCGGTGGAACAGCACGATGCTCGGCGTCAGCGCCTCGACCTCGTGCAGCACGTGACTCGAGACGAGCACGTGCATGCCGGCGGCGCCGAGCTCGGCGAAGAGCTTCTGGATCTCCGCGCGGCCGACCGGATCGAGGCCGTTGAGCGGCTCGTCGGCCACCACGAGCTCCGGATCGTGCGCGATCGCCTGCGCGATCTTGGTGCGCTGGCGCATGCCCTTCGAGTAGCCCGCGGTGCGGCGCGTGCGCGCGTCGCCGAGACCCACGCGGTCGAGCGCGGCGTTCGCGCGCCGGCGCGCCTCCGGCGGCGCGTAGCCGTGCAGGCGCATCAGGAACTCGACCACTTCGAGGCCCGTCATGTCGCCCCAGATCGCCTCCTGCTGCGGGCAGAAGCCGACGCGGCGGAAGTACTCGCGGTTCGCGAACGGCGCGTGGCCCAGCACGCGGATCTCGCCGCGCGCGGGGCGCAGCTCGCCCGCCACCAGCTTGAGGAACGTGCTCTTGCCCGCGCCATTCGGGCCGACGAGGCCGGTGATGCCGCCCTCGATCGCGAGCGTGAGCTCCGAGAGGCCGACCACCTGTCCGTACCAGCAGCCGAGCTTGTCGGCGACGACGAGCGCGCTCACGCGACGACCTCCAGCCGCCGCAGGCGCCGCGCGACGAGCCAGCCGCCGACGGCGGCGAGTCCGAGCACGATCGCGAGCGAGTACCACGGGTTCCACTCGAAGCGCGACTGGTTGGCGTCCATCATCCAGTCGGCGAGGCGGCGCAGGTTCATCAGCACGCCGACCATCGACCAGTCGCGATCGCCTTGCGTGCCGGCCAGCATCGCGCCGAGCGAGTCGCTGCCGAGGATGAACGCGAACACGCCGGCGAGGGCGTAGCTCTTGCGCGAGGCGAGCGACGAGATCCCGAGCGCGATCATGCTCAGGACGAAGACGTTGAGCGAGCTGTAGGCGAGCGCGCCGAGCAGCACGTCCCACTTCTCGAACAGGAAGGCGTAGTCGGGCGACGAGAAGACGGCCACGAGCCCGATCAGCAGCACGGGGCCGACCGTCACCATCGCCCCGAAGCTCGCGATCGTCAGGAAGTGCCCGAAGAAGTAGTCGAGCCGCGAGAGCGGGCGCGAGAAGTAGAGCAGGTGTGCGCCGGCGCGCTGGTCCTCGCACACGAGGCCGGCGCCGAACCACGCGATCGCGAGCAGGGCGAAGACGCGGCTCACGTAGGTGAAGATCACGATCTGGTCGTGCACCTGGATCAGCTGGCCCGCGAGGGCCCCGGCCATCGAGCCCGCGGGCCCGCCGCCCATGCCGGGAATCGGCGAGCCCATGCCCTGCTCGAGCGTGAACTTGCTGTACACCACGAACGAGAACACGATGCCGGAGATCCACGGCGGCACGAACAGCAGGAACAGCGGCAGCTTGCGCTTGAACGCGACCTGCATGCGCGCGCGCCAGAGATGCAGCGCGGGGAAGCGCACCGGAGCGAGCTCGCCCTTGAGACGCCGGTAGATCTCGGTGTGCGTCGTCGCGGTCATCGGGTGGCTCCCTGGGATTCGCGCAGGAGCCGCAGGAACACGTCCTCGAGCGAGGAACGCAGGTCCTCGACGCCCTCGATCCACGCGCCGCTCGCGCGGGCGAGCTCGAACAGTCCGTCGGCATCTTCGAGCCGCGCCGCGATGCGGAACGCGCCCGGGCCCGTGCGCGTGACGCCCATGCCGGCCGCCGCGAGCGCGCGCTCGAAGGCGGCCTCGTCGCCGCCGACGCGCACCCGCACCACGTGCTCGTCCGAGCGCGTCAGCTCCGCGATCGAGCCGCTCTCGATCACGCGACCGCGGTTGAGCACGACGACGTGATCGCAGGTTCGCTCGACGTCGGGCAGCTGGTGCGAGCACAGGATCACATGCTTGCCCTGCGCGTGGCCGAGGTCGTGCACGAGGTCGAGCATGTGGCGACGCCCCTTGGGGTCGAGGCCGTTGGTCGGCTCGTCGAGCAGGAGCAGCGGCGGGTCGTGCGCGATCGCCTGCGCGAGCTTCACGCGCTGCTTCATGCCGGTCGAGTACTCGCTCATCGGGCGGTAGCGCTGGTCGTCGAGCCCGACGTAGTCGAGCGACTCGTGCGCGCGCGTCATGGCGTCGGCGGGCGTGAGTCCGGTGATGCGTCCGAGCGTCGTCACCATCTCGACCGCGTTCATGCCGGGCAGCAGGCAGTCGCTCTCGGGCATGTACCCGACGCGCTGGCGCAGTTGGAGGGCGTCGGCGCGACTCGACGGATCGAGGCCGAGGATGCGCGCCGAGCCCTCGTCGGGCTCGATCAGGCCGAGCAGCAGCTTGATCAGCGTCGTCTTGCCCGCGCCGTTGGGGCCGAGCAGGCCCACCGGGCCGCCGGGGAACTCGAGCGAGAGCCCGTCGAGCGCGCGCACCGAGCGGTAGCACTTGACGAGGCCGCGGATGGAGATGACCGGATCGCTCATGGGGCGCCGCGAGGATGACGCAGGGCTCTACGCATGCAAGCCGCGGCCGGATTTCGCGCAGACCTTACGGCCGCCGTCGATGGTCCAACTCTCGCCGCCACGTCGCGCGCCGACTGCTAAGATGCCGCATTCGAGGAGCCCCGCAGCGCATGCAGCACGACGAACAGGACCCGCGCGCGGACGGGCCGCGCCCCTACGAGGTCCTGTGGACGCCCGGGCCCGAAGCGCCGGCGGAGGCCGTCGCCGCGACTGAGACGCCGGTCCCGCCGGTCGCGCGCCCAGCGGAGGCGGTCGCGGAACCTGCGCGGCGCGGAGGCCACGGCTGGTGGACCACGCTGCTCGTCGCCGCGCTCGCCGCGGGCCTGACGATGGCCCTCGGACTGCTGCTCGAGAGCGAGGAGGTGCGCGCGGAGGAGCCGCCGGAGCTCGCGAAGCTGCGCGCCGACGTGGCGACGGCCGCGCGGGAGCTCGAGCTGGCGCGGCGCGTCGCCGGCGAGGCCGAGCTGCGCGCGGCGGAGGCTGAGCGAGTGCGGCTCGCGGACGCGCTCGTGTCCGAGGAACTTGCCGTGAGCCTGCAGGCGCAGTTCTCGGCGGCGCGCTCCGATCAGGAGCGACTGACGGCGGAGCTCGCCGCGGCGCAGGCGCGGATCGAGGCGCTCGCGGCGCGTCCTCCCGTGGTCGCACCGGAAACGACCGACGAGCAGCGCGCGGCACGAGCGTTCGAGGCCGGGCTCGCCGCCGTGAAGGAGGCGCGCCTCGCCGATGCGCGGGAAGCCTGTGCAGCGCTGGAGCGATTCGGGCTCGGCGGGGCCGTAGATCTCGCGGGTGTCGTGGACGTCGCGGAGGCGCTCGGGCGCTTCGAAGCGAGTTGTGCGGCGGGGCCCGTGGTTCCCGGCGAGCTGCGCGCGGCGCTCGAGCGCCTCGAGTCCGCGCGCGGCACGCAGACGACGCTCGTGGCAGAGCGCATCGCGTGGCTCGCCCCGCCCGAAGTCGCGACGCGCGTGCGCGAGAACCTGTCCGTTGCGCTCGCCGCTCTCGCTGCGCGCGCCGACGCGGCGAAGACCAAGCTCAAGGAACTCGACGACGCGCAGTGGGCGACGCTCGCGAAGAAGTGGAAGGCCGTGCAGTCGACGGATGCGCTCGAGCACGCGGCGCGCTTTGGCTGCGGTCACCTCGCCGAGGTCGCGCCGAAGCTCGTGCCGGAGCTGCGTATGGCGCTGTTCCGCTTCCGCCGGCTCGACCTCGCCCAGCTCCGGGACCTGAAGGACCTGTCCGCATGGGCCGAGCGCGTGCGCATCGGATCGGTCACGCTTTTGCCGCGCGAGCGCGCCGATCTCGAGCTGTTCGCCTTCGCGCAGCGCTGGTTCGATGACCAGCCGGGCAACGAGGTGCCGCCGGACTGGGCGACGATCGAGTTCGACGCGCCCGCGGGCGAGCACGGCGACTGGCGCCGCGAGTTGCAGCTCCTGTGGAGTCTCTCGCAGCCCGAATCAGGCTTTCCCGTGCGCGACAACGGGCTGCGCGTCTATCGACTCGTCGATGCGCAGGGTCGCGTCGAGTGGTGGCGCGAGCTTGCGATCTCGGCACGCGACGGCGTGTGGCGCGTGCAGCGCGACCGGCTCGCGGCCGATGGCGAGCAGCTGCTCGCGAGCGACACCCTGCGCATCGAGCGGCGCGGCGGCGAGTTCGTGCTTGCGGACACGGGCGAGACGCTCTTGGACTTGCGAGCGCTCGGCGCCACGACGCGCGTAGCCGTCTTTTCGTCGCAGCTCGATGCATCGCTCCCCGATGCGCTCGGGGTCGACGCGGCGGCTCTCGGGGAGTTTCGCGCACGGCAGCCCGTGAGCGTGATCCACGCGCAGGCCGGTACGCGACGCTGGTTCGAGCCGCGCTGGGGGCTCGTGCGCGAGGAAGTCACGACCACGCGCGGCCTCGTCGTGCGCGATCTCGTCTTCGCGCGCTGAACGACGTATCGTCCTGCGCATGTTCGACCGCAGGCGCTTTCTCGTGACCGGCGGAGCCTTCGCGCTCTCGGCGGCGTTCGTCTCCAAGCTGCAGGCCCAGGAGGCGCGCGCGCCGCGCAGGCTGCGCAAGGCGCTCATGCTCTACATGTGCCGCGATGGCAAGTCGCTGCGCGAGAAGTTCGAGATCATTCGTCGAGCGGGATTCGAGGGCGTCGAGCTCGACAGCCCGAGTCCGATCTCGCGCGAGGAAGTGCTGGCGGCACGTGACGCGACCGGTCTCGCGGTGTGCGGCACGGTCGACTCGGTTCACTGGCGCAAGCAGCTCGCGGATCCCAGCGAGCAGGTGCGCAAGGAAGCGGTCGAGGCGCTCGAGGTCGCGATCCGCGACTGCCACGCGTTCGGCGGCGACAGCGTGCTGCTCGTCCCCGCGATCGTGAACACGACCGTCGACTACAAGAGCGCCTACGAGCGCTCGCAGGCCGAGATCCGCCGCGTTCTGCCGCTCGCCGCGGAGCTCAAGGTCAAGATCGGCATCGAGAACGTGTGGAATGACTTCCTGCTCTCGCCGCTCGAGGCCGCGCGCTACCTCGACGAGCTCGAGAGCCCGTGGGTCGGCTGGCACCTCGACTGCGGCAACATCGTGAACTACGGCCACGGCGAGCAGTGGGTGCGCATTCTCGGGAAGCGTCTGTGCAAGCTGCACATCAAGGACTACAGCCGCAAGCGTCGCGATGGCGAGGGCCTGTGGAAGGGCTTCGACGTCGCGCTGGGCGAGGGCGACGCGAACTGGACGGCGCTGATGACGGCACTCGACGAGGTCGGGTTCGCGGGCTGGGCCTCGGCCGAGGTCGCGGCCGGCGACGAGGCGCACCTGCGCGACGTCGTCGCGCGCATGGACCGCATCTTCGCGCTGTGAGCGTGCTCGCGACGCGTGTTGGCGCTCTCTCGGGCGCGCTCGTCATGCTCGCGGGCTGCGTGGCGCAGCCGCTCGACGCGCGTGCGCCGGACGAACTCGCAGACCTCGCCTGGCTGGCGGGAACGTGGACCTGCGAGAGCGCGCCCGGAGAGGTCATCGAGGAGTGCTGGGGCAGCGCGCGCGGCGGCTCGATGCTCGGCGTCGGTCGCACGCTGCGCATCGATGCGGCGGGGGAGCGCGTCGTCGGATTCGAGTACCTGCGCCTCGAGAGCCGCGCGGACGCGGTCGTCTATGTCGCTCAGCCCGGCGGGCGCGCGCCCGGCACCGAGTTCCGGCTTGTCGAGCAAGTTGGGAATGCGTGGTCGTTCGAGAATCCCGCGCACGACTTCCCGCGGCGCATTCGCTACCAGCGCGAAGGTGACGTGCGCTTCACGGCCACTCTTTCCGGTTCCGAGGGCGGAAATCCGCTGCAGCTCGAGCTCGAATACCGGCGCACGGGGGACTGAGCGGCCTTCAGGTTGCGCCTTCGGGCGAGGCGGGGGACACTTCAACGATGCTCGCCCCCCTGCGCCTCGCCTTTATCTCCTGCGCGCTCGCCTTCCCGGCGCTCGCTCAGGACTACTCCGTCGCCGGTCCTTACGGCGCGGGTTGGACCACCGTGACGGTCGCGCGCCCGAACGGAACCACGTTCAACGCGCGCTTCACGTATCCCGCCACAGGCAACGGCCAAGGCCAGCCGTTCCAGCCTGCGGGCGCGCCCTATCCGGCCATCTCCTTCGGCCACGGCTTCCAGCAGCCTGCGAGCGCGTACCAGGCGACGTACTCGCACTTCGCGTCGTGGGGCTACTTCGTCATCGCGACGGAGTCGGAGAACACGTTCTTCCCGAGCCACCAGAACTTCGCCAACGACCTGCGCCACTCGCTGACGTGGCTCGAGCAGCAAGACGGCAATCCTGCATCGCCGTGGTACCAGCGCATCGACACGCTCGCGCTCGCGTTGAGCGGCCACTCCATGGGTGGCGGCGCGAGCATCCTCGCCGCGGCCGTCGACAACCGCGTGAGCGCGCTCGCGAACTTCGCGGCCGCCGAGACGAATCCGTCCGCCGTCGCCGCGATTCTCAATGTCACCTGCCCGATCAGTCTGATCTCCGGCTCCGCGGACACGGTCGTGCCCGTGTCGAGCAACGGCCAGCTGATGTTCAACGCCGCGCGCGCACCCAAGATTCTGCCGTCGATCACGGGCGGCTTTCACTGCGGCTTCGTCGACACGCCCTCGTTCGGCGGCTTTGGCTGCGACTCGGGCACGATCACCAAAGCCGTGCAGATGGCGAACAGCCGTCGGCTCGCGGTCGAGTTCTTCGAGCTCAACCTGCGCGGTCGCCAAGACCTGTGGAAGCGCGTGTGGGGCGAGACGATGAAGCTCGACCCCGCGCTCTCGGTGCAGAGCGAGCCCTTCGCGCGCGTCACGCCCTTCGCGCAGCGCGTGCCGACGAACCCGGGCGTTTCCGCGGTGTTCACGTTCGACGTGCAGAACACCGCACCCTACGTCGATTCGCTCGACGTGCTCGTCGAAGGCCTGCCTTGGCCGTACACGTTGTCCGCGAGCTCTACCGGCCCGCTGCTCCCCGGCGCGAGCGTGCAGCTGCAGTGCAGCGTGCAGGTTCCCGCTGGAACGGCGCCCGGCCTGCAGCGCTTCACGCTCTCCGCACGGCGCGCTTCCGATGGCGCCACGCGCGCCTACGGCCTACGAGGCGTCCGGATCCTGTGAGCCCGGCAGCGCGTGCCGCTTCACGAGCGGCATCTGCGCGAGCATGAAGGCGAAGGTCGCGACCGGCAGTCCGCCGACCTTGAACCAGATCCAAGCTTGGTCGTCGAAGGCGCGTCGCACGTATTCGTTGGCGCCAGCGAGTGCGAAGGAAAACAGCGCGAAGCGCAGCGTGAAGGTGCGCCAGCCCGCGTCGCTCATCGGGAGCGCCATGCCGAGCAGGCTCTTCGCGAACAGCTTGCCGAACGCCAGCCCGCCGAGCAGCGTCGTGCCGATGAAGATCTCGATCACGGTCACCTTCAGCTTGATGAAGCTCTCGTCGCCGAGCCACACGGTCAGGCCGCCGAACACGACGACCATCCCGAGCGTGACCCACGTGAGCGGCGCGACCTTGCGCTCGACCTTCCACGAGACGCCCACTGCGACGAGCATCGCCGCGATGAACACGGCCGTGCCCTGCACGAGGCCGAGACGCGAGCTCGCGACAAGGAACACGACGAGCGGGCCGAGATCGACGGCGAGCTTGGCGTTGGGGGAGAGCTTGCCGTGCGCGGGGGGCTGGTCCGGAGTCGCCATGGGGCGGGAGGATAGCAGCGCGCGGTTGTCGCGCGCGCGGCGGCCGCGCTAGCTTGCGCGCGTGCCGAAGAAGTCGAGCAAGCAGGGGGCGACGGAGAGCGCGCGCTTCGAGGGTCGTGCGCGCCTGCTCGCGTGGTACCGCCGCGAGCGCCGCGACTTGCCATGGCGACGCACGAGCGATCCCTACGCGATCTGGATCAGCGAGGCGATGCTGCAGCAGACGCGCGTTGAGGCCGTGATCGGCTACTGGCAGCGCTTCCTCGCGCGCTTTCCCGACGTTCGCGCGCTCGCGCAGGCTCCCGAGCAGGACGTGCTCGCGGCGTGGAGCGGGCTCGGCTACTACCGGCGCGCTCGTGCGCTGCGCGCGGCGGCGCAAGCGCTGGTCGAGCGCCACGACGGCGAATTCCCGCGCGACGCCGAGCTCGTGCGCGAGCTTCCGGGGATCGGCCCCTACACCGCCGGCGCCGTACTCTCGATCGCGTTCGACCTGCCCGAGCCGCTCGTCGACGGCAACGTCGCCCGCGTGTTCGCGCGCTGGTTCGCGCACGAGGCTGACGCGGTCGCGACGCAGAAGTGGGCTTGGGAGCGCGCGCGCGAGCTCGTTCCCACCGGCGCTGGCGCTGGCGAGTGGAATCAGGCGCTGATGGAGCTCGGCGCGACCGTGTGCACGCCGCAGCGGCCACGCTGCGAGTCCTGCCCCGTCGCCAGCTCGTGCGCGGCGCTCGCACGCGGTGTGGTCGCGCGGATCCCGCGGCCCAAGGTGCGGCCGGAGCCCGTCGACGTCGAGCTGGTGGCGTGGGTGGTCGAGCGGCGGGGCTCGATCCTGATGGAGGAGCGCCCTGCGGACGGTCGCATGGCGGGGCTGTGGCAGGTGCCGACCGTGCAGGTTTCCCCCGCGCGGCCGGAGCTGTTCCCGTCCCGCCTCGCGCTCGAGATCGAGCCGGGGCCGGAGCTCGGCGTCGAGCGCCACGCGATCACCCGCCATCGCATTCGCATGGTCCTGCGGCGCGGCGAGGTGGGGCGAGCGAGCTTGCCGGAGCGGCTGCGCTGGATCCCGCGCGACGAGGTGACCGCGCTGCCGCTCACGGGCATGGCGCGCAAGGCGCTCGCGCAGGCCTTCGGGATCGGGAAGCGGCCATCCGGCGGCTGAAACGGGCCTGTCGCCTTGGTAGTCTCGCCCCGCAGTGGACGCCCAATCGAGCCAGCCCCAGCGCACCGCCCCGCTCGTGCTCCCGTGGGAAGCGAGCGCGCACCGCGAGAAACTCTCCGCGCACGGCGTGACGATCGTCGTGCCCGTGTTCAACGAGGAGAAGGGCGTCGCGGGCGTGATGGATCGGCTCTCCAAGCTCGATGTCGGCGCGCCCATCGAAGTGATCGCGGTCAATGATGGCTCCAAGGACCGCACGGCCGAGGTGCTCGCGGAGTGTGCCGCGCGCATTCCCAACTTGCGCGTCGTCACGCATCGCGTGAACCAAGGCTACGGAGCCGCGCTCAAGACGGGCTTCACGCACGCGCGCACGGAAGTGGTCGTCATCACCGACGCCGACGGCACGTACCCCGAGGACAAGATCCGCGACCTGCTCGACCAGATCGACGACGGCGCCGAGATGGCCGTCGGCTCGCGCACCGGCGCCGACGTCAACATCCCGCTCGTGCGCAAGCCCGCAAAGTGGTTCTTGAAGCAACTCGCGAGCTTCCTCGCCGGCACCGACATTCCCGACTTGAACAGCGGCCTGCGCGCCTTCCGTCGCGAGCTCGTCCTCAAGTACCGCGCCATCCTGCCGCAGGGCTTCAGCTTCACCACCACGATCACGCTCGCGAGCCTCACCAACGGCCACCGCGTCGAGTACGTGCCCGTCAACTACGCCAAGCGCTCCGGCAGCTCCAAGATCCGCCCGATCCGCGACACGCTCGGCTTCACCGCGCTGATCATCCGCACGGTGCTCTATTTCAACCCGCTGAAGGTCTTCTATCCGATCGCCTTCGCGCTGTTCCTGTGCCTGTGCGGCTTCCTCTACTACGACGTCTTCATCGAGCAGAACCTCGGCGACAAGACGGTCTTCATCTTCGTCGCTTTCCTGCAGGTCCTCACCGTCGGCCTGCTCGCCGACCTGATCGAGAAGAAGTCGCGGCTGTAGTTCCGAGCCGCAGCTGCCGGGGGGGCTCCGAGCAGCGAGTGGCCTTGACAGGCGTGGAGGGGGGGGGGGGGTAGTTTCCAGCCTCGCTCATCTACTTCCCGCTAAGTTCCGAGGCACAGAATGAACTTCTTGATGCTGGCTGCACTTGCCGTCGTGCCCGCGAATTCGTCGCTCGCTGCGCTGCGAGAAGTTGTCTGCCAAGGGTGCGAGAGCACGGCGACCTACTCGACTTCCAACGCGGGATGTGTCGCCGCCGGCTGGAATGCGGGGCTCATCGTGACAGTCATTCAGTACGACGGCGAATGCATCAACGTGGACGAAGCCTGTGTGACCGGCTCCCCGTGCACGCCCTATCTGACCATCGAAGCGTGGGTGGATGACTTTGGAGGAGGCCTATTTCGCTCGCAGGGAACGATCGGCAGCGTGGGCACTGGGCGCGTTGACACGCCCGCTTCCGGCATGGGGCCCTCTTATCCTGTCAAGATCTACTCTGACTATTCCGGAGTTGATTGTGGTGGCACCATGGCCTTTCAGTTCATTGTCAAGTTCTACGAAGAGCTGTGGTGGTGGCCGGGTATGTACGACTACGTCTGCACCCTGAGCGCCAACGGCACGCTCAACTGCTCACAGTGTATTCTCTGCTACTTCTAGAAGATCGTGCTTCATGCGCAGTGTCGGAACTTGGTTTCTGGCGGCAAGCCTACTGTCCTTGGGCCTTGCCTTCTGGATTGGATCGCGCGCGCAGTTCGACGACAAGCCCCCGGTCAGTGCTGCTTGGCCGGAGCCGGTTGATGCCGACGCCGAGATCGGTGACGCGACTCGAGAAGCGCTTGTGTCTGCGGGCGTTGCGCCCGCTCACCCTCCTGTCGAATTGGCCGAGGTCGAGTCTGGGAAGCTCGATTTGTCTCAGTTGAGTGCCGACGACCTGCTCAGGTTGCTGGAGAAACGCGAGATTGCAGCTCGTGATCTGGCGGGGCTCGCGGATTCGACGCTCGATGAACTCGCCATCCTACGATCCGAGGCCGTGTTGGCGACCTGGACCGGCGCGACACGCGAAGCGGCGCTCGACACTTTGGGCAAGCTTCCCAGTCAGCTTCCGAATCCTGCGGGCAAGGCACTGAGCGCGCGTGACGTCAAGCACTTGGACTCGATCAGGGATCGCTATTCGGAGGCAATCGCTGCGCTCTCGCAGGATGCCCTTCAGGAGCTCGAGGCGCACAAGCAGGCCCTGTGGAACATCAGGCAAGGCGTCCGTGTGCGGCGTGAGGGCGAGACTCCGCCGCCGGCGGAGGGTGGCACGCGCGGGAAGTTTCGCTCGAGCCAGGAGTGCGGCATGCTCGGGCGCTACGTCCGCTTTGAGTACTCCAGCGACGGTAGTCATGCCCTCGAGTCCAAGCTCGCGCTTCTCGGGGAGCTGAAGTCGGAATTGCTAAGTGAGCAACGCCACTACATCGACAGTCTGCCGTAGCCCGGAGAGAACCGATGCGCTCAGGTGTTGTCGAGTGACGCCGGCCAAGAGTGCGCGCTAGAAGCCCGTTGAAGAAGTGACCGGCTTGGGCTTCGAGTCAGGCCGCCGCTCCGATCGGCCGGATCCGAGTTTTCGGGATCATCAGGCCGCACCAGACGACGAGCAGCATCGTCGCACGCGACTACACGGCCGCGAAGGCATCGTGACCTTCTCCCCAAGAACCGGTCCACGGGAGAGGCTCGGATTCTCACAATGGAAGGGAGCGTCCGATGCGCAAGTCGAAGTTCACCGGGGAGCAGATCGCGTACTGCCTGACGCAGGCTGAGGCCGGGGTACCGGTCTCGGAGCTCTGCCGGAAGTACGGCATCAGCCTGAACACGTTCTATCGCTGGAAGTCGAAGTTCGGAGCGATGTCGCCGACGGAGGTCCGGCGCCTGAAGGAACTCGAGGACGAGCACACCCGGCTCAAGCGGATGGTCGCTGACCTCAGCCTCGACAAGCAGATCCTGCAGGACGCGCTCCGAAGAAAAGTCTGAGCGCTGCCGGCAAGCGAAGCGATGAAGAGCTTCGACGTCAGCGAGCGTCGCGCCTGCAGCGCGCTGTGCGTCTCGCGCACGAGCAAGCGCTACGAGAGCCGTCGGCCGGACTGCGCTGCGTTGAAGCAGCGCTTGGGCGAGCTTGCGCTCTCGCGACCTAGGTACGGCTACGTGCGCCTGCACGTCTTGCTGCAGCGGGAAGGGTGGCTCGTGAACAGGAAGAAGGTCTACCGCCTCTACCACGAGCTGGGGTTGATGGTCCGCACGAAACGTCGAAGGAAGCACGCGAGCCACCTGCGCGTGGCTCCCAGCCCGACGCAGCACCGCAACGAACGTTGGGCCATGGACTTCGTCAGCGACAGCACGGCGGACGGACGCTCGTTTCGCGTGCTCACGGTCATCGACACGCACACGCGCGAGTGCCTCGCCCTCGACGTCGAGCGTTCGATGGGAGCGTCGCACGTCACGGCCGCGCTCGACCGCGCGATCGCGACGCGCGGCAAGCCCCGGATGATCACTTGCGACAACGGGACCGAGTTCACGAGCAACCACTTCGATGCGTGGGCCTACAAGCGCGGGATCGCGATCGACTTCATCCAGCCGGGGAGGCCCGTGGAGAACGGCTTCATCGAGTCGTTCAACGGGAAGCTGCGCGACGAGTGCCTCAACACGAGCTGGCTCGGCGACCTCCAGGAGGCTCGAACGGGGATCCAGGCGTGGGGGCTGGACTACAACGAGGTGAGACCGCATTCTCGTCTGGGTCAGCTTCCTCCGGCGACGTACGTCGCCGGAGGAAGCTGCTGAACGACCCAGTCAGTAGCCCGAGAATTCGCGCTTCCCTTGGACCCGCGTTGGGGAGAAGGTCAGGCGGGTCAGGGTGTGGCTCCGGACGCGCGGAGGCCTAGAGTAGGGGGCCTGCGCTGGAGGAGTGCCCCATGAAGACCCGACTGCTCGTTGCGACGTTGCTTGCGCTGGTCCCGATCGCGCTCTTGGACGCGAACCCGATGGCGCGCGTCGATGTGGGCAAGCTGGTGGCGGAGCTCAAGAAGAACCGCGACGAGGCGGAGCCGAGGCTCCTCGCGGAACTCGGCGCGCTGCGCACACGCGAGGCGGCGCTCGCGCTCGTGGAGCTGTACGACACGACGTTCGGCTCGATCTACATGCGGCGCGAGGTCGTGAAGGCGCTCGGGAGCTTCGACGGCGTGGCCGACGCGGAGCAGGTGGCGCTGCAGAAGCTCTCGGACGTGGCGACGGCGGGGGACGAGCCGGAGCTGCGCGATATGGCGCTCGCGACGCTCGGCAACTGCAACCACCTCGGCAAGCACTTCCTGAAGGCGATCGTCGAGTCCGCGGCGGAGGATGACGTGCGCGAGCGCGCCATGGAGCGCGTGGTGCGCATGGCGGACCCCGGCGACCGCGAGTTCTTCGAGCGCGTCTTCAACGCTCCGATCGCAGAGAAGGAAGCCGAGAAAGAGAAGGGCAAGGGCAAGAAGGACAAGGACGCGCAGCCCGAGCGCAAGGTGCACTCGGTGAAGTCGATCCGCGAGCTCGCGTTCGAGCAGATCGCGCAAGGGCTCGACCTGCCGCGGCTGTACGCGCAGTCGCGCGAGAAGGAGCGCGACAACGTCACGGAGCTGTGGGGCCTGCGGCGGCTCGCGCTGCTCGAGATCGAGCGACGCAAGGACAAGGGCCTGCGCGATCTCGCGGAGACGATCTACGGCGACCAGACGGAGCGCGACTCGGTGCGCGTCGAGGCGATTCGCATCCTCGTCGAGGCCGACGGGGCGAAGCTCGCGCCGCGGTTGCTCGAGGACGGGCGCGGCAACGTCGACGTGATGCCGGAGATGCTGCGGCGCGCGCTCGGCGACCATCTCGCCACGCTGCGCGACGATGCGACGGACAAGAAGCTCGTCAAGCTGGTCGGCAAGGGCAAGCTGCACGAGCAGCGCTTCGTGCTGCGCGCGCTGCGCGGCTATCGCGACGAGAAGCTGCTCAAGACGCTCGCGAAGGAAGTGCTCGACGCGACCAAGAAGCCGCCCCCGAAAGGCAACGATCCCGAGTACAACGCGACGCGCGACCTCGTGCTGCAGACGCTGGCGACGCTCGGCGGCTCGGGCAGCAAGGCGATCGAGCCCGAGCTCGAGACGGTCGTGGGCGCGTGCAAGGACCAGGCCATCGTCGCGGGAGCGCTCGATGCGCTCACGGAGCTTCGCAAGGGCGATGCCGCGTGGGTGAAGCGTCTGACCGAGCTCGCGGCGAGCCCGCAGGTCGAGGTGCGCAACGCGGCGCTGCTGCAGCTCGGCAAGACGGGCGATCGCGCACACGCGAAGGTGCTCGCGGCGGCGGTCTCGAACAGCGACTGGTCCACGCGTTTTGCGGCGCTCGACGGCCTGCTGGCGCTGCGCGCGAAGGAAGGCATCGGCCCGATCGTCGAGCAGATGCAGAAGGAAAGCGGGCTGATGCTCGTGCGCTTCGCCGACGCGCTCTGGCGCCTGTGCGGCAAGCCGTTCCGCACGTCAGCGCCGGCGTGGAAGGCGTGGTGGGACAAGGAGGGTGCGAGCTTTGAGCCGATCTCGCTCGCCGAGGTCGCGCGCCTCGAGGCCGAGGAGGAGATGCGGCGCCTCAAGCAGACGACCAAGTCCGCGCAGTTCTTCGGCATCCGCATCGTCTCCCAGCGCGCGATCTTCATCCTCGACGTGTCGGGCTCGATGTCCGAGGTGTTGCGCAGCGAGTACACCGGCAAGCAGGGCACGCCGCGCATCGACGTGGCCAAGGCCGAGCTCCTGAAGTGCATCGACGCGCTCGAACCAGAGAGCCTGTTCAACATCGTCGTGTTCTCGAGCGATGTCGACACGTGGCTCGACGGCGTGGCGCAGTCGAGCGGCGGTGATCGAGCGCAGGCCAAGCAGTTCGTCGCGGCTCTCGGCGCCGGGGGCGGCACGAATCTCTACGACTCGCTGCGCACGGCCTTCGCGGACCCGGACGTCGACACGATCTTCGTGCTCTCCGACGGCGAGCCGAGCGTCGGAGAAGTCACCGATCCCGAGCTGATCCGCGAGCGCGTGGCCGAGTGGAACCAGCATCGGCGCATCGTGATCCACACGATCGGCGTCGGCGGGACGTTCCAGATCCTCGAGTGGCTCGCGACGGATTCCGGCGGCTCGCACCGGAAGTTCCAGTGAGCGACGGGGCAGCGCAGGACGGGCGCGCGAGCGGGTCGCGCTGGCTGCGGTTCGCGGCGTGGAGCGCCGTGGGCTTGCTCTTGGTCCTCGCGCTGTTCCACTTCGGCGGCGTCGATCTCGACGAGCTGCTCGCGACGCTCGGGCGTCTCTCGCCGGCGACGTTCGCGTTCGCACTCGGGATCCACACGGCCATCTACATCGTCCGCGCCGAGCGCTTTCGCCTGCTGATTCCCGCTGCGCACCGACCGCCGCGCGCCGCGTTGCTCGCCGTCACCTCCGCGCACAACCTCGCGGTGTACGTGCTGCCGGCAAAGACGGGGGAAGCGACGCTGCCGATCTACCTCGGCCGCTCGTGCGGCGTTCCCGCGGCGGCGAGCATTGCGTCGCTGGTGGTCTCGCGACTCTTCGATCTCGCGGCGCTGTGCGCGTGCATGGGAGCGGTCACGCTCGCGCTGTGCCTCGGCGAGCACTGGGACGGACCGCGCGTTCTCGGCTACGCGCTCGCCGCGGGGCTGCTCGCTGCGGGAGTCGCGTTTCTCGCGCTCGCCGCGCGCGGCGATGTCCTGCTCACGCCCTTGCAACGACTGCTTGGGGCCGTGGGGCTCGGTGCGCGGATCGACAAGCACGCGGAGTCGCTGAAGAGCGCGCTCCGCACGGCCGGACACGGGCGCCTGCGCGCCGGTGCGCTCGGGCTCTCGTTCGCGGTCTGGCTGCTGATCTTCGCGTTCTATGGGATCCTTGCGCAGGGCTTCGGGCTGCCCGACGGGGTCGGCTTCTTGCACGCGAGCTTCGGGTCGAGTGTGGCGGTGCTGATGAACCTGCTCCCGATCAACTCCTTCGCCGGCTTCGGCACGCAGGAGGCGGGCTGGGTGCTCGGCTTCCGCTGGGTCGGTGTCCCGGCAGAAATTTCTCTGCCCGGCGGCGTTGGCGTGCATCTGGTGCAGCTCTTCGACACGGTCCTGTTCGGAATCGTCGGCCACCTCGTGATGGGCCTCGGGCGCGGCGCGCGGCGCCCGTCGGCGGGTTAGAGTTGCGGGTCCCCGCCGTGTCCGCCTCCAACGCACTCGAACAGATCGAGCTCCACAAGGCGCTCGCCCCGCGCTACGCCTATCGCTACAGCTTCGAGTTCTCGCGCCTGTTCCAGGAAGACTGGCACCGCGAGATGCTGCGTCTCCTGCCGAAGAAGGGCGAGCGCGTCCTCGACCTCGGCTGCGGCACCGGCTTCTTCCTCGCCGAGCTCGAGGCGCTGCGGCCGGGCGCCGTCGGTCTCGACATCAGCCACGCGATGCTGCGCGTGAGCGAGCAGTATGTGCCGGGCGCGCGGCTCGTGACGGCCGATGCGGAGCGCCTGCCGTTCCGCGACCAGAGCTTCGACGCGATCTTCTGCAAGGGCAGCCTGCACCACACGCGCGACCACGTCCGCTTTCTGGCGAACTGCGCGCGCGCGTTGCGCCCTGACGGCGTGCTCATCATGAGCGAGCCGTGCAACGACAACTTCCTGATCCGCTGGGCACGCGCGGCGATGTACCGCGTGTCGAAGCACTTCCATCCCGACGACAAGGGCTTCACGAAGACCGAGCTCGTCGGCTTGATGGAGCGCGCGGGCTTCGAGCTCACCTATGCGGGGCGCTACGGATTTCTGGCCTACATCTTCGCTGGCTTCCCGGACCACATCGGGATCCTGCGCTGGATCCCCGGCAACGCGTGGATCGTGCGGCGCATGCTCGCGCTCGATCGCTGGATCTGCTCGACGCGCTTCCTGCGCATCCTGAGCTTCCAAGTCGTCGTCTCCGGACGCCCGCGAAGGTCATGAGCGACGCTCAGGGTCGCAGCTTCGCGCGCTGGGCGCTCGCGGCGCTGGTGGCGCTCACCTTGCTCGCGTACCTGCCCGCCCTCTCGGCCGGGTTCACGAACTGGGACGACGACGGGTACGTGACGGACAACGTCGCCGTGCAGCGTGGGGACGTCGTAGCGCTGCTGCTCGAGCCGTTCGAGGGCAACCACCACCCGGTGACGATGCTTTCGCTCGGCGCGAACCATGCGTGGAGCGGACTGGACGCGGGTTCCTATCACTTCGTCAACGTGCTCCTGCACCTCGGATGCACGCTGCTCGTGTTCCTGTTCGTGAGCGGCTTGCTCCAGCGGCAGGCCATGGCACGTGCGCGGGCGGAGCTCGTCGCGCTCGCGACCTCGGCCGTGTTCGCGCTGCATCCGATGCACGTGGAGTCCGTGGCGTGGGTCTCTGCGCGCAAGGACCCGCTCTACACACTGTTCTTCTTGCTGGCGCTTCTCGTCTACTTGCGGCACGGCGATCGCCCGCGCGTGGGCACGTTGCTCGCGGCACTCGGCTTCGGTGCGCTGGCGATGCTCTCCAAGCCGGCGGCGGTCGTGTTGCCGGTTGTGCTCGTGCTGGTCGACTGGCTGCGTGCGCGACCGCTGCGCGGCGGCGTCTTGGCGGAAAAGTTGCCGTTCTTCGCCCTCTCGATCGGGGTGGGACTGGCGACGCTGAGTGCGCAGCACGCCGCGGGTGCCACGAGTGCCGACAGCGCCGTGCCGCTCGGGCGCAGCCTGCTGCACGCTTGCTACGGCTTGATGATGTACGGCGTGCGCTTCGTGGCGCCGCTGGATCTCGCGCCGTTCTATCCGTTGCCCGATGCTTCGGCGGAGTTGCCTGGGAGCTATCTGCTGGCGCCGCTTGTCGTGCTCACGCTCGCGGCTGTCGCGGTCGTGCTGCATCGCAAGGGTGCACGCACGGCCCTGTTTGCGCTCGCCTTCTTCGTGCTGAACCTCGCGCTCGTTCTGCAAGTGAAGCAAGTGGGGGGCGCGGTGATGGCGGATCGCTACACGTACGTGCCCTACATCGGCCTTGGACTCCTCGCCGGTCTCTTGCTCGAGCGCGCGACGCGGGAGCGTGGCGATGGAGTTGCGCTCGCGTCCATCGGAGTGCTGGGACTCGCGCTCGCGCCCTTGGCGTGGCGTCAGGCAGGCTTTTGGCGCGACAGCGAGACGCTCTGGGAGCGTGCGCTGGCCGTCGCGCCGAGTGGGAGAGCCTTCGCGAATCGTGGGCAGCTGCGCCAGCGCGCGGGCGACGCAGCGGGAGCGCTCGCCGACTACGAGCAGGCGCTCGCGCTCGAGCTGGACAACGTGGCGGCGAACTCCAACCGCGGCATTCTGCTGCTGGAGCGCAACGAGCTGGACGAAGCTCTGGTTGCATTCGAAGCGGCTCTCGCGCGGGAACCGCGCAACGGGCCGGCGCTCGTGGGGCGCGCGCTCGTGCGCCATCGGCGCGGCGACGTCGCCGGCGCCCTCGCGGATTGCGACACGGCCGTGGCCGCGAACCCGATGGACGCGATCGCGCGCGGGAATCGCGGGTTCTTCCGGCAGCAGGTGGGGGAACGCGACGCCGCGCGCTCGGACTACGAGGCGGCGCTCGCGCTCGACGCTCGACTTGAGGTCGCGCGGGCGGGCCTTGCCTCGCTCGCGAGTGGGGAGACCGGGGCGCAGCGCTCCCTTGAGGACATCGAGCGCGCCCTCGAGCTGAATCCCGGCGACGCAGCCCTGCGGTACGAGCGCGCCACGCAGCTTCAGAAGCTCAGGCGGCTCGACGAGGCGCTCGCGGACGGCGAACGAGCGGTCTCCGCAGCACCGCAAGACATTCGTTACCGCGAGCGTGTCTGCGAGCTGCTTGCTCAGCGCGGGGACTTCCAACGCGCCGAGCCGGAGTGCCGACGCTTGCTCGAGCTCGACGCCAGCAACGGCGTTGCCTGCAACCTGCTCGCAGCGATCTGCATGCAGCAAGGACGCAACGAGGAGGCACTCGGGCTGCTGGAGCGCTCGCTCGCCGCGCGGCCGCGCGATGCGCAGACGCTGCAGAATCGGGCCATCGTGCTGTTGCAGCTGCAACGGCTCCCCGAGGCCGTGCGAGATCTCGAGGTATGCCTCGAAGTCGCGCCCCAGAATGCCGCGATGTGGTCGGACCTCGGCGCGTTGAGGATGCGCGTGGGGCAGTTGCCCGGCGCCGTCGAGGCCTTTACGCGTGCCATCGGTCTCGATCGCAATCCGACGCTGCGCATGAATCGAGCCCTCGCGCTGCTCGCTCTCGGTCGTACCGACGAAGCGCGCGCGGACGCGCTCGCTGCCCGTGAAGGCGGAGTGCAGTTGCCGCGCGAGCTCGAGGCGCTGGTGGGCTCCAGTCGCTGAACGAGCTCAGGCCCGGCGCCCCTCGACGCCTTCGACGGCGATTCCGTTGCGCTGCAGCAGCGCGCTCGTGACACCCGGTCCCGAGACGAGGGTGCCTCCGACGTGCGTCGAGCAGCTTCCACAGGAAGGAGAGCGCTCCTTGAGGAAGGCGCGTCGGATGCCGTGCGCCTGACAGGCCCGGAGGGCGCCCTTGGCGCCGTCCACGAACTGCATGGAGACGTCGACGCCCGCGTTCGTCACGACTCGTGCGCGTCCATCGAGCACCGCGGTCGCGCCCTCGTCCTCGATCCATGCCGGAGGACGCGGCGTTCCGAGGCCACCGTGCTCCTCGGGGCAAAACGGAACCGCTCGCATGCCCCGTGTATCGAGCTCGCGCTCGAGCGCGCCGTCGCGATTGTGCCGGCCGTCGT
>CAITGX010000241.1 GCA_903892045.1 uncultured Planctomycetota bacterium | reverse complement strand
GGCCCCAGTTGACCTCGTCCTTCAAATAGAACGTGTTGGGCAGGAAGTCCGCGTAGTACACGACGCGAAAGGCGAGCCAGACGCCGAGGCTAGCGGCCGCGACGAGCACGGGCGTCCACGGCACGCGTCGCTCGCGCCACCACTGCCAGGCGATCGCCAGTCCCACGGGCAAGGCCAGCTCATGCCGCACCATCGGCGCGAGGCCGACGAGCCAGCCCGCGAGGCGCACGTCCGGTGCGAGCACGAACAACGCGAACGCCACGGCGACGAGCTGCACCATGGGTGCCTCGACGCCGCTGGTGAAGTACGTCTGCGTCGCGTAGAGGAAGGCGAGGTACGCGAGCGGGAGGTTGACGATCGGGATGCCTGCGGGCGCCGTGCGACGCGCGAGCACCACGAGCAGCCACCACGTGAGCGCGGCGCAGCCCAGCGCCAAGAGGCGCGTGATGGTCCACCAGTCGAGCCCCAGCGCTCGCAACGGCACGAGCGTCACGCACCACAGTGGGCTCGAGTAGCCCTCGACATACTCGCCCTCGTTGAAGACCAGCCCACGACCGAGGTGGACCAGGTTGTCGACGTAGCGGAAGTAGACGAACGCGTCGTCGAGCAGCCACGCGTACTGCAGCGACAGGAACAGGCTGGCCGCGAGGCACAGCCATTCGATCGCGGTCGGGCGGGGCCAACCGCCGCGCTGCGCCGTGGCGGCCATCGGGATGCGCTAGAACGCGAGGGTGCCGAAGAGGCCGAACTGCCACTCGGTCGTGTTGTTCGCCTGGTTCTCGCCGTACAGCAAGCTCGGCGTGAGCGCGAAGTTCGACCCCAGCCGGAAGTCGACGCCACCACCCACGTACCAGCCGAAGCCATCGGCATCTCCGGGTCCCGAGCTCTCGTCGCGCTGGTAGGTTCCGCCGACGCGCGCGAACGGAATCCAGATCGGGTCGTCGGGCCCGCGGTCCGCGATGCGGAAGCCCACGGAGAGGCGGTAGCTGTCGACGTCGTAGTCCGTGCCGACTCCGGTGGACGACACGGTGGAGGAGGTGCGCGCGAGTCCGAACTCGAGCCCCATGCCGCGCTCGCCTTCCCAGTTGTAGATCACGACGTCGGCCGCATAGCCGAGGTCCTGGTCCACGTCGCTCGGGCCCGCGAGGAACGTGTCGAAGTCGCGCTCGCTCTGGTAAGCGCCGATGGACACGACCCAGTTCGGATTCCACGCGTACCCATAGCGGCGCTCCTGCGGCGCAGCGGCCGCGAGGCGCGCCGCGAGCGCGACGGGCTCGGCGCTCGGCGTGGAAAGCGGCACGGGGCTCGTGGCGAGCGACAGGAACAGCGGAGCAGGGGCGAAGAACATGGTGGGCCTCCCGGGTACGGGCCGGGATTCTACGGGTCAGGGCGAGCGGAGTCCCGAGCCCGGGGCAGGTTTCGGCGGTCTCGTCGCGCGCATCAGGGCGAGTGGCACGAGCGCGGCCAGCGCGAGCGGCAGGGCCGACCAGAGTGGCCTTCCGCCACGTTCCAGCAGCCCGAGGCCGACGAGCGGTCCCAGGACGTTGGCGCACGACCATGCGAACCAGTAGGCGCCTTGGTAGCGTCCGCGCAGCTCGGGCGGCGCCAGGGCCGCGACATGAGCGTTGCAGAGGGGGAATAGCGCGATCTCCCCCAGCGTCCAAGCCACCACGCAGGCGAGGTGTCCCGAGAAGCTCGCGGCCAGAGCATGCCCCGAGAAACCGAGGGCGAAGAGCAGGCTCGCGAGCGGCAGGACGCGCGCGAGCGGCCAGCGCGCGAGGCGCGGCACGGCGACTGGCTGCAGCAGGGCGATCAGGGCCCCGTTGGTTGCGAACAGGCGCCCGAGCTGTCGAGGATCGAGACCATCGGCTCGCGCCATCGGTCCGAGGCTCGAGAAGCTCTGCACGATCACGAGGCCGATGCCGAGCGCGGCGACGAGCATCCATGCCATGCGTGCGTCGCGGGTGGGCGCGAGCCAGTCCGTGCGCGTCGCGCTCTCGCGCGCGAGCGGCGGTCGAGTCTCCGGCACGCCGCGCAGGATGACCAACGCAGCGAGCAGCATCGTGGCTGCATCTCCGAGGAAGAGCCAGTTCCAGCCGTGTCGCTCGACGAGCCAGCTCGCGAGCAGGGGACTCGCCGCGAAGGCCAGATTGAAGGTCCAGTTCAGGTAGCTGTAGGCGCGTGCGCGCTCCGATTCGGGCACGAGATCCGCGATCGCTGCGGCCACGGCGGGCCGGTAGAGCTCGCCGAGCGCGCCGAGTGCGAGGGCCGCGCTCGAGAGCGCGAGCGAGCCGTGCGCGTTGCCCAGTGCCGCCAGCGCGACCGCGCCGCCGCAGAGGCTCAGCATCATCGTCGGCTTGCGGCCGAGGCGATCGGCGAGGGTGCCTCCGACGAGCGCGGAGAGCATGGTGCCCGCGCCCCATGCGCCCAGCACGAGCGAGACGTCCCCGGGCGCGAGCCCCTCGCGCTCGGACAGGTAGAGCGACAGGAACGGCAGCACGAAGCCGCCGACGCGGTTCACCCACATGCCGACGAGGAGCAGCCAGAAGCTCCTCGGAAGCCGCTCGCGCGCGCTCACGAGCCGTCGCGACGGCGCGGCAGCCAGAGCTCGAGGAACACGAGCGCGAGCGAGAGGCCCGTCGAGAGCGCGTAGGTCGCGCCCGCGGCGACGATCATGGGCACCCACGCCGCCGAGCCGCGCGCGAGCCACCAGCCCGCGAGATCCCCGACGAGTCCGAGTCCCGCGAGCGCGAACAGGCCGTTGCGCAGGAAGGCTGGCCAGCGCGTCGCGAGCAGCAGGAAGCCGATCACGACCGACATCGCCGCGAGCGACAGGGCGTGCGCGTGCGTCGATGCGGCGAGCACGCGCACCGGAACGGGCGCCACCGACTTCGAGAAGGCGAGCTTCTTCACGTCGTCGAAGTACTCGAGCGGCACCTTCGCTCCGATGCCATCGCCTACGCTCGCATTGCGCGCGTGGCACTGCAGGCAGTTGGCGCGGATCAGGCCCTCGGGCGCGGAATCGCCGAGGTCGATGTTGTCGTAGTCCTCGACGATGCGGCCCGAGCGCAGCCACTTGAGCAGGAACTCGCGCTCTGGCGCCGCGAGCGCCTCGGGGTGGCCGCTCTCGAGCGCGCTCACGAGCGGCGCGGTCGTGTTGACGCCGTGGTACGCGCCCTCGAGGTCCTCGAGCGAGACTCCCGGTTGCTCGTCGCGGTTCTGGTGGTGATCCTGCAGGTGCCACGCGCTCGCGGCGAGGCCGATGCCGAAGGCGAGCACGAGGGCCGACAGGCCGACGCGCGTTCCCGTGCCGAGATCTCGCAGGCGCAGCGTGACGTCGCTCACAGGCTCTCCAGCAGGGCGGGATCGATGGCGACTTCGCTGCCCGAGCGCACGGCCTGGTTGGCGAGGATGCCGACCACGGTGCTGCGCGCGGCGTCTGAGGCCGAGCAGGCCGGGGCCTTGCCTTCGCTGGCGGCCTTCACGAAGTCGGCGAGCGCGTAGTACAGCGAGGTGTAGGGCAGTCCGACGCCTTCCGTGAGCTTGCCCTGCGCCGCGAGCTTGGTCGCGTCGGCGATCAGAGTGATGCCGGAGTCGTTGTGGTACTGCTGGCGGTTGGCGTAGACCTCCCAGCCTTGGGTCGGCGCGTCGGCTTCCTTGAACATCCAGCCGTGCGTCCAGCCGAGCTTGATCAGCGCCATCTCGCCGCCGATCAGCTCGTAGCGCCCTTCGTAGGAGTTGCACAGCGTCGCCGAGTAGCTCGCGCGCAAGCCGTCCTCGAAGCGCGCCTCGAGCAGGATCGTGTCCGCGACCGTGCGCCCGTCCTTGTGCAGGCGGATCTCCCCGGTACCGCGCACCGCGACCGGGTGGCGCCCGAGGAAGTGGTGGAAGACGTCGAGCTGGTGCGAGCCCTTCTCGCCGGCGAGGCCGAGCGAGAGCTCGGCGTCGAGGTGCCAGTTGAGCTCGCGATCACGCTCAGGCGTCGAGCCGGGCGTGCGCCAGGTGGTCTTCTTGTGGTCTTGCGCGCGCAGGTGCGAGAGCTGGCGCAGAGTACCGGCCTTGAAGAACGAGCGCGCCAGCGAATACACGGGGTTCGAGCGGCCTTGGTAGCCCGCCGCGAAGACCTTCGACGAGCCTTTCGCCGCCGTGACGATGGCCCGCGTGTCGTCGATCGTGTGCGCGAGCGGCGTCTCGCAGAACACGTGCTTGCCGGCGGCGATGCACGCGAGCGCGATCTCCTTGTGCAGGTGCGTCGGGGTCGCGATCACGACGGCCGCGATGCCCGGTTCCTTGTCGAGCAGCTCGATGTGGCTCGCGTAGCCGCGCAGGCCCTGCGCGCGGCGCATGGCGGACTGCAGGCGCGAGTCATCGCTGTCGCACACGGCGACGACACTCGCCTCAGGAATCGTCGCCAGCTCGCCCAGGATCGCGCGACCCTGACGGCCGACGCCGATCACGGCGACCGTGAGCGGAGCGCCGAGGATGGTGGGGTGGAGGAGCTCGAAGCTCGGCGCGAGGAACAGCGCGGCGGCGCCGCCGGCGCTGGCGTGGAGGAGCTGACGACGGTCGGGTGAGGTCATCGGTAGGTCGGTTCGAGTCCGGCGTGGGGAGCGAAGCATCCGTGCTGGCCGAGGAGCAGGGGCTCGCGCCCTTCGTCCTCGAGGAGCCAGCCTTGGTCGTGGGGGCGACGCAGCTCGAGCGAGCCGCCGCGCGCGCGCAGGACGAGCGCCGCCGTCGACCACGCGTCGGCGGCCTCGGCGCTCGGGGCGATCACGGCTGCGCGCAGGCCGAGCGGCACGGGGCGACCGCTGCGCGGGTCGAGGATGTGCCCCACCTTGTGCCCGGCGAAGTCGGCGGTGCGGCCGTGGGGCGCGGAGACGGAGAGCGCGCTGTCGCGCAGCCGCGCTTCCCACGTGCCGTCGGGCCCGATGCGCACGCGCCAGCTGTCGGCGTCCGGCGGCGCGCCGAGCGCGACCACGCTGCTCGTGCCGCCGTGCAGCAGCGCCGACTCGATCCCGTTCTCGCGCAGCGTCGCAGCCGCGAGGTCGAGCGCGTGTCCCTTGGCGATCGAGCCGAGGTCGAGCTGCGTGTCGGGGCGCGTGAAGCGCACCGAGCTCGTCGCGCGGTCGAGCTCGAACGCGCCGAGGTTCGAGCCGCGCGGAGCGTCGATGCGCTGTCCGCGGAAACCGAGCGCGCGCATCAGCGGGCCGATCGCGATATCGAAAGCGCCATCGGTCTCGGCGCGCAGCGCGAGGCAGCGCTCGAGCAGCCCGTACAGCTCCGGATCGAGCCGCACGGGCTTCTCGCAGGCATCGCGGTTGGCGCGCGCGATCAGGCTCGAGTTCGTGAACACGCTGTAGCGCGCGTCGCACTGCTCGATGCGCTCGAGGGCGGCCTCGCCGGCGGCACGTGCCTGCGGCCCGTCCTCGCAACCGAGGACGAGCTCGAAGCGCGTGCCCATCGCGCGCGTCGCGAGCCGCAGCACGTCGCGCCCCGCGCTCAGGCCTTGGCGGCCTGCATCGTGGCCGGATCGAAGGTCCACGCCGAGCGCGTCCAGATCGAGCGCGCCGCGAGGTCGACGATCACCATGACCTTGGCCGCGGTGTCGACGTCGCCGATGGCCGCCTTGCGCGAGCGCATGCAGGAGAGCCAGTGGAGGCGGTGCTCGTCCTGATCGTTGAGGCCGGAGGACGCCGACGGGAAGGTCTGCTCCTCGATCTCCTCGGCGAAGATGCGCTCGGGACGCAGGATGCAGTCGTTGCCGCCGAGGTACAGGTTCGCCATGTGGCCACGCACCATGGCCTCGACGCCGGTCTCGTTGCAGGTCGAGCCCGCCACGGTCATGGTGTGGCCCTTCTCGAACTCGACCGTCAGGTTGACCTGATCGGGGTTCTGCATGGCCGCGTCGTGGTAGTGGCCGCCGGAGGCCGTGACGCGCACGGGCCAGCCCTGGTCGAGCGCGTAGACGAGCGGCGAGGTGACGTGCACCAAGAGGTCGCCGATGATGCCGCTCGACCACTTCGAGTAGCGGCGCCAGCGGAAGAACACCGCCGGATCCCACTCCGCGGCGCCGACGGGGCCACACCACGCGTTCCAGTCGAGCGTCTTGCCCGGCACGATGCTCTCGTCGATGCCGTAGAGCCACTCGCCGCCCTTCGAGTTGCGGCAGTAGGAGGTCTGGGAGAAGGTCGGCTTGCCGATCGCGCCCGCGGCGATCAGCTCCTTCGCCTTCCAGTACTTGCGGTGCTGCAGGAACTGCGTGCCGCACTGGAACACGTTCTGCGGGTTGGCGAGCACCGCCGCGCGCAGCTCGAGCGCCTGCTCGAGGTCGTAGGTCATCGGCTTCTCGCAGTACACGTCGAGACCTGCGGCCATGGCGTCGATGGCCTGCTGGCCGTGCCAGTGCTCGGGCGTCGCGATCAGCACGCCGTGCAGGTCCTTCTCCGCCGCGTACATCGCGCGGTAGTCGGCGTAGCCGCGCACGTCGATGCCCTGGGCTTCCTTGGCGAACTTGACGCCGCGCTCGAGATAGGGGGCGGCCACGTCGCAGATCGCCACGACCTGCACACCCGCCTTGCCTTCCCTGGCCAGCGCGCAGATGCGTTGCAGGTGGCCGTAGCCCATGGCGGGCGTGCTCGGCGCGCCCATGCCGATGATGGCGATGCGGATCGGCTCGCCGTCCTTGGGGCGCGCGCGGTCCGCGCCGCGGACGCCGACGTAGCTCTTCTTCTGCTGCGCGCCGTCCGCCGCGCAGGCGCCCGCGACCGTGGCGGCCGCGCCGAGCGCGAGCAAGTGGCGCCGGGAGGTGATGGGACCGTGGGGACGATGGGGCGTCGTGCTCATGGCGAGAATCCTCGGGGGCAGGCGGCCCGCACGGGGCGGGCGCGGGGATGGGGATGGGCGAGAGTCTAGCAGGGGAGTTCGCGGGAGATGGGGCCCAACTTTCCCCGTCGCGGCCCGTCCTCGGGGCGCGAGCGTGGCGAGCGGCGGGGTGCGGTGCTAGCGTCGCTCGCGATGGCGAAGCGTCGCAGTTCCGGACTGTCGGCAGCGGCAACGCGGGCCGCGCTCGCCGAACTCGAATCCCTGCGCTTTGAGTTCGGTGCGCTGCCGGCGCAACGCAAGCGCGAGCTCCTCGCACGGATGGACGCGGTCGAAATGCCCGACGCGCGCAGCGTGCTTCGCCTGCACGAGGTGCTGCTCGTTCTCCGCGCCTATCCCGACGATCCAGACGTGCTCGCAGCCTCGGAGAAGCTGCTGGCTTCGTTCGCGCGACGCCGGGACCTGCGCCGCTTCCGGGCCGAGCTCGCCGACACAGGCATCGCGGGCACGGACACCCGCTATCCGTTCTTCGCGCCCACGGCCCGTCGGCTGGTGCGACGCTTCGGCCGCCGCCTGCGGGTCGACTGGGCCACGCTCGGAGACCCTGCGCGGCTGGAGGGGCGGCTCGCGCTGCTCGCGAGCTACTCGGAGACGCCGGGGCTCGACGAGTGGGACATGCCGCTGCGCAAGTGGGTGGCGCGCCTCAAGGGCCCGGAGGAGAGCGATGCGGAGTTCCTCGTGCAGCGGCTCGCGCGGCTCGGGCCGGACGCGATGGCGCGCGACACGCTGTATGAGGAGCTGGGGCTCGAGCTCGTGCTGCCGGCGGGCGACGACACGCCCTGTCGCACGCGCGAGCTGGCACCGAACGTCGCGCCCGTGTTTCGCACGCGAGCGCTGGACCGTGGCCGGCCCGACATTCGCGCGGTGCTGCGCGCGAAGCCGCGCGCGGTGCGAAGCTGCGAGCCCGAGGAAGCCGAGCGGCTCGTCGAGCTCGCTCGCGACGCGATGGTGTCGCGCCAGCGCGACCTCGATGCGTTCATGCACGCCGACGTGCGCGACGTGCGTCGCTACACGTTCGACGACGGGCTCGAGTTCGTCGCCATCGGCGTCGCGCCCGAGCGCCGACTGATGCTCGAGTCGGTCTACGCGTTCCTCACGCTCCACAACGGCGTGCCGATGGGGTACGTGCTCGCGAGCGCGCTCTTCGGCAGCTCCGAGATCGCCTACAACGTGTTCGACACGTTCCGCGGAGGCGAAGCCGGCGCGGTCTACGGGCACGTGCTGACGATGGCGCGCGCGCTGTTCGGCTCGCGCGACTTCACGGTCTACCCGTACCAGCTCGGCGGGGATGGCAACAGCGAGGGCCTCAAGTCGGGCGCGTGGTGGTTCTACCAGAAGCTCGGCTTCCGGCCGCGCGATGCGGGCGCGCTCGCGCTGATGGAGGACGAGCTGCGGCGCATGCAGCGCGATCCGCGCCAGCGCTCGTCGATCGCGACGCTGCGCAAGCTCGCGAAGCACAACGTGTACTGGCATCCCGGTCCCGCGCGCGACGACGTGATCGGCGTGTTCCCTCTGGAGAACGTGGGGCTCGCGCTCACCGACATGCTCGCGCACCGCTTCGGCTCGGACCGCGAGCGCGGCGTGGAGACGTGCGCACGCGAGGCGGCGGCGCTGTGCGGCAACGTGGCGTGGCGCGAGTGGAGCGTCGACGAGCAGCTGTGGTGGAAGCGCTGGGCGCCGCTCGTGGTTGCGCTGCCGGGGACGCAGCGCTGGAGTGCCAGCGAGCTCGCGGGGCTGGTCGCCTGCGTGCGCGCGAAGGGCGGGACGCGCGAGTCGGACTTCGTGCGCCTGCTCGACGCCCACCGCAGCCTGCGCAGCGCCCTACGACAGCTCGCGCGAGACGGGTGGCAGCCGCTCGAGCGAGTCGGACGGGGCCGACGCGTTTCGAGGCCGTAACGCGAGCTTCGGGACACTCCCGCCGCCGCGGACCGCCACCGACTGCGGCACGGCGGTTGCTTGAACGCCCCGCGGACTGGCTTCGCTGCCGCGCACCGCTGCGCCGGCTCTTTGCCCGCCCCACCCCCGGACGCCCCAAGCCATGCTGACCTCGCCGCTCTCCCTGCTCGCCGCGTGCGCCCTGTCCCTGCTCGCGACCCCGATCCGCGCTCACGGCGGCGCCTATCGGGGGCCGGGCGGGCCCGGCGACTCGGTGCCGGCCGGAACCAGCGCGAGCTCCGGCGCGAGCTCGACCGGAACGGGCGCGACCACCACGGGAGGCACGACCGCTCCCGCGGCGCCCGGCGGCCAGAGCTCGGGTCCTTCGACGCCCGTGCCCCAGCCCTCGGCCTCGGCCGGCAGCGCCGCGAGCGCTGGCCCCGACGGCACGCGCTGGCAGACGTGGTGGGGCTTCAACAAGGACGCGTTTCTCGGTCTGCGGGCGCGCGTCGGAGCGGGTGGCCTGCTCGCGGGCAGCGACGTGGCGTTCCTGCCGGGGCGCGAGCCGACGCAGGACGAGCTGCAGCCGACCGCGGAGGACATCCACGGCAAGGTCAAGCCGGCGCTGCGAGCGGCGCTCGCGACCGAGCGCCAGAACGACGTGCTGAGCGGCCTGATCGTGGCGCTCGCGAAGCTCGGGGACCGGCCGGGCGAGACGGAGGTGGCGGGCTGGATCGCGCCGTTCCTCGCGCACCCCAACCAGGAGCTCGCGGAGACCGCGGCGGTCGCGCTCGGAATCCTCGGCAACGAGCGCGAGATCGACTTCCTGCGCGCGATTCTCGAGGGGGACGCGGAGACGCTGCGCGCGCGCGGCGTGGCGCTGTCGGGGCCGCCGAGCGAGCGCACGCGCGCCTTCGCGGCCTTCGGGCTCGGACTCGTGGGTCAGCGCGCGCCAGGCGCTGCGCGCGAGCGCGCGGTCGAGGCGCTCGTAGGCTGGATGCAGCGCGAGGCGGCGCGTGCGAGCCAGGCCGAGATCCCCGTGGCGTGCATCACCGCGCTCGGGCTGCTGCCGTTGCCCAGCGACCCGCTCGTGCCGGTCCCGCCGAGCGCGACCCGTCCCTCGCGCGTCGCGTCGATCGAGGAACAGCTGCAGTGGCTGGCATGGACGCTGGAGCGACGTGACCTTTCACCGCTCGTGCGCGCGCACGTCCCGGTCGCGATGGCGCGACTCCTGCGCGTGGAGTCCTCGGCGAGCGCGCCGGCGCGCGCGCTGGCCGTCGAGCGCATCGCGGCGCGGCTCGCGCGCGAGCTCGACGAGTCCGCCGACGTGCGGCTGGGCTGCGTGATCGCGCTGGGACTCGTCGGCAACGGCAGCAATCGTGGGGTCGACGTGCTCGTGCGCGAGCGGCTGCGCAACGTGCACGACTCGCTGCGCGACGTGCAGGCCGGTCACTTCGCGCTCATGGCGCTGGCGCAGGCGAGCGCGCGACCCGGCTCGGGAAGTGTCCCGCTCGCAGCTCTCGACGCCGGCAAGGACGGTTCGCGTGCGTTCCTGCTCGAGCGGCTCGCGTCCGGCGCGAGCTCGACGCGTTGCTATGCGGCGCTTGCCCTCGGCGTGCTCGAGCGCGGCGCGGCCGACGCGGGAGCGGGACAGTCGGGCGATGTGCTCCTGGCGCTGCGCATGTCGCTCGACGACGCGCGCTCGCCCGACGAGATCGGCGCCTTTGCGCTGGCGCTGGGGCTCGCGCACGACACGGCGAGCATCGGCACGCTGCGCAAGCAGCTCGACACCGTCTCGGACGTCGAGGCACGCGGCCACGTGGCCGTCGCGCTCGGGCTGGTGGGGGATCGCGCCTCGATCCAGCGCATCCAGGAGATCGTGGCGAAATCGAAGTACCGGCCGGACTTGCTGCGCAACACCGCGCTCGCGCTCGGGCTGCTCGGGGACAAGGCGCTGGTGCCGCAGCTCGTCGACATGCTCCGCAATGCCACGGGGCTCGCCGCGCGCGCCGCGATCGCCTCGGCCCTCGGCCTGATCGGCGATCGCCGCAGCATCGAGCCCCTGCTCGCGATGCTCTCCGATCGCGAGCACTGCACGGACCTCGCGCGCGCCTTCGCGGCGGTCGCGCTCGGCATGTGCTGCGACAAGGAACTGCTGCCGTGGAACGCCAAGCTGGCGGCGGACTCGAACTACCGCGCCAGCACCGCGACCCTCTACTCGCCGGACACCGGCACCGGCATCCTCGACATCCTGTGAGCAGCGGGGGCAGGGACAGCGCGGGCCGCGCGCGCTACCCTCTGCCTCCCATGAACAAGCTCCTGCGCTCCAAGCGACTCCTCGTCGGGGTCGTGCACCTGATCGCCACGCCCGGCTCGCCGCGCTTCCTCGGAGACCGCCGCGCCATCCTGCGCCGTGCCGGGGATGACGCGATGGCGCTCGTCGGCGGTGGTTGCGACGCCCTGATCGTCGAGAACTTTGGCGACGTGCCGTTTTTCGCCACCAGCGTGCCGCCCGAGACGATCGCCACGATGGCGCTCGCGCTGCAGGCCGTGATCGAGGTCGCCGGTGGCGCTCCGGTCGGCGTCAACGTGCTGCGCAACGATGCGCGCGCGGCGCTCGGCCTGTGCGCGGCGACCGGCGCGCGCTTCGTGCGCGTCAACGTGCACTCGGGGGCGGCGGTGACAGACCAGGGCGTGATCGAAGGCCGGGCGGCGGAGACCGTGCGCGAGCGCTCGCGGCTCTGCCCGGGCGTGGCGCTCCTGTGCGACGTGCACGTCAAGCACGCGATGCCGCTCGGTGGCGGTTCGATCGAGACGGCGGCGGCGGACACGCTGCACCGTGGGCTCGCCGACGCGCTCGTCGTCAGCGGCTCCGGGACCGGCTCCGCGCCCGATGTCGAGCGCGTGGCCGCGGTGCGGCGCGCGGTCGGAAACGCTCCCGTCCTGATCGGCTCGGGCCTGACCGAGAAGAACGCCGCCGAGATGTTCCAGTTCGCGAGCGGCGCGATCGTCGGGACGTCGCTCAAGCGCAACGGTTCCGTGGACGAGCCGGTCGAGGTGGCGCGCGTCGAGCGCCTGCGGCGGCTGCTCGACTCCCTCGGGGCCACGGCGTGAGCCTCGAGCAGCACAAGCAGTCCGCTCCCCCGCAGCTGCGCTTTGCGGTGATCACGATCAGCGACACGCGCGACTCCAGCACGGATCGCGGCGGTCCGTTTCTCGTGGAGAGCGTGCAGGGTGCGGGACACGTGGTCACGCTGCGCGAGATCGTGAAGGACGAGCGCGACGAGATCGCGGCCGCGGTGCGGCGCGCGGTGGCGCAGGCCGACGTCGATCTCGTGCTGTGCACGGGCGGGACCGGTATCGCGCCGCGCGACGTGACGTACGACACCCTGCGCGGAGTGCTCGACAGCGAGATCCCCGGGTTTGGCGAGCTCTTCCGCTGGCTCAGCTACCGCGAGATCGGCGCGGCCACGATCCTCTCGCGGGCCCTCGGTGGCCTGCTCGGCGGGAAGGTCGTGCTGGCGCTTCCGGGCTCTCCCAAGGCCCTGCGCCTCGCCATGGACGAGATCGTTCTCAAGGAGGCGGGGCACCTCGTCGCGCAGGCGCGTGGACCCGCGCCGCGGTCCTGAAGGGGACGAGAACCATGCCGACGGGCGATTCCCACGGTCATGACCACGGCTCCGGGCACGATCACGGCCACGGACAGCCCCACGGCGCGGGCCATGGGCACGGCGACCCCTACGTGTGGCAGCCCAAGGAGCGTCGCAGTCGGCTGGGGTGGTGGCTGCTCGCCGCCGGCCTCGTGCTCGTCCTCGCGGGGATAACCCTGCGGCTCTGGGCGAGCGACTAGGCGCCGCGAGGAGTTTCCGCCGGGCTGCCCCTCGACAACCCGCGTCGCGGAAGTCGAGGATGTGGATCGTGCGCGCCGATAGGAGTGCGCCCGAAAGGCCTCCGATGCTCGCTCTCGCGTTGCTCACTCTCTCGGCCATGCAGGAATCCGCGCCCCGCCATTGGGAGCACGTGCTCGTTCGTCACCACACCTTCGAGGATTTCTTCGCCGGCGGAATGGCGAGCGCCTATCGGGCGGAGCTCAACGCCGATGCGCCGGTGCGGCTCAACACGGGGGCGATCCCCGGCAGCACGGAGCAGATCGACCAGCTGTGGGCCCAGGATCCCGCCAACCTCGCGGGCTGGCTCGATGGCTTCTACGAGTCGACGGAGCTGTACGTCACGGGCGGCTTCGAGGAGGCGCTCGTCTCGTGGAACGCGAGCGTGCCCGAGGGCACGGGCATGTGCCTCGAGCTGCGCGTGCGCGAGAACGGCAAGTCGCCCTGGTCGCCTTGGCTCTACGTCGGCGATTGGGGCACGGTCACGCCGCCCCCGCTCTACCTGCGCAAGGATGACCCCGGCGGCCCGAAGGTGGACGCCAGCGCTCCGCTGCGCACCGAGTTCGAGGGCGGCAAGGTCGACGTCGACTTCTTCGTGTCGACGCGCACGTGGGGACGCGCGCAGTACCGCGTGCGCACCACGACGGCCGAGCCGGCCAAGTCGCGTCCGGTGCTCTTGCGCAGCGTCGCGCTGTGCTTCAGCCGTCGCGTCGATGGTCCGATCCCGGCGCATGCTCCGGCGCTCGAGCGGCGCATCGAAGTGCCCTTCCGCAGCCAGAAGACCGAGAAGCCCGAGATCGCCGGTCGCATCTGCTCGCCGACCTCGGTCGCGATGCTGCTCGAGCACCGCGGCGTGTCGAACTCGACGCAGCAGGTCGCGGACCTCTTGTTCGACCGGCGCCACGACATCTACGGCAACTGGACCCGCGCGGTGCAAGGTGCCTACGAGCTCGGTGTGCCCGGCTATCTGGCGCGCTTCGGCGACTGGAAGTCCGTGGAGGGGTCCATCGCGTCCGGCCAGCCACTCGTGATCTCGATCGCGGCCAAGCTGGGTGAGCTCGTGGGCGCGCCCTACGAGTCGACGGCGGGGCACCTGCTCGTGCTCACGGGTTTCGACGGCAAGGGCGGCGTGCACGTCAACGATCCGGCCGTGGCGGATGCGGCGGCGGGAGCGCGCACGTACAGCAGAACCGACCTCGAGCGCGTGTGGATGGCGCGCGGTGGCACGAGCTACGTGCTGCTCCCCAAGGCCAAGTGAGCGCGGGAAGAGACACCATGGAGAGCCAAGGAAAGCACGCCCTGCCGGACAAGCTCGCGCGCCTGCCGCTCCTCAACAAGGGGCCGCAGGGACGCGTGCTGCGCTTCTTCACGGAGACGATCTGGGACACGCCGCTCGAGGAGCTCGGGCGCGCGCGGCGCATCGGCTACAAGTGCTGCCGCGTCCTGTTCCTCGCCACGGTCGGCTTCGTGGGCGACAACTGCATGCTGCGCGCGATGGCGCTCACCTACACGACCGTGCTGTCGCTCGTGCCGATGCTCGCCTTCTCGTTCGCGATCCTGAAGGGGCTCGGCTTCTATGAGGACCTGCGCCGCGAGCGCATCGAGCCGTATCTCGACACGCTCTTCGGCGCGGCCGCGGAGACGCCCTCGCCGTTGCTCGAGCCCGCGGCGGCGCCGCTGCTCGTCGCGGACTCTGCGCCGGAGCAGGGTCTCTCGCACCTGCGCGGCGTGTTCGACAACGTGCTCGACATGGTCGACGGCACGGACGTGAAGGGGCTCGGCGCGATCGGCCTGATCGTGTTGCTGCTCGCCGTGCATCGGCTGCTCTCGAGCGTCGAGGCGTCCTTCAACCAGATCTGGAGCGTGCGCAAGCCGCGCACCATCGTCCGCAAGCTGTCCGACTACCTGACGATGGTCGTGATCGCGCCGATCTTCCTCGTGGTCGCGATCGGCGTCACGACGGCCGTGCAGAACGCAGGCGTGATCGAGTTCCTCGAGGACAAGCTCGCGCTGGGCGCGGTGCTGCAGACGCTGATCAAGCTCGCGCCGGTGCTCGTGGGCTGGGTCGCCTTCACGCTGCTGTACCTCGTGATGCCCAACCGCCGTGGGCGTGTCGCCGCCGCGCTGGTCGGCGGACTGTTCGCCTCGGCCGCGTGGGAAGCCGCGCTGCTCGCGCACATCGCGTTCCAGCTCGGCGTGGCGAAGTACAACGCGATCTACGCGGGCTTCGCCGCGATCCCGATCTTCCTCGTGTGGGTCCAGCTCTCGTGGGTGATCGTGCTCGCCGGTGCGGAGCTCTCCTACGCATTCGAGAAGCACTACGAGTACCAGGGCATCGGCACCGGCACGCGCATCGGAGCGGCCCACGCCGAGCACGTTGCCGTGCGGCTGATGGCGCGTCTCTCCGAGGCGTTCCTTGCTGGGCAGCCCGCACCGAGCGTGCCCGAACTGGCGCGGCGGGCAGGCGTCGCGAGCAGCACCGTCGAGCGCCTGCTCTCGGATCTCCGCGAACGCGGGCTCGTCGCGGCGATCGAGCCCGCCGAAGCTGGCCAGCCCCAAGGATGGCAGCCCTCGCGAGACCCGGCCACGATTCGCATCAGCGACGTGCTGCTCGCGGTGCGCGGGGAGGTGCGTGCGCCGGAGAAGGGGAGTCTGCTGTCTCTCGACGCACTCGCCGATCGCGCCCTGCGCGCGCTCGACGCCGAAGGCCGCTCGTCGGTTCACAATCGCACCATGCGCGAGCTCGTGGAGCGCGCCGCGCGCGAGGAATCGACTTCCGAAGCGGCTCCGGCGCCTCGGCCTGCGACCTAGCCGCGAGTCGGCAGGCTACCCGGCCTCGGCATCGCCCTCGACGCCGCGACGTCGTCACGCTCGTCGGACCGTGCGCAGCTCCCAGATTGACTCTCTCGATCGAGCCTCCGGCGCGTTTTGGGCCTCGGCCACGATCGCCGTGCCTTTGGGTCGGGAGACCTTCTCCACGGACTGCTGGCCCTCTCGCTGGCGCTGGATCGGCTGCGGACGTTCGGTAGGGTAGGCGACCATGTCGCGTTCGCGCGTTCTGCTGCTGCTCTCGCTCGCGCTGGTCGCGTGCGTGGCCTGGTTCGCGCGCGAGGCTCAAAACCGACGCGTGGTGTTGCTGGGTCGAGCGAGCTGGCTCACGACCGATCCCGACAGCCAATACCACGTGCGGCGCGTGGAGCGCGCACTGGAGGAGGGCGCCGTTGCGGAGACGGACGCGCGCCTCAACGCGCCCGAGGGCTCCGCGATCCCGTGGCCGCCGTACTACACACGGTTGCTCGCGACGACGCTCGCGCCCTTCGCGCCCAGTGAGGGACGCGCGGAGTGGCTCGAGCGCATGGTCGCGAGCGCCGCCTGCGTGGCCAGCGTGCTCGGCAGCCTGCTGGCGTTGCTGCTCGCGTGGAAGCTCGCGGGAGCGCCCGCGGGCGTGGCTGCGGGCCTGCTGCATGCCCTCAACGGTGCCGCCATCGAGTACGGAAAGCTCGGCAACGGCGACCACCATGCCTTCGTGTCGCTCGCGAGCGGAGTCGTGCTGGCGTCCGTGTCGCTCGGCCTGCGCGAGTGCGTGCTGCAGCAGCCGCGCCGGGCTGCGCTGTTCGGTGGCCTCGCCGGAGTGTTCGCCGGTTTGGCCCTCGGTGCGTGGGTCGCGGCGCTGATTCTCGTGGCGAGCGTGCAGCTGGCCCTGGGCGTGCTGCTCTTCGTGCACGCGCGCAAGCCGCTGCCCGGCCTCGGTGCGCTCGCCGTCGCGTTCCATGGGGCCGCGCTGCTCGTGGTCCTGCCGGCGGCGAGCTCCAGTCCTTGGTCGGCGACGCATCCGTGGATCGTGGTCAACCTCTCCGGGTTCCACCCGGCGTACCTCGCGGCCGGCGCAGCCCTGTTCGCGCCACTGGCGTTGCGTCCCGCGTCCGATGCGCTGCGTCGTTCGATGCCGTGGGCGGCGGTGGCGACGGCCGTTGCGGCTCTCGCCTTCCTCGCTGGGTCGGACGCGGCGCCGGCGCGCGGAGTGCGCGAGGGGTTCGAGTGGGTGAGTCGCGTCGACTCGTTCATGGCACGCATCGGCGAGTCGCAGGCGCTGGTCCGCGACGGGGACTGGGGGCCGCTCCTGCGCATGCTGGGTTTCGCGGCGGTCTTGTTGCCGCTTGCCTGGGCCGCGCTTCTCCGGTGGACGTGGCAGGGGCGACTCGAGCTGCTGCCTTGGATCGTGGCCACGCTCGTGCTCGGCGCGCAGGTGCTGGGGCAAGCGCGGTTCGCCGAGGGACTCGCCCTGCCGCTCTCCGTTGTGGTCGGCATCGCGCTGGGGCGGTGGTCGCAGTCGCCAACTTTGGATCGCGCTCCCGCGCTCGCGCGCGCCGCCCTGCCCGCTGCGGTCGCCGTGGGACTGTGCTGGCCCGCGCTGGCCCGCAGTGTCGAGCGCTGGCCCTTGCGCGGCGAGGCTGTGCGCTTCGAGCGCCCCGCAACGCTCGGCGCGCGGCTGGGTGCCGAGTGGATCGGCGCGCAGCCCGAGCGAGTGCCCGGAGAGACCGTGCTCGCGTTGTGGTCCCACGGCCACGTGATCGAGCGACTCGCCGGGCGCGGCAGTCTCGCGACCAACTTCGGCTCCTATGTGGGCGAAGCGGGCTTCCGCGCGTCGCCCGAGCTGCTCCTCGCGGAGGATGAGCAACTCCTCGTGCGACGGATGGACGAGCTGCGCGTGCGCTATGTGCTCGTCGACAGCGACTTGCCCAATGCGCTCAACACCCTGCTCGATGGTGTCGATGCGGCACTTCGTGCGCGCTACGTCGAACCCGGCAGCGAGCGGGGTGGCAAGGTGCGGCCCGAATGGTTCCTGACCCTCGGCGCGCGCGCCATGTTCGACGGCGCCGTGTTTGGGCCGCTGGGGAAGGATGCGCGGCCGCTGGCTCACCTGCGACTCGTGTGGATCGCTCCGCTGCGGGATCCGGCTCGCGCATTGCGCGGCCCGCGGGATTTCGCGCCGGCGGCCTGGGTGTGGGAACGCGTGGCGGGCGCCCGCGTCGAGGCGCGCGGCCAGCCCGGTGAGCTGCTCGAGGTCGCGCTCGCGGTTTCGCAGCCCGGCGGTTCCCAGCTGGAGTGGCGCGATCGCTCGCCCGCTGATGCCGACGGCGTGGCGCGGCTTGTGGTGCCCTACGCAACGGACGCCGCGAACGGCGTGCTCGGCGCGGCGCGGCTCTCCGCGAGCCTCGGCGGGCGCACCGTGAGTGGAGCGATTCCCGAGCGCGCCGTGCTCGCGGGCGAGCCGGTCACGCTGCGCTGAACTCGCTCGGCGTTCCTAGCCCGGGCGCTGCTTCTTGAACTGCTCGAAGGGATCGGTCCAGCCCTTGGGCTGCGTGCTCGGAGCCGGCTGGGGCGCCGCCTGCTGATGAGGCGCAGCCTGCTGCGGAATCGGGGCGCGCGGCTGCGGCGCGGGAGCGGCCGCTTGCGGACGCGGAGCCGCGGCGGCGCCGGGCAGCGGGGTGATCGCAGCCGGCGCTTCTGCGCTCTCGCCGAACTTCGACGGGTCGAAGGACACGCCGATCGACTGCAGCTTGGCGAGCATGTCGTCCTTGTTGACCGACTTGAGGAAGGCCTCGCCGGGCTCGACGGTGCCCGCGCGCACGAGGTCGAGCAGGGAGTCGTTGAGCAGCTTCATGCCGAGCTTGCCGCCCATCTGCATGGCCGAGACGATGCCGTGCGTCTTGCCTTCGCGGATGTTGGCCGCGATGGCGGTGTTGACGACGAGGATCTCGAGCGCGGCGGCGCGGCCCTTGGGCTTCTTCTTGCACAAGGTCTGCGCGATCACGCCCTTGAGCGAGCTCGCCAGC
>CAITGX010000240.1 GCA_903892045.1 uncultured Planctomycetota bacterium | reverse complement strand
GCGAGCAGCGCTCCGCCGTCGCGCGCGGCTCCGGCCCGCAGCCAGTACAAGTGGTCCGAATCGGCCGGGGCGAGCACGAACGCGTCGCCCTCGACCGCGGGCCGCGCCCCGGTCCACGAGCGCTGGGCGGGGTCGCGCCGCCGATAGCGGAACGACCATGCCAGCCGGCCGTCGAGTCGCTCGACCAGCGCCGCGAAGCCCGTGTGCGTGCCGACCAGCAGGTGCGCGCCAGAGAGCGCGAGCGGCTGGGCCGCGGCCGTCGGCAAGTCGGCGTTGAAGAAGCGCCCTGCGCTGCGCTGCAGCTCGCCACCCTTGCCGAGGAACGTGCGCCAGCGCAGGGCTCCGCTCCCGAGGTCGAAGCAGGCCAGCGTGGTGCGGATCTCCGCGGCCGAGCGCGCCTGCGTCTCATCCGCGACGTCGCCGCGCCCGCCGCCGGTGAACTCGCGCACGAGCGCGTACACCGCGCCGTCGCGCACGACCACGCCCGGCTGGTACTCGAGCGCCTCGCCCTCGAAGCCCGCCCCGCCCGCGAGCGGCCCCGCCACCGGCGCGCCCCCGTGCCACGCCCAGCGCAGCGCGAGCTCCGGCGGCGCCGCCGCGCCCGGCTGCTCGACGAACTCGACGCAGGCGAGCACGTTGTCGTTGTCGTAGCTGCGCCGTCCGAGCGTGAGCACGACCGCGCGCCCGTCCGTCGCGGGCTCGAGCGGCCAGCCCGGCGGCTCGACGGGGCGCTCGGTCGAGCCCGGCTGCACGCCGAGCGGCTCGAACAGGCGCATGGGCGTCGTGACCGCGAGGCGCGTCGACGTGGCGAGGTCGACCAACACGAGCCGGTCGAGCCGCTCGCTGCCGAGCGTCAGTGAGCTCGGCAGGTGCACCACGGCGCGCTCGCCGTCGAGGAAGGCCATTCCGGGCCGCACGCCGAGCCCCGGATCGAGCGCGACGCGCTGCACGCGCTGCCCGAGCTCGTCGATCGCCACGGAGCCCTTGAAGACGAGCCCGCGCGCGTCGCGCCAGCTCTCCGGCGCGCCGCCGTCCGCCGGCTGGGCCGCGAGCTCGCTCGCGACGAGCGCCGCACGTGCCTCGAGTCGCTCCAGGCTCGCTCCGCTCTCGCGACCGTGCTCGCGCGCGCGCTCGAGCCACGCACGCGCTTCCACCGGCGCCGCGCGCTCGAGCGCCTCGTCCGCGAGCGCGAGCGCCGCCGCGAAGGCGGCCTGCGTCCACGGCGCGTTGCGCTCGACTTCCGCGAGCGCCGCGAGCTCGCGTCCCGCGCGCGCGAGTCGCTCCTCGCCGCGCTCTCCGACGCCTTGCGCCCACAGCTCTCTCGCGCGCGCCGGCAGCCACGCGAGCCGCCTGCGCACTGCGAACTCGACGCCCTCGCGGCGTCGATCGGCCTTGGGGTCGAGCGTGCCGTCGTCGTCGGGGCACAGCTCCAGCGACGCACTCGCGCCCAGTGCCCACGGCGCGACGCCGTCGCCGCGCGCGCTCGACTTCAGCGCGTTCTCGAGCTCGTCGAGCGCGAGATTCCACTCGCGCGTCGCGTTCGCGCCATCGGGCTTGAGCGCGGGCGCAGCAGCGGCGCGATCGAAGCGATCGAGCGCTTCCGCCGCCGCGGTCGCGACCGGCAAGAACGCATCGTTGTCGAGCGGACCTTCGGCGCCGCGCAGGGCCGCGAGGTCCGGAGCCTGCGCGCGGGCGGTGGCCGACAGCGCGAGGGCGACGGCGAGCGCTCCAGCGAGCCGCATCGCGCGCTACTTCTTGCCGAGCGGACCGTCCGCCTGGCGCAGCAGCCGCCGCTCGCGCTCGAGGAAGATCGGATCGTCCTGAGCCTGCAGCGCGCGCTCGAGCCGCGCGGACTCCGCGTGCTCGCGCTCGAGTCGCTCGGCCATGCGCTCTTCCTCGCGGTCGAGTCGCCGGCTCTCCGCCAGCGCCGGGCGCAGGCCACCGAGCGCGACCTGCGCGAGCACGACCATCGGTATCCACACCGGAGCCCAGTAGGCCACGCGCTGGCCGATTTCCTTGGCCTGCTCGCGCCGGCTCGGCGGCGCGTCGAACGGCAACGGGGGCGTCGTCGCGCCCGCGCGCTCGGGCATCGTCGCGCCCGCGCTCTCCGGCGTGCCGGTCGTGGCGCTGGTCGTCGTGGGTTCGCTCATGGCATCACGCGAGCAGCGCGGCCCCGTAGCTCGCCTGCACGCCGAGCTCGTCCTCGATGCGCAGCAGACGGTTGTACTTCGCGACGCGGTCCGAGCGGCACGGCGCGCCGGTCTTGATCTGGCCGCAGTTGGTCGCCACCGCGAGGTCCGCGATGGTCGTGTCCTCGGTCTCGCCCGAGCGGTGGCTCATCACGCAGCGGTAGCCGCTGCGGTGCGCGAGCGCGATGGTCTCGAGCGTCTCGGTCAGCGTGCCGATCTGGTTGACCTTGACGAGCACCGCGTTGCCGGCCTTCTTCTCGATGCCCGTGCGCAGGCGCGCCACGTTGGTGACGAACAGGTCGTCGCCGACGAGCTGCACCTTGCCGCCGAGGCGCTGGGTCAGCGCCTGCCAGCCTTCCCAGTCGTCCTGATCGAGGCCGTCCTCGATCGAGAAGATCGGGTACTTGCCGCACCAGTTCGCGTACAGCTCGACCATCTCCATCGAGCTCTTGCCGTGCTTCTCGACGACGTACTTGCCGTCGTGGAGGAACTCGGCCGAGGCCGCATCGATGGCGATCCGGATGTCGCGCCCGGGCTTGAAGCCGGCCTTCTCGCTCGCGGCGAGGATCAGCTCGATCGCTTCCTCGTTCGACTTGAGGTCCGGCGCGAAGCCGCCCTCGTCGCCGACGTTGGTGTTGTAGCCCTTCTGCTTGCACACGCCCTTGAGCGCGTGGAACGTCTCGACGCCCATGCGCAGGCCTTCGGCGAAGCTCGTCGCGCCGAACGGCATGATCATGAACTCCTGCAGGTCGACGTTGTTGTCGGCGTGCTTGCCGCCGTTCAGGATGTTCATCATCGGCACGGGCAGGACGCCCGCCATCGCGCCGCCGATGTAGCGATAGAGCGGCATGCCCGACTCGTCCGCCGCCGCACGCGCGACCGCGAGCGACACGCCGAGCAGCGCGTTCGCTCCCAGGCGCGCCTTGTTGGGCGTGCCGTCGAGCGTGAGCATCGTGCGGTCGAGTCCGACCTGATCGAGCGCGTCGATGCCGACGAGCTCGCGCGCGAGCTCCTCGTTGACGTTCTCGACGGCCTTGAGCACGCCCTTGCCGCCGTAGCGCTTGCCGCCGTCGCGCAGCTCGTGCGCCTCGTGGTGGCCCGTGCTCGCGCCCGAGGGAACCATGGCCGAGCCGGTCGCGCCGGACTCGAGCACCACATCCACCTCGACCGTCGGGTTGCCCCGGGAGTCGAGCACCTCGCGCGCCCGCAGATCGACAATCTCGCTCATGCCTCGAGATGGTAGGAATCGCCGCGCGCCGTTCCAGAGGCTCTCCGCCCACCCCGCACGAACCCGCCGTCCGCTCGCCGCGTCTCGCGACACCGCTCCCGCTCCGCCCGGCGTCGCCCGCTCGCTCGCGCGGGACCTTGGTCGGTGCTCCCGCGACCGTTCCAAGAGTCGCAAGCCTCCCGACGCACGCCGGCCCCGCGGCGGGCCGCGCGCGCCCCGCACGTGTCCGGAGTGTTCCGTTCGCGAACCAGCGGCTCTCTGAAAAGGTCCGCGCGGGGACTGCCAGACGGAATCTGCGGCCGCCCAGCACCCAGCTGCCCGTCCGCTCGCCGCGACCGTTGTAGGAGTCTCGAGCCTCCCGACGCACGCCGGCCTCGCGGCGGGCCGCGCTCGCCCCGCACTTGTCCGGAGCCGGCGAGCTGCGAGCTGGGGCGGGCAGCGGCTCGCGCGGGAGGGTGGGGGCGGCGTATCCTCCCGCGGACAGCCTCAGGCTCTCCATGCGCCGCGTCACCGTCCTCCCCAACCTGCTCACGCTCGCCAACGCGTTTTGCGGGCTGCTCGCGATCGCGAAGGCGATCGATGCGCTCGTGCTGGCGGGGGACCCGGCGCGCTCGGCGGAGTTCTACGGCAAGCTCGAGGCCGCCTGCCTGCTCGTCTTCCTCGGCATGGTGTTCGACGCCCTCGACGGCAAGGTCGCGCGCCTCGTCGGTGGCTCGAGCGAGTTCGGCGCCCAGCTCGACTCGTTCTCGGACGCGCTCACGTTCGGCGTCACGCCCGCGATCCTCGCCAAGGTCCTGATCGAGCACGAGGCGCCGCTGCTCGGCTACGCCGGTCATCCGCGGCTGCACTTCATCGCCGCCGCCGCCTTCGCCCTGATGGCGATCCTGCGGCTGGCGCGCTTCAACCTCGAGACCACGACCGACGAGTCGAGCCAC
The DNA here is from genome assembly GCA_903892045.1 of uncultured Planctomycetota bacterium. GTDB lineage: Bacteria > Planctomycetota > UBA1135 > UBA1135 > F1-120-MAGs118. The sequence goes on along the minus strand of CAITGX010000240.1, from coordinate 7,261 downwards.
CAGGACTTCAAGGGCCTGCCGTCGCCGGCTGCCGCGGGCGCCGTCGTCTCGACCCTGCTCCTGTACCTCGTGCTGCGCCGGCCCCAGCTCGAGCTCGACGCCGCCGGACCGACCCCGGTGGGGCAGCTGTTCGACCTCTTGCCCTCCCTGCGCGTCGAGGCCATGCCGTGGTGGGTGCTGCCGCTGATCGCGCTCCTGCTCCCGCTCTACGGTGGCCTGATGGTGAGCCGCATCCGCTACGTGCACGCGGTCTCGTTCCTGACGCGCCGCGGCTCGTTCTTCCTGCTCGTCTACGCGGTCTTCGCGGCCTTCCTGCTGTTCGCCGCGCCCATCCCGGTCCTGTTCCTCGCCTTCCAAGGCTTCGCCCTCGCCGGCCTCCTGCGCGCCCTCGTGCACCGCCCCAAGGACGAGCCCGACGAGGACGGCCCCGAGGACGAGCTCTTCGCCCACGGCGGCCGCGACTAGGGGGAGAGGGGACCCGCGTGCCCTCCGATCCCCAGCGCCCCCCCGCGCCGCCGGTCGCCTCGGCTCCCGCGCCCGCAGCTCCTGCTGCCCGCGGTCACGCTGCGCCTGCTACTTCGGCCTCCGCTTCCCCCTGCGACTCGGATCCGTCGGCGGGCGCGAACTCCGCCCCCGGCTCGGCCCTCGCCTCCTTCGCCTCGCTCGGCCTCCCGGAGCCCGCGCGCACCGTCGCCGCGACGTTTCTCCCGCCCGCCCCGGTCCACGCCTACATCGCACTCGGCTCCAACCTCGGCGACCGCGCCTCGCACCTGCGCACGGCCCTCGCCGCCCTCGCCACCACCCCCGGCCTGCGCCTCCTGCGCGTCTCCTCTTTCCACGAGACCGCCCCCGTCGGTGGCCCCCCCGGCCAAGGTCCCTACCTCAACGCCGCCGCCCTCCTCGAGACCACCCTCTCCCCGCGCCAGCTCCTCGAGCGCCTCCTCGCCACCGAGCTCCTCGCCGGCCGCACCCGCTCCATCCCCAACGCCCCCCGCACCCTCGACCTCGACCTCCTCCTCTACGCCGACCTCGCCATCGCCGAGCCCGACCTCCAAGTGCCCCATCCGCGCATGTGGTCCCGCTCCTTCGTGGTGGGGCCGCTGAGCGAGTGCTGCTAGGACGCTGTCGATAGTTCTGGCGATACCGAACAGAGCTTCGTCGACGCGAGCGGACTGGCGACTTGCTCGGGGACGCGGAGCCCCGCACGATGCTCCACGTGGGTACTTCAAGGAAGTGGACGCGAGACGAGCTGATTCTCGCGTTGAATCTCTATCACAAGCTGAACTTCGGCCAGTTCAACTCCAGCAATCTCGCCATCCAGCAAATCGCGACCAAGTTGGGTCGGACGCCGGCGAGCGTCTCCATGAAGCTCTGCAATCTGGCGTCGTTTGATCCCGGTCTCGCGCAGCGCGGGGTCAACGGACTCCGCGGAGCGAGTGCGCTCGACCGGTCGGTCTGGGACGAGTATCACGCGGACCTCGAAGCATCCGTTCTCGAGTCTGAGCTGAAACTGCAGGATGTCTTTGGTGTGGTGGGCGGAGAGCGACTGGAGTTGCTGCCCAAGTTGGGTTACCGCATCGTTTCGCCGACGACTCGGGAGTCGACCGAGGCGGAGGCTGTTCGAGTTGAGCGGCTCAAGCAGGGCTACTTTCGTAATGCGGTTCTCAACAACTTCGACAGCAAGTGTGGCGTGACCGGGATCGGGATGAGGGAACTCCTCAACGCTTCCCACATACTTCCATGGGCAACGCACCCCGCTGAGCGTCTCGATGTACGGAATGGAGTTTGTCTTTCAAGCCTCTACGACCGAGCCTTTGATCGCTACTTGATCGGTTTCGACGGCAACTATCGACTCGTCGTCTCGAGGCGCGTGAAGCAGGAGCTTGGGTCGGATGCCTATGAGCGCTTCTTCGCTTGCTTCTCGGGAAAATCGCTGCTGATCCCCAGTGAGTCCGTGCCGCCGAGTCAGGACTTTCTCCGTCAGCATCTTCAGCGCGTTGCGAGCTAGTCGCGCCAGCGACAGACAACTCACTTCATCCCGTCGCGAGTTCCGTGCAACCGTTCGCTTTCAACCAGGCCCAGGTTTCGTCGAGGTCGGATAGTTCGGGCACGAAGATGATGGTCCCATCGCGGCCTCGGGTGAGCAGCACGCGGTACGCGTTGCGGCGCAGAGCGTGGGCATCCGAGACGCGAGACTTGTGGCGGCGGGCTAGGTCGCTGTTCCAGCGGCCTTCGTGGCGACGGTAGTCGGTACCCCACGCAAGGAGCGCCATGTCGAGCTCGAGCCCCTGAGCCTGGAACTCGGTGACGACGGCTTGAAACGAGCGACACGACATGGGGTCGTCTGCGGGAGCGTTGTACCAGGGGCCGACCTTGAGGCGCTTGGTGGTCTGGAAGGAGTTGTCCACTTCGACGGACTCGAGATGCTTGCAGCGCGAGGAGGCGATGAGGCCATACCGGGCGCGCGGTGCCTCGGCATAGCGGGCGCGCAGGTAGTTCTTGGCGGCGTCGAGAGAGCGGGTGATGAGGAAACGGTGACCGCCATCATGGATCTTGCCCGCAAGTTGCGTCGCTACCTCTGGGCTGTCCTTCTCGACCAGGAGCTCAACGAACTCGTGCACTCGTGGGACCAGATGGTGGCGCAGTTCCGTGTCGAGTGAGAGCGAGGGGTGCCAACGAGTTTGGATGTCCGAGGCCGCGAAGGCAACTTCCGTGGAACTGGGAGCATGCACCGTCCAGTTGTCTGACGTCGCGCGAAGCAGCGCTTCACGCCAGAGCGGCAGACCCGCCTCTTCTCCCACGTGGATCGCCTGTCCGGTTCCTACGAGCGCAACGAGCACGCACCACTCGGGAACGCGCTCCATGAACTGAAGCAAGTGTCCTGGCTCCGACAGAAGCGCCTGATCCTGCTTGTGAACCTTCGCGAATTGCTCGGCATCGTGAGCACGCTGCGCTTCGTCGAAGACGACCAGATGCTCGGGTGGGATGCGCTTTTTCTTCGAGTAGTGAGCGATGTACTCCTTGACTCCCTGGACAAAAGTCTTGCCGTCGCAGCCGACCGTCGCGAGTGAGTGTTGCATCACGGCGACCAACGGACCGTTTCCCGAGAGATACACGGCGGGCGGGCGCGGCCGACCATCCTCGCGCAGGATGGCAAGGTCCTTGAGCCAGCGCGCGTGGACGAGCTGGAGTCCTACGAGCGTCTTTCCGCTTCCAGGCACGCCCTGCAGGAACACAAGGTGACGTGTCTTCGTCGCGGCCGCTTCGCGAGCGATGCGCGCGATCGTCTCGAGCGCGGGTTCGGTGCAGGCCCGGGCTCGCTTGATGTAGGGCAGGTCCCCGTGCTCGAACAGATCCCGCGCAGCATCAACGATCGAAGGCAATGGACAGTACGTGTCCTCCGCAAGAAACGCGCTCGGCGTGATCGGAGACCCGCTCAGCGTCTGACCGAGGCGCCGAAGCAGTCCGTCGAGGCCGCGAGGTGCGACAACCCAAGCGCCGTCCACCGTCTCGCCTTCCAGCTTGGCCATGGGCTGCACGAGCACGGGAACAACTGGACGGTCGTGGCACTCGATGTGGTACGCGCGCAGGTCGCGTGCGTAGGCCAGCACTTGGTCTAGGCCCGCTCGCTGGGGCGAGTCTGGCCCCTTGAGTTCGAGTACGACGACGATTCCGTTCTCCAAGACAATGACATCGGGTCGGCGTCCGTCGCGCGGAAGTCGGTACTCCAGGATCGCCCAGTAGTTCGAAGCGCTCGGTTCGGCGACGACGAGTTCCCGCGACTCTCGTTGGAGTTGCGGGATCCAGCCACTCCACGCGGAGCGCTGTTCGTCGCTCGCATCTGAGACGAACTGCTCAAGAGCTCGAACGACAACCTGCGGTGTTGTTCCGTGGAAGGTCGGTAGGTCGGAGTGCCAACCCGCTCGATCCGGCGGCGAATCGCTCATGTAGTGGAAGGATAGCGCCCGCGGCCCGCCGTCGCTGAGCCGTCGACTCGGCTTCAGGTGCTTTCTGGAACTCGATCCGTTGCCGCGGCATCCTCGCGGCATGACGCAGAAGCTGGGGAGTCCGGGGGAGGCGCGGGGGTGGTGTGCGGAGGCGCGGGCGCGGGGGGGGCGCGTGGGGTTCGTGCCGACGATGGGGGCGTTGCACGAGGGGCATCTGAGCCTGGTGAAGCGGGCGCGGGAGGAGTGTGGGTGTGCGGTGGTGAGCGTGTTCGTGAACCCTCTGCAGTTCAATGATCCGAAGGACCTCGAGCGCTATCCGCGCGACTTCGAGGGGGACGTGCGGCTGCTCGCGGGGGTGGGGTGCGACATGGTGTTCACGGGGACGCTCGAGCAGTTCTTCCCCGAGAGCGGCGGGGATGCGCGGCGCATCGTCGGGAGCGAGCCGGGGCCGGCGGCGCGGGGGCTCGAGGGGGCGCGGCGGCCGGGGCACTTCGAGGGCGTGGCGACGATCGTCCGGCGGCTGTTCGAGGTGGTCGAGCCTGCGCGCGCGTACTTCGGCGAGAAGGACTTCCAGCAGACGCTCGTGGTGCGCGACCTCGCGCGACGCATGGGGCGGCCGGAGATCGTGGTGTGTCCGACTGAGCGCGAGCCCGACGGCGTCGCGCGCAGCTCGCGCAACGCCTTGCTCGAGCCCGCGTGGCGCGAGCGCGCGCCGGCGATCCATCGCGCGTTGCAGGCGGCGCGCGGCGCGTGGCGCGAGCGCGGCGTCCGCGACGGCGCCGAGCTCGAGCGCACGATGCGCGCCGTGCTCGCCCCGCACTTTCCCGACATCGACTACGCCGAGGTCCGCGACCCCGACGCGTGGACGGAGCTCATGCCGACGACTCCGCTCGCGCGCGCCCAAGCCCTGATCGCCGTGCGCGCTGGCAGCGTGCGCCTGATCGACAACCTGCGCCTCGACTGAAGTCCCGCGCCGCGCGCGCTTCGCGAAGCAGCTTCGACACCCGCTGGAAGTGAGAGCGCGCGTCGATCGTCGGATGCTGGAAGGGAGCGTATCGGCGCACTCAGGGGGAGCGTGACCAGAGCGGCGGGCTCCGCGGCGCGTCGCATTCGGCGGCCAATTGGAAAGCGACTCTGGCGAGCAGAGGCGCGCGACCCGGCGTTCGGCGCGGAGGCGGTTGGGAAGCAGGCGAAGCCAGTGCTTCGGAGGGCGACGCCAGAATTGCCTCGAGCAGCGCGGGCCTTTCGCACTTGTGAGCCGACTCGACAGCGGCTGCGGCGAGCAGGTGCGCGTGTGCTGAGGACGCTGCGCGCGGAGGCGCGGCGGAGCGAGTGCGCTGCTGAGAGGGCGCGGCAGCGACGAGACTCGGATACGACGCTCGGGCTCCGCGGCACGCGGAGGTCCTGGGGCGAGCGGGGCGGGCGCTGGAAGTTGGCGCGGGGCGAGCGCATCCTGCGCGGCATGGGGCAGGAGGCCGTGGGCGGGGAGTGGGTGAGCGAGGTCGCGCCGGCGAAGGTGAACCCGTTCCTTGAGGTGCTCGCGCGGCGTGAAGACGGCTTCCATGAGGTCGAGCTCACGCTGCTCGCGCTCGAGCTCGGCGACGTCGTGCGCGCGCGGGCCACGCGGTCGGGCACGATCGAGCTCGGCGTCGACGGGCCCTTCGCGAGCGCGGACATTCCGCTCGACGCGCGCAACTTGGCGTGGAGCGGCGCGGCGGCGGCGCTCGCGGTGGCGCACGAGCGGGGCGAGCGCGCGGCGGGGCTCGAGCTCGTCGTCACCAAGAACGTGCCGAGCCAGGCGGGCTTGGGCGGCGGCAGCTCCGATGCCGCGGCGGCCCTGCGGGCGAGCGAGCGGGCGCTCGGGCTCGCGGTGGGGGACGAGCGCGCGAGCGCGGCCCTCGCCAAGCTCGGCTCCGACTGCGTCTTCTTCCACGCGGCGCGCAGCACGGGCCACGCGCTCGCGCGCGGCCGCGGCGAGCGCATCGAGCTGCTCGAGCCCGCCTCCTCGGAGCTCGCCGTGCTCGTGCTCACGCCGGATGTTGGCGCCCCGACCGCGGCCGTCTACCGCGCCCTGCGCCAGCCCCTGCGCGAGGGCGCGCCGCCGCGCACGCTCCCGCCCGAGCTGCGCACGCTGGCCTCGCGCGCCGCTCCGCAGCAACCGCTCGATGCGCGTGCAATCCCGCCACAGCGCGCGTCGGACCCGCGCGCAATCCCGCCACAGCGCGCGTCGGACCCGCGCGCCTTCCTGTCCGAGTCCGCCTCGCTCGTGCCCTTCAACCGCCTCGAGCCGGCCGCGCTCGACGCCGTCCCCGCCCTGCGCCCGTGGCGCGCGTTCCTCGACCGCGTCGCCCCCGGCGCCTTCGTGCTCTCCGGCTCCGGCTCGAGCTTCTTCGCCCTCTTCCCGAGCCACCCCGCCGCCGCCGCCACTCTCGCAGCCCTCCGCCGCGCGCTCCCCGCCGCCTCCCTGCACCCCCGCGGCCTGTGGCTCACCCGCCCCGCCCCAGTCCGTCCGTCCCCGGTCCGCCCCTGAGGCCGTCTCTGAGACCCGGGGCAGGGGGCAGGTTTTTGGGATTTCGATGCCCCGTCGGGGGGAGTTCCTGCGGATGGGGAACTCCCCATGAAGATCACCGAGATTCGCATCAAGCTGGTTCATGACACGCGCGACAAGCTGCGCGGGTTCGCGAGCATCACGCTCGAGGACGCGCTGGTCATCCGCGACCTGAAGATCATCGAGGGCGGCAAGGGGCTGTTCGTGGCGATGCCGAGCCGCAAGCTGCACGACCGCTGCCCGGGGTGCGCGGGGAAGAACCCGCTGCGGGCGCGCTTCTGCAACGACTGCGGTCGGCGGCTGCGCGAGGCGCGCGGAGATGCGGACGAGCGCGGGCGCGTGCGGCTGTACGCGGACATCGCGCACCCCATCCATCAGGAAGGGCGCGACCACGTGCAGCGCTGCGTGGTCGAGGCCTACTGGCGCGAGGTGGAGGCCTCGAAGCAGGAGGGCTACGTCGCGCCGCGCTTCGACGACCTCGACTACCACTTCATGGACGCGGTTCCCAACGATCCGCAGCGGGTCGAGTACGCCGACTGAGGCGCGTCGGCGCGCGCGGGAGTTTTGGGCTCGGCGGCGACGGTCCGCGACGAGCGCGCGGAGCGAGCGCGCGCGGATTTGGGCACGAGTTCCGACCACGGGGCGAGGCGAGAGCGCGGCGCGGCAGGCGGACGTGGCGCCGCGCTTCGATGACCTCGACTACCACCTCATGGACGCGGTTCCCAACGATCCGCAGCGGGTCGAATACGCCGACTGAGGCGCGTCG
>CAITGX010000239.1 GCA_903892045.1 uncultured Planctomycetota bacterium | reverse complement strand
TGGCATACCCAGCCGAAGTCGCGCCCATCCTGCGGCACGACAAGGCACGCGCCGAGACCGTTGATGTCAAACGGCTCCGCAAAACGCGCATCGATTCCCACCAGCTCGAGCGGCATCGACGTCGCGGTGGGCCGCCCTGCCCCATCGATCGTCTCGCGCACGTAGTCCTGGTAGTTCTCCTCGCCCGACAGGGCCGTGCCCCACGGTGTCACCGTGCCGGAGCAGTTGGAGTGCGTCGGAGTTCGCTCGTCGACTCCGCTGATGCGCTTGTGCTCCCGCGAGTGCACGTCCACCTGCCAAGCGCCGTTCGCGCCGCGCTTCAGGCGCAGGATGCTGATCCCGAGTTCCGCGAGCCCCAGCCGCGACAGTGCCTGCACGCGCTCGCGGACGCGTGGGTCGAGGTCGGAAGCGGCGAGGTCGAGCTTGTCCGATGTCCAGCCCACGTCCCCGAGACGCACGTCGACAGAGCCATCCGCGGCCCGCGTTGCGCTCAGGCCCACGGGGTCGAGGCCGCGCACCTCGGCCAGTGCCTGCAGCCAAGGGCGCGCGGAGAGCGCTTCGTGATTGACCACGAGCCAAGCATCGTCCTCGCTGCCCGCGATCGGCACGAAGCCGAGAAAGTCGCAGTTGAAGCCAAACTCGAGCGCGCTTCCTTCCGGCCCGAAGCGCTCTCCCCAGCGCGCGAGCACCTCGTAGCCGAATCCCGCGGGCAGCACGAGCTCATCGCGGACCTCGAACCGCGCCAGCCGGCCTGCGTCGCTCGCGGCGTCGCCCCCGTCCGAAGCGATCGGCAGCGGGAGCGGAACCGGCGACCAAGAAGGTAGGCCGTCGGAAGCGACAAACGGCGAGCTCAGGCCACGGCTGCGCGTCGCGCAACCTGTCGCCAGCGTCAGCCAGCCAGCGCTCGCGCCGAACCAAGCCAGCAGCTCGCGACGGTCCGGGGCACCACGCTGCGACTCCATACATGTTGGATGTACCTACAGGTGCGCTTGCGCGCCAGCGTTCCGTCGTGTCGGATACGAGCGATGAGTCCTCGCGAGTCGACCTATGCGTCCACCGTGCTCGAGCTGCTCGACGAGTACTGGATCGACTTGCGCTTGCCGCTCGGCACGCGCGAGCGCGCCGCGTTTCGCGCGGCAGGACTCGACGGATCCTTCGCGATCCTGAGCGCGTGGCCGGCCCTCGGGCTGCCCCACGTCGAGCGCGAGGGCCGGGCCGCCACCGAGAAGCTGCGCGCCGCGCTCCGACGCCGGCGCGCGCCACCGGTCGACGTGCTCGCGGGCTCGCCGGACCGGGCGCATCGGGAACCTAGCCTCGCCGCCGTCGTCGACGATGGCGCCGCGCGCGAGCTGGCACTCGAGTTTCGGCAGGACGCCTACTTCTGGTTCGACGGAAATAGCATGTCGATCCGCTGGTGCGACGGCTCTCCCGACACACGGCTCCCCCTCTAGCTCCCGCGAGACGCATCATGCTCCAACGCGCGCTGCGCATCGCCCTGTTCGCCCTGTTCGCCGTGCCGCTCGTTGCCGCTTGGCTCGCCGACGACGGGGACGCTGCGCGCCTGCGTGCACAGCGCTTCGTCACCAGCCGCGCCAGCAGGGTGACCTTGCCGTTGCCCGACGAGCAGGACGCATTCAGCTTCGTGATCTTCGGTGATCGCACCGGCGGCCCTGCCGAGGGCGTGAAGGTGCTGGCACAGGCCGTCGAGGACACCAACGTGATCCGTCCGGATCTCGTGATGACCGTGGGCGATCTCGTGCAGGGCTACAACGACCAGCCCGCGTGGCAGAAACAGGCGGACGAGTACTCGGGCATCATGAATCGCCTCGCCTGCCCGTGGTTTCCCGTGGTCGGCAACCACGACATCTACTGGCGCGGCAAGGGTGCGCGGCCGAGCGAGGAGCACGAGGCGGACTACGAGGCGCACTTCGGCCCCTTGTGGTACGCGTTCCGCCACAAGAGCGC
>CAITGX010000238.1 GCA_903892045.1 uncultured Planctomycetota bacterium | reverse complement strand
GTGCGATGCAGGCGCGTGATGGTCGCGCACCAGTCGCGGCGCGGTGGCGCGCGGTCCTCGAGGATGCCGACGAGCTCTCCGCTGGCGCGCTGCAGGCCCGCGGCACGGCGACGGTCGAAGAGCTCGTGCTGACCTCCGGCCGATGCGATCGGGTGGCGCGGACTCACGCTCCCGATCGAGAAGAACTGCACTTCGGGATACTCCGGGGCGAGCGCGCCGATGTCGGGCCGCGAGTCGTCGTAGGGGGCGAGGATCTCGAGTTCCGGCGCGTCGACTTGCGCGCGCAACGCGTCGAGGATCCCGCGCAGGGTGTCGCCGCCCTCGACGACCGTGATCACGAGGCTCATGCGCCCCGGCACGACGGCAGGCGACGCACTCGCGCTCATGCCGGCATCGTCCCGAGCGCGGGCAGCGTGACGCGCTCGCCGGTGCGCGTGCAGGTGCGCACGGCTTCCGCGACCTCGCACGCGCGCAAGCCCGCGTAGCCGTCGGCGATCACGAGGTCGCGCCGGCCCTCGCACAGCAGCAGGAAGTCGTCGAGCTCCTCGCGGAACGACTGCAGCGCGGTCGTCTGCCACGAGAAGAGCTTCTCGCGCAGCTGGATCCACGGGTAGCGCAGCCGGGTCGTCGTGCGCGGCGCTCCGGCGCTCTCCTGCAGCACGAGCAGGTTCGACATCGGCGCGTAAGCCCCGCGCACCATGCCCTTGTTGCCATAGGCCTCGACGAAGATGCCGTAGCCCTTCCACTCGGTCCACGTCGCCTGATACGACGCGCAAATGCCCGCGGGCGAGCGCAGCAGCGCCAGCGCGTTGTCCTCGGAGCCCGGCACGTTCCAGACGCCTTCGCTCGCCACGCCGTAGACCTCGGTGATCTCGCCGAGGAAGTGGCGCGCGAGGTCGGTCATGTGGATGCCGACGTCCCACAGCGCGCCGCCGCCGGAGATGGGGGCCTTGTACTCCCACTCGTGCGCGAACTTCGGGAGCCCCTCGTGGCCACCGTACACGCGCAGATGATCGAGCTTGCCGATGCGGCCCTCGGCGATCGTCTCGCGCACGCAGCGGAACGCCGGGTAGTAGCGCAGGTTGAAGCCGACGCCGAAGGCGCGGCGTGCGGCGAGTGCGGCGTCGACGAGCTTGCGCGCACCGGCGGCGGTGTTGGCGACGGGCTTCTCGAGCAGCACGTGCAGACCGCGCGCAAAGGCCGCGAGGCAGGCCGCCTCGTGAACGTGCACGGGCGTCGAGATGACCACCGCATCCATCGGCACGTCGAGGAACTCCTCGAGCGAGCGCACGGTGCGCGCGCCGCTCTTCGCTGCGGCCTTGGCCGCGAGCTCCGCGTTCAGGTCGAACACGGCGGCGAGCTCCACCTGCGGGTGCTCGCGCAGCGTGCGGGCACGCAGCTGGCCGATCTTGCCGGCACCGATCAGACCCACACGCATCGTGGGGGCATGATCGGGCGGCGGAGGGGGGGAATCAAAGGCCCGCGCTGGGGTGCCCGCCCGGGCCCGGGGCGGGGCCTCGGGGAGCCGGAATTCCGGGAAGGAAGTTCGCGCGCCGGCGTCGAAGGCTGTGGCGGCGCGAGCCGCTCCTGAGAGTGAGACGGGCCGCGCACCGGCAACGGTCGCGAGCACCGCGCCGCGCCGCAAGGCCGCGGCGAGCCGGGGAGTCGTCGGGGGACGGCTCCCCGGCGTGTTGGTGGGCGTCGGGGCTCCACCTAGGAAGTCGCAAATAGGCGCTGGATCGGCCGTGGGCGCACCGCTACGTTCCCGCCCCTCGATGACCGCACCCGCGCCGCTTCCGCTCGCCTCGAGCGCCCCCGACGAGGGGCCAGGCAGCGTCTGGCCGGTGGCGCTGCTCTCGGGCGGACTCTCGGCGGCGCTGCTCTCCGCCGGGGTGTGGGTGGGGCTGGAGGCGAGCGGTGCCCAACCACGCTTTGGATTCGCGGACTGGGTCGCGGAGCACGCCCTGCTCGGGCTGTTCGCCGGGCTGCTGGTCACCGGACTGCTGCGCCTTGGCCGGCCCCTCGACCCGCGACTTGCCTGCGCACGCGAGCGCCGCGCCGCCGCCCTGCGGCTCGGGGTGCTCGGCTCGCTCGCGGTCCTGTGCGTGCTCGCCGCGAGCTCGCGGGCGCTGTTCGACCGGCCGTTCTTCGTCCTCACGGGTCTCTTGGCCGGTGCTGCGGCGGCCACCCTGTGCCTGCGCCTCTGGCTGGGCTCCCTGCGTCGCGCCCGCGAGCTGCCGCGCCTCGATCCGCTCAAGGTCGCGGTGCTGCTCGCGCTCGTGCTCGCGCCGCTGCAGGACGGCGGTGCCGCCGCTTCCCTCCGGGGCGCGTGGCAAGTCATGCTGGGCGAATGAGCGAAGCGAAGCCCGCGCCCCGTCCCCTCGAAGTCCCCGCGCCCATTGGCGAGCCGCGCGCGGATGCGCTGCGCAAGCTCGTGGCGATCGTCGACCGCCTGCGCGCGCCGGATGGCTGCCCGTGGGACCGCGAGCAGACGCTCGCGAGCACGGTGCCGCACCTGATCGAGGAGGTGCACGAGCTCGCCGAGGCGGTCGAGCAGGGCGACCTCGACCACGCGGTCGAGGAGGCTGGCGACGTGCTGATGGGGCTCGTGCTGCTCGCGCGCATCGCGGAGCAGGATGGGCGCTTCGACCTCGCGACGGTCGCGCTCGCGGTGAGCGAGAAGCTCGAGCGCCGGCACCCGCACGTGTTCGGTGACGTGGTGGCGTCGAACGCCAGCGAGGCGCTCGCCAACTGGGACGCCATCAAGCGCAAGGAGCGCGAGCAGAAGGCCGCCGACACGAGCGCGCTCGCGGGCATTCCCGTCGCGCTGCCGGCGTTGCAGCGCGCCCAGCGCATGGGCTCGAAGGCGCTCTCCGCGGGCTTCCGCTGGGACGACGTGCAGGGCGCGCTGGCCAAGCTGCGCGAGGAGGTCGACGAGCTCGCGCGCGAGATCGAGGCCGCCGGCCTGCTCGCCGCGCGCGACGGCAAGCCCAGCGACGCGCAGCGCGAACGGCTCGAGTCGGAGCTCGGCGACGTGCTGATGGCCGGCGCCTTCCTCGGCAACTACCTGCGGCTCGACCCGGAGCGCGCGACGCGCGCCGCCCTGCGCCGCTTCGAGTCGCGCTTCCGCGCCATGGAACGCGACCTCGCGCGCCCGTTCACCGCCTGCACCCTCGACGAGATGATGGCCGCCTGGCGCCGCGCCAAGGCCGCCGAGTAGCACCGGAACGCGCGCTATCGGGACGCGCGCGGTGGGAGTAGGCTCGGACGCGGATGGACTCGCGGCCGTTGGGGCAATCGGAGCGGGCGGGTGCGGACCTTGGCCGTCTCGCGCTCGTGCTCGTCGGCGTGGCGGCGCCACTCTCCGTGCTCGCCCTGATCGCGACGCAGGGCGTGCCCGTTCCAGTGTGGGACCAGTGGGAGCTGGTGCCGTTGCTCGAGAAGTTCCGCGGCGGCGTGCTCGCGTTCGACGACCTGTGGAAGCAGCACAACGAGCATCGACTCGTCGCGCCGCTGGCCCTGATGGTCGCGCTCGCCGCGCTCTCCGGCTGGAACATCTACCTCGAGCTCGCGGCGAGCTTCCTGTTCGCGTGCGGGACGCTGGCGCTGCTGGCGTCGCTGCTGCGTGCGACCTTCGAGGGGCAGGTGCCGCGCTGGTTGCTCGCGGCGTTCTCGCTGGTCGTGTTCTCGCTCTCCCAGCACGAGAACTGGCTGTGGGGCTGGCAGCTGCAGTGGTTCATGGTCGCCTTCGGCAGCGTGCTGGCCGTCTGGGCGCTGCAGCGCTGGCCGGGACAGGCGCGCGGGGTGCTCGTGGCCGCGCTCGGTGCCCTGCTGGCGTCGCTGTCGCTGAGCAGTGGCCTGCTCGTCTGGGTGGCCGCGCTCGCGCTCGTCGCGCGCTCGCACGGACCGCGCTGGCTCCTGTGCTGGTGCGGCGCAGCGTTGGCGGTCTTCGCCGCTTTCTTCGTGGGGTTCGAGACGCCGCCGGGCCATCCGTCGCGCAGCGCATTTCTTGCGACGCCGCTCGAGTTCCTGCGCTACGTCGCGACGTACCTCGGCCTGCCGCTCGGTGCCTGCGATCCCGTGCTCGCGCCGCTGGCCGGAGTGACGACCGTGCTCGCGCTGGCAGTCGCGCTCACGGCGGCCGTGCGCCGGGATCGGGGAGCGTTTTCGCGGTTCTTGCCGTGGCTCACGCTGGCGTTCTTCGCGCTGCTGAGCGCCGCGGCGACCGGCGTCGGCCGGGTGGGCTTCGGCGCGCAGCAAGCACTGTCGTCTCGCTACGCCACGCTCGCCAACTTGCTGCTCCTCGCGACTCTCGTCGCGTGCGCGCTCGCTTGGGACCATCCCGGACGCGCGACGGCGTCCCGGAGGAGCCGCACGCTCGTCGTGGCGCTCGCGACGCTCGCCGTGTCGGCCCACGCGGCGACCTGCTGGATCAGCACGAACCTCGCGGTGATGCGCAGCGCTGCGCTGGCCGAAGCCCGCGCGGAGTGGCTCGCCTACCCGCGCACCTCGCTCGATGCCTTCGGGGTGCTGTACCCCATCGAGCACGTCAGTCTGATCCGCGAGCGCTCGGGAACCCTGCGCGACCTCGGCTACCTGCTGCCGCCCGAGCCGGATGCCACGCGGCCACGCCGCGGCATGCGCCGCCGCGGAGAAGCCGCCGAACCCGCGCCCCAACCCGCTGCCCCCCCGGCCAAGCAGTAAACACTCGCTCGGCCGAGGGCACGCTCCGCGGCGACTTCGAGCGACGAAACCCCGCTGAACGTGCATCGGCAAGGGCCGGAGGGGCAGCGCAGGCGCCTACTCGTCCTCGGGCGGCATGTCGTTGCTCGCGCGTCGTCGCCCGCGGGCGCGCCCGCTCTCCGGCAGGGTGCCAAACTCGGCTTGGGACTTGAGCGGAGGAGACATCTCGCGATGACGCACGAGATGAACCGTCAGCGGATCGTAGAGCTGGCCCTCCACGAAAATCGCGCGGAAGTCGCGGACCTGCGCGAAGGCCACCGCGAGCACCACAGCGGCCACTGCGATCCGGCGACGCAGGTTGTCGGGCCGCAGGAGCAATTCCACGAGGAAAACAACGGCCCCCAAGCGCAGGGGCAGCTCGAGGATCGCCCCGAAACGGGCATTCTTCATGAATGGTGCGAGCAAGGTGAGCTGCACGACATAGACGCACGTCAGGTACAGCAACGGCGTATTTGCGCGTTCCTCCGCTCGCTCGCGCAGGGTCGCGCCGAAGGCCAAGAGTCCGAGGGCCGATGTCCACGGAGACAGCAGGAACTGGTCCACGACGTAGCGCTGCCATGGTCCTGAGCAGAAGGCCTGCGCCCACTCGTTGGTGGCGGGGGATCCGAGGAGCTTCGAGATCGCCAGCAGCCATGGATCCACCCCTCCAGCGGCGGTCACCCACCCGAGGATCGAGAGCGAGACCGCAGCACCGATGGAGCCAACGGCAACCCGCAGGCGCGTCCACAGCTCGTCTCTCGGAAAGCAGACGGGAACGGACGCGAGGAACGCCAGCGAGAGCAGCGCGCCGATCTCCTTGGTCAGGATCGTCGCGGCGAAGACGGTCGTGAAGAGGATGCGTCGGCCTCGCTTCGCGGGCGCTTGCATCGCGAAGTAGAACGACCAGATGGACGCGCTCTGGAAGAGAACATTCGCAGCATCGCTGAGAGCGCGTCGTCCGAGGCCCAGCGCGAGGCAGTTGCCGATCAGCAGCACGGCTAGCAGCAAGGCCTTGAACTCGCCGATCACGCGCCGCGCGCACAGGTAGTTGAGGACCACGAAGGCCGCAGTGCACGCGATCGAGAACTCGGAGAGCGCACGCATCGACGGCGGACGCACGAGGCTCCACAGGCCCGTCGCGGCGCTCAGTCCGATCCGTGTCGGAGGCGGGTAGATCCAGTTCTCGCTTCCGGAGTTCCACTCCTCCGTGACGCGGGGCAGCACGGCGAGCCCGTGCTCGTGCACGGCCTCCATGTAACGCAGGTAGTAGGCCTCGTCGGTCCCGTACCCGTAGCGCATGCCTGCGAGGGTGGGCACGAGGAGCGCGCAGACACCGAGCGCGAGCGCCGCGGAGACGCCCGCGGCGCGAGCGACATGTCGAAGGCCGTGGGGCTCGCTCGACGGCGATCGATCCGATGTGTTGGTCTCCGAGTCCATGCCAGCGAGCACGCGGCGAGGGGCGGAGGTGGCACCGAGGCGACGGGACTGCGCAAGCAGGACTCTCCGGCCTCTGGCTGCTCGCGCCCCTGCGCAAGCCTCGAAAGGGGCAACGAGGCGCACGAACGGAGCGGACACGCGAGATCGAAATGCTCTCCCCGCCCCACACGGACAGGGAACTTGTTTCCCTTGCGCGTCCGGCGGGATCGCGGCGAGGGCGGTCAGGCGAGCCAGGTGGCGAGGGTGTGGGCGTCGACGAGGCCGGAGTGCTGGCGGATGGGGCGGCCCTGATGGAGCACGAGGAAGTGGGGGATGCCCTGCACCCCGAAGCGCTCGGCGAGGGCCGGTTCCTCGTCGACGTTGACCTTGAGGACGAGCGCGCGGCCCGCGAGCTCGCCTGCGACTTGGCGCAGGATGGGCGCGGCGGCGCGGCAGGGGCCGCACCAGGGGGCCCAGAAGTCGACCAGCACGGGCAGCGCCGTGGCGTGCACGATCGAGTGAAAGCTCGCCTCGTCGACCTCGAGCGGCTCGCTCACGGGGAGCAGCGGCGTGCGACAGGCGCCGCAGCGGCCGCGGTCGCCCAAGTGAGCGTAGGGAATGCGGTTCACGCGGCCGCAGGCGCCGCACTCGCGCAGGAGGACCCTGGGATCGGTCTTCATGGGGAGTTCTTGGGGCGCGCGCGCCGGGCGCTCGATGGGCCCAAGCGCGTAGGGCGCCGTGGGGAGCGCGCCGACGGACCTTTTGCCGAGGCGTGCGTTGTGCGGCTTCTGCGCGGATGGTCCCATGGAGCCATGGCCCCGATCCTGCGCGTGCGCGAGCTGTACAAGTTCTTCGACCAGCGCGAGGGCGCGACGCCGGTGCTCAAGGGCATCCGCTTCGACGTCGAGCCCGGCGAGTTCGTGTGCATCATGGGGCCGAGCGGCTCGGGCAAGTCGACCCTGCTGCACATCCTCTCCGGCCTCGACGCGGCCGACGGGGGCGCGGTCGAGCTCGCGGGGCGCAACCTGAAGGAGCTCTCCGACTCCGAGCGCACGCTCCTGCGGCGCGAGCAGGTCGGCTACGTGTTCCAGTTCTTCAACCTGCTGCCGAACTTGAACGTGCTCGAGAACGTGGGGCTGCCGCTGGCGATCCAGGGCACGCACCCGTCCGCGGACGAGCCGAAGCTCCGGGCGCTGCTCGCGCGTCTCGGACTCGCGGGCAAGGAGGGACAGTTCCCGCACCAGCTCTCGGGCGGCGAGATGCAGCGCACCTCGATCGTGCGCGCGCTCGCGGGCGGCCAGCCGCTGCTCCTGTGCGACGAGCCCACGGGCAACCTGTCCCAGAAGGCCGGACTCGAGGTCATGCGCATCCTGCGGCAGGTCTGCGACGAGGACCGCCGCACGGTGGTGCTCGTGACCCACAACCCCCGCGACGCGACCTTCGCCGACCGGGTGCTGTTCTTGGTCGACGGCTCGCTCGACGTCCAGCACGGGCTGCGGGGGCCGAATCTGACGGTCGAGGCCGTACACGAGCGGCTCGCCACGCTCCATATTTGAGGTCGGGGGCGACTTCGGCCGATGCCCGTCGCCTATTCTTGGGTTGGACGGACTGACCCCCACCAAGGAGGACCCCATGAAGCAGTCTTGGATCGCGTGGCTCGCCGCAGGCGCCCTTGTCGGGCTCCCGGCCGCGCTCGCGCAGGAACCGCAGGACAAGAAGAAGGACGAGAAGCCGCCGGTCGAGGCGCCCAAGAGCGAAGTGCTCAAGCTGGGCTCGACCGTCGCGGAGACGCTCGCCATGAAGGACCTGGACGGCAAGTCGATCAGCTTCAAGGAGCTGCGCGGCAAGGTCGTCATCGTGCACTTCTGGTCGGACCGCTGCCCCGCGGAGCGCCACGCCGACCCGGTCGTGAAGAAGCTCGAGGAGTACTACAAGGGCAAGGACGTCGTGATCGTCGGCATCGCCTCGAACCAGGGCGAGCTCGGCGAGCAGCCGCCCGCGGACGCGACCGACTGGTCCAAGTACTACGTCAACCTGCGCAAGAAGGCGGGTGAGGTCGGTTACACCCACAAGATCTACGTCGACCACGGCAACGTGCTCAGCGACCTATTCCAGGCGCGCTCGACGCCGCACTGCTACGTGATCGACGCCAAGGGCGTGCTGCGCTACGCGGGCGCGCTCGACGACGATCCGGGCGAGGAGAAGGGCGACGGAGCCACGGTCTACGTGCGCGACGCCGCGGACGCCCTGCTCGCCGGCAAGGAAGTCAAAGTCACCGAGACGCGTTCGTATGGGTGAGGGATCAAGAAGAAGAAGCGCTAGCTCCCGTGCGGAGCGAGCCACTCGATCCCTCGCGCTCGAACCTCTCGACCTTCGTAAGTACGACCGATGACACGCAACCTGCTCCCGGCTCTCGCGCTGTGCGCGGTGCTCGCCTGTGGCGAGCCCGCGGGCGGCGGAGCTCCGGGAGCCGCGGCGGCCTCCGTGGAGACCGTCGACATGGCTGGCCTCGAAGCCGCGCTCGCCGCGCGCCGGGGCCGGCCGCTCGTGCTCAATTTCTGGGCCCTGTGGTGAAGCTCGTGCATCGAAGAGATGCCCGACCTCGTGCAGGTCGCCCGTGACGAGCGCAACAAGGGGGTCGACGTGCTCCTCGTGAGCTACGACCTGCAGGTGCCCAAGGCCGATCGCGAGGCCGCGGTCGAGCGCGTGCGCAAGTTCGTCGCGGCCCGCGGCTGGGGCTTCCCGGTCGCGGTCTACGGCGAGAAGGGCCTCGAGGCCATCAACGAGCGCCTCGACCTGCCCGGACCGATCCCGCTGACCTTGGCCTTCGACAAGCACGGCCGCGAGGTGGCCCGCTGCGAGGGCGAGGCCGACCCCGAGACCTTCGCCGAACTGTTCGCGGCCGCGCGCGGTCGCTAGAACCGCGGCGAGCACGCACCATGGGACTCGCCGCCATCCTGGCGCGCCGCAGCCTCCTCCAGAGGCCCGGTCGCACCCTGTTCTCGATCCTCGGCATCGCGGTCGGCATCGCCACCGTGGTCGGGATCTTCACGCTCGACCACAACACGCTGATCCTGCGCGCGCATTCCGACGACCCGGACTGGCAGGCGGAGATCCAAGTCAGCCCGAGCGAGGGCGTGAAGAACCCGCGCGAGGAGCTGCAGCACGTGGTCGGCGTGTCCGACGTGTCGTCGGTGTTCCAGTCGCAGGCCTCGCTGTGGCCCGACGGAGGCGAGCCGCGCGGAACGTACTTCGTCGGCCTCGAGCCCGCGCACGCGCGCGCGCTCGGCAAGTACTCGCTGCTCGAGGGCCGCGACCTCGAGCCCGGGCGCGCGGAGCTGCTCGTCGGCGAGAACCTCGCGCTCGAGCTCGGGCTGGGACTCGGCGCGCGCGTCGGACTCTCGGCGCCGCGCGTCGTGCCGGCCGAGGAGTGCGTCGGCGGCAAGCTCGTCCAGAAGGAGCTCGAGTCGAAGGACCCGCCGCGGCGCGAGTTCGAGGTGGTCGGGATCCTCGCGCGCGATGGCATCGGGCGGCGCGCGAGTGGTCAGGTGGTCGTGGCGGACGTCGATGTCGCAGCGCCCTTGTTCGCCGACGGGCGCGTGCAGAAGCGCTTCTGGGTGCGGCGCGACCCGAAGATCAACCTCGAGACGCTGCAGGCGAACCTCGGGGAGGCGTGGAGCTACGACCTCAAGAAGAGCGTGATCATCGGGCAGGCCGCCGACGAGCGCGCATTCCGCAACGGCGTGCGCTTCGCGGGCCTGCTCGCGCTCGTGCTCGGCCTGTACGTGATCTTCCACACGCTCTCGATGAGCGTGGTCGAGCGCGTGAAGGAGGTCGGCGTGCTGCACGCACTCGGGACCTCGCGGGCGCAGATCGCGCGCGTCTTCTTCACCGAAGCCGTGCTCGTGTCCGGCGCCGGCGGCGCCTGCGGGCTCGTCGGCGGCGTCGGTCTGGCGTGGTTCCTGCTGCGCAAGCAGGTCACGACCGTCGGCATCGGCGTCGGCATCCCGCGCCACAAGATGGTCGAGCTGTTCGAGATCCCGTGGGAGGTCGTCGGGCCGCTCGTGATCGCCGGCGTCGCGATCGCGCTCGTCGGCTCGATCTATCCGCTCGTGCGAGCGCGCGACACGGATGCGGTCGCGGCGCTGCGCGGCGAGGACACGCGCGCGCGGCACGCCCGCGGTGCGCGCGGCTTCCAGTGGCTCGCGGCCGCGCTGCTCGCGCTCGTGATGCCCGCGATCTACTTCTTCGTCGTGCCGGTGATCGGCGAGGGCGAGGGCGAGCTCGTCAAGGTGATCCTGCTCGGGCTGGGCGTGCTGGCGCTGTTCATCGCGGTGCCGCTGGTCGCGCCGGCGCTGATCAGCTTCGTGTGCGCGCGTCTCGCGCGACCGTTCGAGGCACGCTGGCCGCTCGCGGGACAGCTCGCCGCGCGCACCATGCAGCAGGGACCCGCGCGCATCGCCGGCGGTGTCGCAGGCCTCGCGCTCGTCACCGCCGGCTTCGTCGGCCTGCACGGCATGACGCGCAGCCTCGAGGCCGAGATCGACCTGTGGAGCGCCGAGGCGTTCCGCTCGCGCGTCTACGTGCGCGACATGCCGCCCCGGCCGTTCGAGGAGCTCGCGGCGGCGCTGCACGCGCACCCCGAGGTGCTCGGCGTCGAGCCCAACGTCGCGCGCCACTACGAGCCGTTCCTCGTGGTCGGCGTGCGCGAGTCGGAGCTCGCGGGCTACGGGCCCGCCAAGGACGATCCGGCCTTGATCGAGGCGCTGCGCGAGCGGCGCGGCATCATCCTCTCGCGCCGGCTCGCCAAGCACCGCGAGTACGAGGTGGGGGACATGGTCCACATGGAGGCTCCGGGCGGGAGCGTCGAGAGCTTCCCGGTGGTCGCGATCAGCGACTCCTACGGCTACTTCCCCGACCCCGACGAGCGCCTGTACGGGATCGTCAGCGACCGCTGGATGAAGGAGCAGTTCTGCCTCGAGACCGAGCAGGTCGGCAGCTTCTCCGTGCGCTTCGCCGACGGCACGGACCCCGACGCTGCCGAGGCGCTCGTGCGCTCGACGCTCGCGCTGCCCGCGCGCGGCGTGACCGTGAAGACCGGCGAGTTCCTGTACTGGTGGCACTCGACCGACATCGCGCGCGACTTCCTCCTGTTCGACATCATCCTCGCCCTGACCATGGCGCTGGCGGGCTTGGGCGTGCTCAACGGGCAATTGCTCTCGGCCCTCGAGCGCGGCAAGGAGCTCGGGGTGCTCAAGGCGCTCGGCATGAGCCGGGCGCAAGTGGCGGGCAGCGTGCTGCTCGAGTCGCTGGTGGTCGGGGTGGTGGGGGGCGGCCTCGGTGCCGCGCTCGGCGCGGCCGTGATCCCTGTCATCGTGCAGGCCTTGACCGTCATCTCCGGACTGCCGCTGCCGTCCGTGGGCCCGGGCATCTGGCTGCCGCTCGGCTGGGGCGGCGCGATCCTGGTGGGCGTGCTGGCGGGCCTCTATCCCATCTGGCGCATGAACCGCAACGACGCCATCGCGGCGGTGCGGCTCGGCGGCTAGGGGCGCGAGCGAAAAGGGGCTGGACGAGCCCCCCGCAAAGCCGCTATCCTCTTCGCCCTACAAGGCGGGGACGTAGCTCAATCGGTTAGAGTACCGGCCTGTCACGCCGGTGGTTGCGGGTTCGAGTCCCGTCGTCCTCGCCACTCCCCCCAAGCCGAGGCCTGTCGCGCGCCAGCGTCGACGGGCCTCGACGCTTTTCCGAGCACCCGAGCCTCCCGCGCGCCCCGCCCGCGCCCGCGGGAATGCACGCCGCCCCACAGCCGCCTTTCCGCGCCCCGGACCTCGGGCTACGCTCGCCCGACTTCCCATGGACCTGCACAGCCTCCCGCCCCCGACCCTCGTGACCGACGCCCGCGGGCTGGAGCGCGTGCTGGACGACTGCGCCCGGGCCACCCGGATCGCGGTGGACACGGAAGCCGACTCGTTCTTCAGCTTCCGCGAGAAGGTCTGTCTCGTGCAGGTCACCGTGGACGAGCGCGACTACCTGCTCGACCCGCTCGCCGGGCTCGACCTGCGGCCCTTCGGGGCCGTGCTCGCCGACCCCTCCAAGACCAAGATCTTCCACGACGGCGAGTTCGACATCCTGATCCTCAAGCGCGAGTACGGCTTCGAGTTCAGGAACCTGTTCGACACGCGCATCGCCGAGGCAGCGCTGGGCGTCGAGGCGCCGGGGCTCGCGGCGGTGCTGCGCGCGCGCTTTGGGATCGAGCTCGACAAGTCCATGCAGCGCTCGGACTGGAGCGCGCGGCCGCTCTCGGAGCGTCAAGTGGCCTATGCCCGCCTCGACACGCGCTTCCTCGTGGCGCTGATGGAGGCCCAGCGGCCCGAGCTCGCGTCGCGCGAGCGGCTGATGATCCTCGAGGGCGAGTGCGCGCGGCTCGAGCGCCTCGTGCCCGCGCCCAACGTCTTCAGCGCGGACGACTACGTCAAGCTCAAGGGTGCGCGCACGCTCGATCCCCACGGCCAGCGGCGCCTGCGCGAGCTGTTTGCCGAGCGCCAGCGCGTGGCGCAGGAGCTCGACTTGCCGCTCTTCAAGGTGCTCGGCAATGAGCAGCTGGTCGAGATCGCACGCGTCGATCCGCGCACCGAGAACGACCTCGCGCGCGTGCCCACCGTGTCGCCCAAGCAGGCGCGGCGCCTGTGGGACGCGATCGCGAATGCGCTCGACCGCGCCGAGGACCTCGGGCCGATCACGCAGCCGCCGCGGCCTGCCCCCAAGGACGGCGAGCCCCAGTTCGACGAGCTCGAGTTCGAGCTCCACGAGCGGCTGAAGCTGTGGCGCCGCAACCGGGCGGAGCAGCTGCAGCTCGACTCGGCGCTGGTGCTGAACCGCCACGTGCTCGCGCGGCTCGCCCAGCGCAAGCCGGTCGACGAGGCCGCGCTCGTCGGCACGGAAGGCCTGCTCGGCTGGCAGGTGAACCTGTTCGGGCCGGAGCTCTTGGACGTCGTGCGGCGCGGCCTGCGCGAGATCCCCGCGGAGCTCGCCGACGGCGCGCGCCGGCGCGGGCGAGGGGGGCGGCGGTGAGCCCCGAGAGCTCGTCCCCGCACGCGCTCGTGCGCGAGCATCGCCGGCGCATCGACATCCCGGTCCTGCTCGCGGGCTGCGCCGTGGCGCTGTGGCTCGGCCTCTCCGAGCCCGTGATCACCGTCGATCGCCTGATCTTCGGCAAGGTGCCCTACACGGTCTGGGGCGGCGTGAAGGGCCTGTGGGAGGACGAGGACCGCGCGCTGGCGGTGATCGTGTTCCTGTTCTCGTTCGTGACCCCGATCGCCAAGCTCGCCCTGCTCGGCTGGCTGTGGTTCCTGCCGACCCGCCCGAGCCTGCGGCAGCGCCTGCTCGAGGCCATGGAGGCCGTCGGCCGCTGGTCCATGCTGGACGTCTTCGCGGTGGCGATCCTGATCGTCGCCAACAAGATGCAGGTGGCCGCCGAGCGCGGGATCTACTGGTTCTGCGCCGCGATCCTCGCCTCGATGGTGCTCGCCACCCTCGTGCGGCGCGCGGCGCGGGCTGTCTAGGGCCTCGGCCGCTCCGCTCGCGTCGATCGACCTCGTCCGGTCGACGGCGGCGGCGCGGAACTCGACGGCGGCCGCGCGGGGCTCGACGGCGGCAGCGTGGGGGAGAGCCGGAAAACACCACGGGCCCGGCCGAAGCCGAGCCCGTGTCGTGCGGTGGTGGTGGAGGCTAAGGGAGTCGAACCCTCGACCTTCGCATTGCGAACGCGACGCTCTACCAACTGAGCTAAGCCCCCACGCGAAGGGCGGAGAAGATAGCGAGTGGAGGGGCCCGTTGCCAAGAGGGCACGGGAGCGGGCGCGGTCTCAGGCCGTGCGGACGGGGCTCGCGACCACGCAGGAGGAGGTGGCCCAGTCGTGCACGCTCTGCTTCTTGAGGCTCATCATGGCCGTGGCTACGTACAGGCCGCCCGTGGCGTAGGCGGCGAACAGCAGGCGGGGCATGGGAGCCGTGCCGAGGGTCGTGACCGGGGTGGGGTAGGCGAGGGCCACCTGGGCCACGAGCACCGGGCCGAGCTTGAAGAGGGAGCGCAGGGCGGCGCGTGCGGCCGGCAGGCGCCCGCCGTAGGTGTCGACGACGCGCAGGCCCAGCGCACGCTTGCCGAGCGAGGCCGAGCCCGGGAGGGCCTCCCCGAGGGTGAAGTAGAGCCACGCGGGCAGGGTCAGCGTGGCGAGCGAGCGCAGGTGCCAGCGCGCCGCTTCCGTGGGCTGGGGCCAGCCCGCGCGGGTGGCGGCGCTGTCGAGCAGCCAGGCCAGCGTCCCGATCATCAGCAGGTCGAGCGCAAGGGCAGCAGCGCGGCGGGGCAGGCTGGCGGCGGCGCGCGGCTCGTGGGGCAGGGCGGCGCCTTGGACGGAAGCGGGACCGGGCATGGCGCGAGCATCGTCCGCCGGACGCGCGGCTTCAAGGTGCGCGCTCGCCGAGGGGATCGCGGCCGCGCTTCCCGCTAGACTCTTCGCCCCGCAAACCCCGCTTTGGAGGCGCTCGTGAAGGACTCGTTCCGCACCAAGACCCAGCTTTCCGTCGACGGCCAGACCTACCAGATCGCGTCGCTCGCTGCCCTCGAGCGCGCGGGCCACAAGCTCGCGCGACTGCCGTTCTCCCTGCGCATCCTGCTCGAGAACCTGCTGCGCAACGAGGACGGCAGCGAGATCACGCAGGCCACGATCCAAGGCATCCTCGGCTGGAACCCCAAGGCCGAGCCGGACAGCGAGATCGCCTTCAACCCCGCGCGCGTCTTGCTGCAGGACTTCACCGGCGTGCCGGTGGTGGTCGACCTCGCCTCGATGCGCGACGCGATGGTGGCCCTCGGCGGCGATCCGCGCAAGATCAACCCGGGTGTGCCGCTCGAGCTCGTCATCGACCACTCGGTGCAGGTGGACTTCTTCGGGACCTCGAGCGCGCTGGCCCAGAACAGCCAGCTCGAGTTCGAGCGCAACCGCGAGCGCTACCTGTTCCTGCGCTGGGGCCAGCAGGCCTTCGACAACTTCAAGGTCGTGCCGCCGGCGACGGGCATCGTGCATCAGGTCAACGTCGAGTACTTGGCGCGCGTCGTGATGGCCGAGAAGGGCTGGGCCTACTTCGACACGCTCGTCGGCACCGACTCGCACACGACGATGGTCAACGGCCTCGGCGTGCTCGGCTGGGGCGTCGGCGGCATCGAGGCCGAGGCGGCCATGCTCGGCCAGCCCGTGTCGATGCTCGTGCCGCAGGTGATCGGCATGAAGCTCGTGGGCAAGCTGCCCGAGGGCGCGACGGCGACGGACCTCGTGCTGCGCGTGACCGAGGTGCTGCGCAAGCGCAACGTGGTCGGCAAGTTCGTCGAGTTCTTCGGCCCCGGCCTCGCGACCCTGCCGCTCGCCGACCGCTCGACGATCGCCAACATGGCGCCCGAGTACGGCGCGACCTGCGGCATCTTCCCGATCGACCAGACCACGCTCGACTACCTCGCCTTCACCGGTCGCAGCGCGCATCAGGTCAAGCTCGTGGAGGCCTACGCCAAGGCGCAGGGCGTGTTCCACGACGCGTCGACGCCGGTCGCCGAGTACACCGATGTGCTCGAGCTCGACCTCGCGACGATCGAGCCCGCCATGGCGGGTCCCAAGCGGCCGCAGGACCGCGTCAGCCTCAAGAA
This sequence comes from uncultured Planctomycetota bacterium, assembly GCA_903892045.1. Taxonomy (GTDB): domain Bacteria; phylum Planctomycetota; class UBA1135; order UBA1135; genus F1-120-MAGs118. The sequence goes on along the minus strand of CAITGX010000238.1, from coordinate 12,860 downwards.
CTTGAAGAGCGGCTTCGAGAAGGAGCTCCCGAGCCTGCTCGTCGGCGCGAAGGGCGGGAAGAGCGACGCGGGCGGCGGCACGGCGACGGCGGTGGCGGCGCCCAAGGTCGAGGTCGAGATCGACGGCCAGCGCGCGACGCTGACGCACGGCTCGGTCGTGCTCGCGGCGATCACGAGCTGCACCAACACCTCGAACCCGAGCGTGCTCGTCGCGGCCGGCCTCGTGGCCAAGAAGGCCATCGAGAAGGGCCTCTCGCGCGCGCCGTACTGCAAGACGAGCCTCGCGCCGGGCTCCAAGGTCGTCACGGACTACCTGAACCACGCGGGCCTCACGCCGTACCTCGAGAAGCTCGGCTTCCACACGGTCGGCTACGGCTGCACCACGTGCATCGGCAACTCCGGTCCCCTGCCCGACGCGGTCTCCAAGGCGATCGACGCCGGCGGGCTGTGCGTCGCGGGCGTGCTCTCGGGCAACCGCAACTTCGAGGGCCGCGTCCACGCGCAGATCCGTGCCAACTACCTCGCCTCGCCGCCGCTCGTCGTCGCCTACGCGATCGCGGGCCGCGTCGACTTCGATCCCGCGACCGAGCCGATCGGCACGGGCAAGGACGGCAAGCCCGTGTTCCTCGCCGACATCTGGCCGACGCAGGCCGAGATCGCGGCCACGGTCGCGCAGAGCGTGCGCGCGGAGATGTTCGCCAAGAGCTACGGCTCGGTGTTCGAGGGCTCGTCCGAGTGGCGCGCGCTCGAGGTGCCCGGCGGCGCGACCTACACCTGGGACAAGGCCTCGACCTACATCCAGCGCGCCCCGTACTTCGACGGCATGGGCAAGCACCCCACGCCGTTCGTCGACATCGCGGGCGCGCGCGTGCTCGCCTTCCTCGGCGACAGCATCACCACCGACCACATCTCGCCCGCCGGCAACATCAAGGCCTCGAGCCCGGCCGGCAAGTGGCTGCAGGAGCGCGGCGTGAAGCCCGCGGACTTCAACCAGTACGGCGCGCGGCGCGGCCACGACGACGTGATGGTGCGCGGCACGTTCGCCAACGTGCGGCTCAAGAACAAGCTGCTCGCCGGCGTCGAGGGCGGCGAGACGATGCTCTTCCCGGAAGGCCAGCAGATGTCGATCTTCGACGCGTCGGCCAGCTACCGCGCGCGCAAGACGCCGACCATCGTGCTGGCGGGCAAGGAGTACGGCTCGGGCTCCTCGCGCGACTGGGCCGCCAAGGGCCCGGCGCTGCAGGGCGTGCGCGCGGTGATCGCCGAGAGCTACGAGCGCATCCACCGCTCGAACCTGATCGGCATGGGCATCGTGCCGCTGCAGTTCCGCAGCGGCGAGACCGCGGAGTCGCTCGGGCTCACGGGCCGCGAGACCTACGACATCGTCGGGCTCGCCAAGGGCGTCGAGGGCGGCTTCGCGGAAGGTCGCGAGGTCGAAGTGCGCGCGCTGCGCGAGGACGGCAAGACGCTCGCCTTCCGCGCGGTGGTGCGCATCGACACGCCGCAGGAGCGGCAGTACATGCGCCACGGCGGCATCCTGCAGTACGTGCTGCGCAAGCTCGCGGGCACGGCCTGAGAGGCGCTTGATCCGAGACGGCAGGGCACCGCGGGGCGAGCTCCGGGGTGCCCTGCCTCGTTGCCGGGCGCGCGCCCCCCGAAGTTCTTGCCGCGGCGCTCGCCGGGCGGAGCGCGAGCGGCTCGAAATCTGGACGGGAGCGCTCCGCGCAGCTCCTGCGCGCGGTAGCTTTCGGCGGAGGTCTCGAGCCATGGAACACGCTCGTCCGGAGATGGTTCTCGTGGGGCCCGGCCAGCTTGGCCGGACCGTGGCGCTGCGCATCGCGGCACGACTGCAGGCGGCGGTCAAGGAGCGTGGGGTGGCGACGCTGGCGCTGTCCGGCGGGCCGCAGACGCCGTGGGTGTACCGCGACCTGCGCGAGCTCGCGCTGCCGTGGGAGCGCATCGAGTTCTGGTTCGCCGACGAGCGCTGTGTGCCCGAGCGCCATCCGGCCTCGAACTGGTACGCCGCGGCGGATCTGCTGTTCAGCGACATCCGCATCCGCGCGGAGGGGGCTTTCCGCATCGAGGCCGAGCGGCCCGACCACGACGAGGTCGCGCGCGAATACGAGGCGCGGCTCCCCGAACGACTCGACGTCACGCTGCTCGAGCTCGGGCTCGACGGGCACCTCGCCGGTCTCTTTCCGGGCTCGAGCGCGCTGTTCGAGCGCGAGCGACGCGTGATCGCCGTCGAGACAGCGGCCAAGCCGCACCATCGGATCACGGTCACGCCACCGGTGCTCGAGAGCTCGGACGAGCTGATCGTGCTCGCCACGGGGCGCGACCGGGCGGCGGCCGTGCGCGCGGCCCTCGACCCGAGCTCGCCGTTGCTCCTGCCGGCGCGCTGCGCGCTCCGCGGGACCTGGTTCGTCGACGCGGGCTCCAAGGCCGCGTGAAGCAAGCGGGCTGGCGCGCGCTGCCTGCAACCGTCAAGCTCGCCAGCATGGGACTGCGCCGACCGGGATGGGGGACGCTCGCGTGCGGGCTCGCGCTCGTGGCGCTCTTCTGGCCGCTGAACTGGATGCTCGAGAGCACGCACGTGCTCTTCTTCCCGCTCTGGCTCGGCTACGTGCTCGCGGTCGACGGCCTCGTGCGGCTGCGCACGAGCACGTCGCTCCTCGCGCGCGCCCCACGCACGTTTGTGGCACTGTTTCCGCTCTCGGTCCCGAGCTGGTGGCTGTTCGAGGCCTTCAACGAGCGCCTGCACAACTGGGAGTACCTCGGCGCGGAGCGCTTCAGCGACCTCGAGTACTTCCTCTACGCGTCGCTCTCGTTCTCGACCGTCGTGCCAGCCGTGTTCGAGAGCGCGGAGCTCGTGCGCAGCTTCGCCTTCGTCGAGCGCTTCGCGCGCGGTCCGCGCTTCCCGCGCTCGGGCGACAGCGCCGGCTATCGAGCCGCGCTCGTGGCGCTCGGCCTCGCCCTGACGGCGGCGACGCTCCTGTGGCCGCGCCAGTGCTTCCCGTTCGTGTGGATGGGGCCCGTGTTCGTGCTGGAAGCGCTGTGTCTGCGGCTGGGGCGACGCTGCTTCACGGACGAGCTCCTGCGCGGCGACTGGCGCACCTGGATGGCGCTGTGGCTCGGCGGGCTCCTGTGTGGGTTCTTCTGGGAGATGTGGAACCTCTGGAGCTTCCCCAAGTGGATCTACCACGTGCCCTACGTGGGCTTCTGGAAGGTGTTCGAGATGCCGATCCTCGGCTATCTGGGCTACCTGCCGTTCGCGATGGAGCTGTTCCTCATGGCCCAGCTCGCGCTGCCGCGGGAGCGCGGCATTCCGCTCGCGCCGCAGCGCGAAGTAAGCTCCTGAGATGCTGCTCTACGCGCTGCAGGATGCGCTGACGCGCACGTGGGCCTCGTGCGATGCGCGAGCCGATGCGCTCGTGCTGCACGACGTCGATGGCGACCACCGCGCGGATGCGTGCGTGCGCATCGCGGGCGCGTGGCTGGTCGCGCGCACGATCGAGGGCTGGAAGGCGAGCGGCTGGAAGGGCGCGGAGAGCTTTGGTGCCGCGCTCGCCGCGGAGCTCGAGCGCCGCGCGAGCGAAGGGGCCGGCGATGCGCCGGTGCTGGAGCCGCCTCCGTACCAGCTCGACGCCGCGTACGCCTTCTCGAGCCGCGGCGACGTCGACGGCGATGGCGTGGACGACACGCTGCGCGCCTTCCGCTGCACGCGTCCGGGGAGCTTTCTCGAGCTGCGGCTGGAGCCGAGCGACGCACGCCTGCGCGATGGAGACGGCGACGGGCTGCTCGACGCCTGGGAGAGCGAGGGGCTGCCACGCGGGATCGACGGAGGCAACGCGAAGCTCGATCCGCGTCGTCCGGACGTGATCTGCGTCGTAGCGCCGCACGAAGGCGTCGATCGCGCGAAGCTCGAGCGTGAGCTGCTCTCCGTGGCGCGCATCTACGATGCCGCCGGCGTGCAGTTCTGGTGGCGCATGGACCCCAGCCTGCCGCCCGAGCGACAGGCGGGTGGCGACTGGGCCGCTTGCGCCGCGCTCAACTTTCCTGCGCGCGAGCGCGGCCTCCTGCACTGGATGCAGGTCACGAACTCTGGTGGGGGACAGGCTCAGCAGACCGGCGACATGGGCGGCTGCGGCAACGGGTTCGCAGTGTTCGCGCACGAGTTTGGGCACCAGCTCTCGCTCTCGCACACGGGCGACAGCGAACCTGCGTGGTGCCCGCTGTATCCGTCGCTCTTGAACTACGCCTACAACTACTCGCTTGGAGGCAACGCGAGCGCGGTCAAGCTCTCCGATGGTCGCTTCGCGAGCGTGGAGTTGCGCGAGGATCGACTCGAGGAACGGCTGCCGTTCGCGCTCGACAGCCTGCGCTTCCTCGCGGCGCCGCCGTACCGTTTCACACTCGCTGCCGACGGCGAGCATTCGACGCGCGTCGACTGGAACCACGACGGCGCGTTCTCGGACACGCCCGTGCGAGCGGACATCAACTATGGAGGCTCGACGTCCTGCGGGATCCGACGCGATCTGGGCGGCGTGTCCATCGGGGCTGCGCCAGCGCTCGCGTACGTGGGCGAGCGCGCGTGGCTCGCGACGCTCGACGCAACTCAGGCTACGGTGTCCCTGCGCAGCTACGAGGGCAACGAGCGCTGGAGCGCGCCGCGCGCGGTGCCGGACTCCGCCACGAACGAAGATCCGCTGCTCGTGGACGCGTGGGGGCGCGGCATGCTGCTCACCCGGCGCGTCGGCGGCTGGTCGGCGAGCCTGTTCGATGCGTCGGAAGTGCGCGAGCGCGCGGATGTCGCCGGCCTGCCGGACCGCGAGCTCTCCGTGGCGCGCGTCGGCGACCGGATCCTGTTCGTGACCCGCACGAGCGAGGGCGCGCTCGAGGCCTACTGGCTCGATGGCGCGGAGAGGCTCGAGGTCTCGCGCGGCGGAGTGCTCGCGCTGGAGTCCGCCGTTGCGGTGGGGCTCGGCGTCGATCCGCGCGACGGGCGGATCGTGCTCGCGAGCGCGGCGACGAATGCCAAGGGTACGCCGTTCTGCCTGCGCGTCTCGTGGCTCGCTCCCGACGGCGACGCGCTGCAAGTCCAAGAGACCGTGTGGGTGCGCGGCGATGCGGGCGCGCGCTGTTCGACCCGGCCGTTGGTCGCGTTCGACGAGCAGGGCCAGCTCAACTTGTTCCACACCGAGATGCCCGGGCTCGAGGGGCAGATGAACTTCACGCGCACGCGCCGCATCGGCAACGCGAAGCTCGACGACGGCTGGCTGTCGTCGACGCTCTACGACGTCTGGACTCGCACGCGTCGGCCGCTCGCGTTCGCTGCCGGTGCCCAAGGCGCGCTGTTCGCGTTCCGCTGGGACGCGGCCGAGGCGCACGGCATGCGCGTGAACGGACTGCTCGTGGCCCACCAGGGCTTCGGGATCGATCCCGAGCCCATGCGTGACTTCGACGACGGCGCCAAGATCCGCCTGCACGGCCTCGCGCACTCGATCCTTTGGATGCAGGAGCGCTGAGAGGCCGCGCCGACGACGGCTCTCACTTGTCCGCGACGTCCTCGAAGTCGAACGAGTTCTTCGGGTCGGCGGGCGCGATCTTGAACACGAAGTTGAGGCCGGCGGGCTTCTTGGCCTCGGCGGGGTTCGCGGGCACGGACTTGTCCGCCGCCGCGCCCGGCGCCTCGGCGCCCTTCGCTTCCTCGTCCTTGCGCTGCTCCTTCATCGGGCGTTCTCCTGCTCGAAGAGCCTAGCTTTCTGCATGTCCTCGACGCAGCGCAGGGCCTCGCTGCGCACCTCGTGCGGGACGATCTCGATCACCTGCTCCACCGTGCGCGTGCCGTCGCAGCGCTCGAGCAGCAGGGCCGCCGCCGCCGAGAAGCACTGCACCTCTCCGGTCGCCGGGTCGTACACGAGCGTCGCGTCGCTCGGCTCCTCGCGCGGCAGCTCGCGGTCGAAGCGCGCGCGATCCTCGTCCTCGATCAGGTCCGACTGGTAGCGCGGCCGCAGCGTGGCGGAGTCGATCGTGGAGAGCCGCTGGTCGATCTGGGCACGGTCGTAGCGCAGTTCGCGGCGCAGGAGCTCGCGCCGACGCTGCGGTCGCGCGACGGAACCCGCCGCCGTGCGCGGCCGCTCGAGCACGTCGGCGCACAGCTTCTCCCAGCTCCCCGCGCGCGCGAGGTACAGGAAGTAGTGACTCTTGAGCTCGTGGTAGAGCATGTTCGTGTTCTGGAACACGGGGAAGTGCGAGCGCAGCGCGCGCGTGAACTCGAGATACGTGTCGCGCGCCTCGCGCCGGCTCATGCCGCTCGCGCACTTGAAGTCGTAGTAGACCTGCAGGTCCGCCGAGGCGTCGGGATAGATCTCGACGATGTCGAACTCCTCGCGCCGCTTGAAGATCTCGCTCGACTCGTCGAGGTAGAACACGCGCACGCTGACTTCCTGGATCGCGTCGCGATTGGCGAGGATCGTCTGCAGTGTCTCGCGTGCCTCGTCGCGCGTCTCGGTGGGGAAGCCGATCATCACGTAGAGCGTGACGGAGATGCCGGACTTGCGCACGCGCCGCACGAGTTCCATGGACTTGTCGGGGTCGATGCCCTTGCACATGCGGGCGAGCACCCGGCGCGACGAGCTCTCGTAGCCGAAGGCGATGCGCTTGCAGCCAGCCTTCGCCATGGCGTCGCACACTTCCTGCGTGAACGCCTCGTGCTCGAGGCGCGCATCGCACCACCAGTCGACGTCGAGGCCCGCGTCGAGGATCGCCTGCGGCAGCCGCGCGGCCATGTTGGGCGGCAGGTCCTCGATGGCGAGGTAGAAGTGCTTGGTGCGGTACTTCTCCGAGAGCTTGCGCATGTCCTCGACCGTCTGGTCGATGGCGCGCCCGCGGTAGCCCGGGCCGATCACGGTGTAGAGCGTGCAGAACACGCACTTGCCCCAGTAGCAGCCGCGCGTGATGGCGAGTGGCAGCACGAGCTCGGGCGAGAAGTACTTGTCGAGCGGCATGCCGTCGAAGTCGGGCGTCGGCAGCGTCTTGATGTCGAGCGGGTCGCGGTGCGTGTTGTGGCGCACGGTCCCGTCGCTGTCGCGCCACATCATGTTGGGAATGGAGGAGAGGTCGCGCCGGCCGCTCTCGATCTCGCGACACAGCGCCAGCAGCGGGCCCTCGCCCTCGAGCATGATGAAGCTGTCGATCACGCCCCACACTTCGGGGCGCTTGCTGAGCTTCTCCGCGACGTAGGCGAGCAATCCGCCGCCGACCGTGATGTGAACCGAGGGCTTCCACTCCTTGATCAGCCGCGCCAGCGTGAAGGCCGGGATGGCCTGACTCGGGAAGGTGAGCGAGATGCCGACGAGGTCAGGGTCGAGCGCGCGCAGGCGCGGGAGCGTGTGCTCGCGGAAGAACTCGAGGAACGGGTTCTCCTTCTCGTCGGCCGTTCCAGCGAGGATCTCGGTGCTGCGCTCGACCGAGTAGCGCATGACGAAGCCGTGGGCGGTCAGGCGGCTCGGAGCGTACTCCGTCGAGATGATGCGCAGGCCCTGCTCGATCGTGCGGCCGGCCCACAGATAGCGCTCGTAGTCGTAGAAGAGCTCCTTCGTGCGCAGGACGCGCTTGGCTTCCTCGATGTCGGCGGCGACGCGCTCGCCCACGAGGTCGATCTCCGACAGCGTCTGGTACTGCTCCATGTCGGAGAAGCGCAGCGTGTCCTTCGCGTCGAGCTCCGCCATGCGCTCGCGCGCGCGAATGCGGCCGAGCGAGCGCTCGAGCCGCTCCTTGGAGAGGAAGTGGTCGTAGGCGAGGATGCTCTCGTCGAACATCTCCACCTGCCCCACGTCGTGGGCGCGCAGGTAGGCCGCCAGCGACGGCAAGCTCAGGTAGGGCTGAGTGAAATGCCCCTGCGGGGGGAAGACGAGCGCGACCTTCATCGTGACTGGGGCTCCTCGGGCACGACGAGGATACTGTCGAGCGCGGGACCCGCCACCACGGAGCGCGCTCCGCTCGGCCAGCGCACCTCGACCGAGTCGATCTTCGAGACCTTCCCGAGCCCGAAGTGCAGCCGCGGATCGTGCGAGGAATACAGGCCCGCGGTGAGGCGCGCCTCGCGCGTCCAGGCTCGTCCGCCGGCGCGCACGGTGACCTTGGCGCCGATTCCGTCGCGATTGGAGCGCGCGCCCACGAGCCGGACCGCGAGCCAGCGCCCGGCGCGGGCCGAGCGGTTCTCGAGCAGCCGTGGACGCTCGTCCATGTCGGTCACGAGCGCATCGAGGTCGCCGTCCTCGTCCGGATCGCCGAGCGCGAGCCCGCGCGCCGAGTGCAGGCCCTCGAGCCCGCCGCCGATGCGCACGGTCGCGTCCAGCCAGACGACGGCGCCCGAGCTGCCGGTGACGGCCTCGTAGAGCTGGGTCTCCATCTTCCAGCCGCTCATGCCGACCTCCTTGGCCTGCGGATACACGTGTCCATTGGCGATCAGCACGTCGAGGTCGCCGTCGAGCTCGGCATCGAGGAACGCTGCACCCCAGCCGAGCTTGTCGACCGAGCCCGCGGCGAGACCCAGCGGCCGCGCGCGGTCCGCGAAGCGCCCCGTGCCATCGTTGATGTGCAGCGAGTTGGGCTCGAAGTCGAAGTTCGTCCGCAGCACGTCGAAGTCGCCATCGAAGTCGACGTCCTCCGGCACGAGCCCCATCGCGCTCGTCGCGCGTCCATCGGCCCCGAGCGCGAAGCCGCGCGCCGCGCCTTCCTCCGTGAAGTGCCCACGCCCGTCGTTCACGAACAGGTTCGAGGGCTGCATGTCGTTGCCGACGAGGATGTCCTGGTCGCCGTCTCCGTCGATGTCGCTGAACACCGCCGCGTACGAGCACAGCGCCTTCGGGAGCACGAGCCCGCGCTCCGCCGTCGCTTCGCGGAACTTGCCGCCACCGAGGCCGAGAAAGAGCACATCGGGCGCACCCGGATTGAAGCCCTTCTTGTTCTCCTCCTCGGGGCCCCATGCGACCTCGATCTCCTTGATCACGTTGCGCACGCCCTTGTTGGGCGGATTGTCGAAGTCGAACAGGCAGTAGTTCGCGACGTAGAGGTCGAGCCAGCCGTCGTTGTCGACATCGGCGAACGCCGCGCCCGCCGCCCACAGCTCGTTGCGGATTCCGCTCTCCGCCGTCGCTTCGACGAAGCTTCCGCCGTCGTTGCGCAACAGCACGTCGGGCCCGATGCATCCAAGGTAGAGATCCGTGTCACCGTCGTTGTCGACGTCCGCGGTCGCGATGGCCTGCACCCAGTCGCGGCGATCGCACCCGGTGTCCGCGCTCACGTCGGTGAAGCGCAGGCCGCCGTCGTTGCGATACAGCGCACTGCGGGCGTCGCGCGCGATCTCGAGCCGTGCACCGTTGTCGACGTAGCGCACGCGCTGTCCGTTGCCGACGAACAGGTCGAGGTCGCCATCGCCGTCGTAGTCGAGCCACGCCGCGCCCGTTCCGTTGCTCTCCGGGATGTACCAGCGCCTCGGATCGCCGCTCGCCTGCACCAGCGCGAGCCCGGCGCGCTCGCCCACTTCCGCGAACTCGATGCGCGGCTCCGCGGGCAGTGGCGCGAGTTCTTCTCCGCAGGCGGGAAGCAGGGCGAGCAGGAGCAGGGCTGCGGGGGAGCGGAGCGCGTTCATCGCGGCGCATTCTAGGCACCGCGCGCTCCCCGGTCAGGCGTCCGTCGCGACGTCGACGAGCAGGGGAGCGAGCACGCGCGCCGCTTCCTTGGGATCGAGCGAGACGAGGAACCCGCGGCGTCCGCCGTTGATCCAGATGCGCGGCAGGTCGAGGATCGTGCGCTCCATGTAGACCTTCATCGTCCTGCGCGTGCCGAACGGGCTCGTGCCGCCGACCTGGTAGCCCGAGTGGCGATCCGCGACTTCGGGCTTGCAGGGCTGGACGCTGCGCACGCCGATCTGGCGCGCGAGGTTGCGCGTCGAGACCTGCTTGTCACCGTGCATGAGCACGATGAGCGGCTCCTTGGCGTCATCCTCGAGCACCAGCGTCTTGATCACCTGATGCTCCGGCACGCCGAGCGCCGCGGACGAGGTCGCCGTGCCGCCCTTGTCGACGTAGGCGTACTCGTGGGCCTCGAACGCGACGTTGGCCGCGCGCAGCACGCGCACGGCCTGCGTGACCGGGTACTTCGAGCTCATCGCTCCAGCGTACCGCGCGGGAATGCGTCGACGGCGACCGCGGCGTCACGGGCATGCTCGGCTGCGCGGATCGCCTCCGCTTCGGTGGGGGAGAGCAATCCCTCCGCCAGCGCGAGCTCGACCACGTTCGCGATCCCTCGGGGCAGCTTGCCCTTGCGCTGGGCTTCCTTGAGCTTGTCGCGCGCGCCTTGAGCGGCCAGCACGGCCGCGAGCGCGGCCTCGAGCCGTCCGAGTCCCAGCTCCTCCGGGGGCGGCACGTACACGAGCCCTGTGAGCAGGTCGCGCAGCGCGCCGCCCTCCACGACTCCGCGCGCGACGGCACTCGTACGACGGTCGCTCGGCGCGCGGCGTCGCGCCCCGAGCGGGAACAGCACCGCGCGCAACCCGATCGCGACGGGGCGCGCCGGCAGGTTGTCGAGCAGCCCGACGAGCGCGCTCTCGACCTCGTGCAGGGCGTGCTCCATCGACCAGCGGAACGCATCGCGCTGTGCGGCGGGCTGGCCCGCGTCGAGGAAGCGCTTGAGCACGGCCGATCCGAGGTAGAGCCACGCCAGCGCGTCCGCGAGTCGTCCGCTGAGGTTCTCCTTGCGCTTCAGCGCCGCCCCGAGCGTTCCCATCGCGGTGTCGGCAGCGAAGGCGAAGGCGGCGCTGTAGCGCACGAGGTCGCGCGCGTAGGGCGCCGCGACTCCCCGGCACGGCACGCTCGCCAGCGCTCCGCCGGTGAGGCCGTGGCCGAAGGCGCGCACGCCGTTGGTGACGACGTGTCCGACATGTCCCCAGAAGGCCTCGTCGAACCCCGCGACGTCGCCCTTGTCCGCGGCCGCGAGCTCGCGTTGCACCCACGGATGGCACCGGATCGCGCCCTGCCCGAAGATGATCATCGAGCGCGTGAGGATGTTCGCGCCCTCGACGGTGATGCCGATCGGCAACGACTGGTAGGCGTGCGCGAGCGTGTTGCGCGGCCCGCGGCAGATACCGTTTCCACCGACGACGTCCATGGCGTCGTTGAGCACCGAGCGCATCGCCTCCGTCGTGTAGGCCTTCATGATCGCGGTCACGACGGCGGGCTTCTCGCCGCGATCGAGCGCGCCCAGCGTGAGCGTGCGCGCCGCGTCGATCGTGTACGCGAGGCCGGCGATGCGGCCGAGCTTCGCTTCCACGCCCTCGAAGCGGCCGATGGGGAGCGAGAACTGCTCGCGCACGGTCGCATGAGCACTGGTGACGCGCACCGCGAGCTCGGCTGCTCCGGTGGACAGCGCGGGGAGCGAGACGCCGCGGCCCGCGGCGAGGCACTGCATCAGCATCGTCCAGCCACGTCCTGCCATGGCCGGGCCGCCGATGATGAAGTCGAGCGGCACGAACACGTCACGGCCGCGCGTCGGGCCGTTCATGAACGGAATCCCGAGCGGGTCGTGGCGCTCGCCGGTGACGACGCCCGGCGTCGAGACCGGGATCAGCGCGCAGGTGATGCCGAGGTCGACCTCGCCGCCGAGCAGGCGCTCGGGATCGCGCAGCTTGAACGCGAGGCCGAGCACGGTCGCGATGGGCGCGAGCGTGATGTAGCGCTTCTCCCACGTGAGTCGCATGCCGAGCACCTCGCGGCCCTCGAACCTGCCGCGGCACACGACACCCTCGCTGCGCATCGACGCCGCGTCGGAGCCGGCCGCGGGCTCGGTGAGCGCGAAGCACGGGATTTCCTCGCCGCTCGCGAGCCGCGGCAGCCAGTGGCGCTTCTGGTCCTCGGTGCCGTAGTGGAGCAGCAGCTCCGCGGGCCCGAGCGAGTTCGGCACCATCACCGTCACGGCTGCCGTCACGCAGCGCGAGCTGAGCCGCGCGACCACCGTCGACTGCATGCGCGCGGAGAACTCGAGCCCGCCGAAGCTGCGCGGGATGATCATGCCCATCAGGCCGCTCGCGCGGAGCGACTGCCACACCTGCGGCGGCAGGTCTCCGTCGCGCGTGACCGCGTGGTCGTCGAGCTGGGCGCAGAGCGGATCGAGCGTGTCGCGCAGGAAGGCTCGCTCGCGCTCGTCGAGGTCGCGGTCCCGGGCGCCGGCGAGCTTGGCGAGGTCGGGCGCGCCGCTGAAGAGCTCGCCATCCCAGCCGACCGTGCCGGCCTCGAGCGCCGCGCGCTCGGTTTCGCTCATCTTGGGCAGGATGCGCCGCACCAGCGGGAAGATCGGTGCCGTCACGAGCGCACGCCGCAGGGGACGCACGACGTAGATCACGAGGGCGAGCGCCAGCAGCGCGGCGGGAATGAGCACGGGCGCCCCGCTCGCGCCCTGCAGGTGGGCCAGCGCCAGCACCGCTGCGGCGGAGGCCACGGCACCGAAGAATGGCCGTCGCAACGCCGCGAGCGCGACGAAGGGCACGCTCGCCGCCGCCAGGAACTCCAGCCACGTCAGGATCGTTTCCATGGCTCCTCCGTTGGGCCCTGCGGCCCGCGCCTTCCGCGCTTATAGCCCTTCTCGCCGCGGCTTTCTCGGGCTGCGGTCCGCAGGCCTCTTCGACGGATCCGGACCGGCGCTGTAGAGGCTCAGTCCTGTTCCGGGGCCTGTCCCGGCACGACCTCGGCGTCGATCGAGCCCAGCGACGGGCGCACGGCGGTCGCGCCGACCTGAGGACGCTCGCGCGGCGCTGCGAACGGCCCGTCGCCGACCCTGCGCAAGAGCAGCAGCGTCAGGGC
>CAITGX010000237.1 GCA_903892045.1 uncultured Planctomycetota bacterium | reverse complement strand
TAGCTCTCGTCGTGCTGAGCGGCGGCCGCCAAGGCGATGGCGTCCGCGCCGTTGCGGGCCTCCGCGGACGAGTGCAACGCCAGCCCGACCTCGATCCCGAGCCACGCGAGCATGAGGACCGACGGGAACACCACGATCACCTTGATGCTGGAGAGGCCGCGTCGGGCCGACCGCACTGTGGGACGGAGATTCAAGGGGGGGCTTTCGTCTTTCCCTGTTCGGAGTCTAATTTACAGGAACCTGAGTGGAAGGAGGTCCTTTCCGGTGCTTCCGACCGTACTTCCAGTCTTGGGGATGTCGATACTCGCCGGCATGCCGTTCCTCCCCCCCTCTGCCGCCGGCCCGCACGCGTGGGTCTGGCTTCTGTTGCTCGTGGCGTGTGCCGTCGCCACGGCCACGGACCTTCGTAGCATGCGGATTCCGAACTGGCTGACCTTCCCGCTGTTCGGGCTGGGTCTGGCCCATGGCGCGATGCTCGGCGGCTGGTCTGGCATGGGTGACGCGCTGATCGGCGCCGCGATCGCGGGCGGAATCTTCATCGGCGCGTTCATTCTGGCCGGGGGCGGCGCCGGCGACGCGAAGCTCATGATGGGCCTCGGGGCCTGGCTCGGGAGCTCGGCGGCAGTTCCGCTGGTACTAGGAGTGACGGCCACGGGTTTCGCGCTTGGCATGGGCGTGACCGTGGCGCGCGGTGGACTGCGCGACATCCCCGTGGTTCTGATGCATGGGCTGTGGATCACACGGCTCGAGTTCGGCCGCGCGCTCGCCGGCCGCATCGCCTACCCGGAGTCGAGCGCCCTGCCGTCCGGCAGCGGCCCCAAGGAGCGCCCCAAGCAATGGATGCCCTACGCTCCGGCGATCCTCGTCGGAACGGCCCTGACTTGGTGGTGGTGGGAGACTCGCGGAGGCGGAGCATGAAGACCTGGACTCGCAGCGTCCGCGCCCGGCGCGGCTCCGAGAGCATCGAGGCCGCGATCGCGGTACCGCTGCTGATTCTCGTGATCTTCGCCGCCTGCGAGTACGGCTGGCTGGTGCTGAAGTCGACCCAGCTCGCCAGCGCTGCGCGGCTCGGGGCGCGCGAGGCGTCGCTCGACGGAGCCACCGCCGCGTCCGTCGAGACGAGGGTCCAAGCGTCGCTCGCCGACCAAGGCATCGTCGGCGCACAGATCTCGTTCCTGCCGGGTGCGCCCGAGGACCTCGACGCCGGAACGGCGATCACCGTCAGCATCGAGGCCCGCTACGCCCCCAACCAGCTGCTCGGACTCGCGCGGCTGATGCCCATTCCCGACACGCTCAAGGGCCGCGCCGCCATGGTGCTCGAGCCTCGCCAAGACTGAACCTCCAGCTTCCATCCGGTGCTCCCATGCAAACTTCTCGCTTGCTCCTGATCGGCATCGCCATGGCCGTCATCGCCGCCCTTGCGACGGGACTGCTCCAATCCGTCCTCGGGGACGAGACTCCCCAGAGCGAGGCCGCGGAACGCACGGCAGGGACGGCCCCGGCCTCGACCCGCTCGAAGAGCCCGGCCGTGCGCGCCGACGGCGTGACGCTCGGCAGCGAGCTCCCGGCCGGCACGCGCGCGATCACCATCACGCTGCGCGACAACGGGCCCGAGGTGATGCTGTACCCCGGGGCACGCGTCGACGTGCTCGCCACCATGGATGCGCCCGGCACGGTCAACGGCCGGCGCGAGACGGTCACGCGTACGGTGCTCGAGGGCGCGCGCGTCGTGGCGGTCAACGAGGACACGGTGCTCGCCCCGAGCTCCTCCGACGAGCGTCGCGGCTCGCGCCGCACCACGGTCACGCTCGCGGTGCTGCCCCAGCACGCGGCCCAGATCGAGCTCGCCAGCGCCCGCGGCACGCTCGGCCTCTCGCTGCGCTCCGAAAAGGACGGCGACGCGCCGAGCCAGGCCCCCGCCGAGGCGTCGACGCGCGAGCTGTTCGCCTTCGAGGAGCCCGCTGCCAAGGCCCCGGTCGCCCAGCCGGCTCCCGTGGCGCCGCCGCCCGCGCCGGTCGCTCCCGCGACGCCCAAGTGGGAGGTGCTCGTGATCCGCGGCGATGCCAGCGAGCGTCACGAGTTCGCCCAGCCGCGCTGAAGCGCCCGTCCCCGGAAAGTCCCACCCCCATGACGAGCCTGAACCTCTCGCTCGCGCTAGCCGTGTCGCTGGCGCTCGCGCCCATTTCCTCCGCCCTGCCCGCGGCCCCGTTCCAAGCGACCCAGTCGGGCGAGACGCTCGAGCTGCGCTCGGGCGCCTCGTCGCTGCTCGCGCTCGGTGGCCGTGCTGCCACGGTGGTCGTGGCGCACCCCGAGATCCTCGACGCGCGCCCGGTCAATCCCGACGAGCTCCTGCTCGTCGCCCGCAGCCCCGGCGTCACGGACCTGCTCGTGCGCCTCGAGTCCGGCGTGGCCATTTCGCGGCGCGTGCGCGTGACCGTCGACGTGACCGAGCTGCGCCGCTCGTTGGCGCAGTTGTTTGGACCTGAGCTCTCGGTCGAGGACCTCGGCGGCACGGTCGTGCTGCGCGGCAGCCTCGCCGACACGGGCGTCGCAGCCTCGCTCGACAGCTACATGGACTCGACCGGCCTCAAGTGGGCCAACCTGACGCGCATCGCCGGCCTCCAGCAGGTGCAGCTGCGCGTGCGCATCGCCGAGGCGAGCCGCACCGCCCTGCGCGAGCTCTCCTTCGGCGGCGTCGGCGGCAGCCAGTCGGGCTTCGGCGGCCTGCAGTCGCCCGGTGCCTCGCCCTTCCAGCCGGTCTCGATCTCGCCCAAGGCGGGAGCCGACATCGGCAGCGGCGAGTACACCTACGACCTCACCGGCAACCGCGTGACGGCCGCGACCACGATGTTCTTCGGCATCCCGAGCGCCGACTTCGAGGCCTACCTGCAGGCCCTGTCGGAGAACCGCTATGTGCGGCTGCTCGCCGAGCCCAACCTCGTCGCGGTGAGCGGCGAACAGGCGACCTTCCTCGTCGGCGGCGAGTTCCCCGTGCCCGTCGTGCAGAACGCGCAAGTGGGCGGCGGCAACTACGTCACCATCGTCTACAAGGACTTCGGCGTGCGGCTCAACTTCCGGCCGCAGGTGCTCGGCGGCGGTCGCATCCGCCTCGAGGTCTCGCCCGAGGTCAGCGAGCTCAGCGAAGTCGGCGCGGTGCGCCAGAACGGCTTCACCATCCCCGGCGTGGTCACGCGTCGCTCGAGCACCACGGTCGAGCTCGGCACGGGCCAATCCTTCGCCATGGCGGGCCTCCTGCGCAGCAAGGACCAGGCGCGCGTCTCGCGCGTGCCCGTGCTCGGCGACCTGCCGATGCTCGGCCCCCTGTTCCGCAGCGTGCGCTACGAGCAGGACCAGACGGAGCTCGTGGTGATGGTCACGGCCGACCTCGTCGACCCGCTCGATGACGGCTTCGATCGTCCGGTGCCCGGCGACCTGCATGTGGCGCCGAGCGACTGGGAGTTCTTCGCCCAGGGCGTGTTCCACGGCCAGTCGGCCGTCGGTGGGCCCAGCGCGCGACTGCGCGAGCTCGGGCTCGAGGGCCTCAAGGGCCCGGGTGCGTGGCGTCGCGCCGAGGATGCCCGCCTGCCGGCCGCGGACGCGGCCCGTCCGGCCTCGAACTAGTCGTGAAGGACGTCCCCATGAACCCGTCCGTGGTGCGGCACTCCGAGCTGCGCCGCGAGATGCACGAGAAGCTCGTCGCCGCGCTCGACTTCGGCGCGGCCGAGCGGCTCGGCCGTGGCGAGCTCGAGAGCGAGTGCTCCGCCCGGGCCGACGCCCTGCTGCGCAAGCTCGCGCCGTCGATCGACGACGCGGAGCGTCGCATGCTCGTGCAGGGCGTGCTCGACGACATGTTCCGACTCGGGCCGCTCGAGCCGCTGCTCGCCGATGACGAGATCAGCGACATCCTCGTCACGCGCCCCGAGCGCGTGTTCGTCGAGCGCCGCGGCAAGCTCGAGGAAAGCGGCGTGCGCTTCCGCGACAACGCCCACCTGCTGCACGTGATCCAGCGCCTCGTGCGCAACGCCGGTCGCCGCATCGACGAGCGCAGCCCGATGGTCGATGCGCGCCTGCCCGACGGCGCGCGCGTCAACGCCATCATCCCGCCGCTGTCGGTCGATGGCCCGCAGCTCTCGATCCGCCGCTTCCCCAAGCGCGCGCTGGGCCTCGATCGCATGGTCGAGCTCGGCTCGATCGCGCCCGCGACCGTCGCGCTGCTGCACGCCGCGGTGAAGGCGCGCCTCAACATCCTGTTCTCGGGCGGCGCCGGCGTCGGCAAGACCACGCTGCTCAACGCGGTCTCCGCGGCCCTCGGCGCCGACGAGCGCGTGATCACGATCGAGGACGCGGCCGAGCTGCGTCTCGAGGGCCGCCACATCGTGCGGCTCGAGTCGCGCGCGGCCAACGTCGAGGGCGTGGGTGCCGTCACGGCGCGCGACCTGCTCCGCAACGCGCTGCGCATGCGCCCCGATCGCATCATCGTCGGCGAGTGCCGCGGCGCCGAGGCGTTCGACATGATGCAGGCCATGAACACGGGCCACGAGGGCTCGATGACCACCCTGCACGCCAACTCGGCCCGCGACGCGCTCACGCGTCTCGAGTCGATGCTCGCCATGGGCGGCTTCGACGTGCCGGTGCGCGTGCTGCGCGAGTACATCGCCTCGGGCATCGACCTCGTCGTGCACATCGCGCGCCTGCCCGACGGCCGGCGCGTGGTGAGCGAGGTGGTCGAGCTCGCGGGCGTCGAGGGCGAGATGGTGCGCACCGAGGTGCTGCACCGCTTCGAGCTCGAGACCGTGCGCGACGGCGTGGCCACCGGCCGTTTCGTGGCTTCGGGCGTCGCGCCGCGCTTCCTCGCCCGCATGAAGTCCCGCGGCATCGCGCTCGATGCGTCCGTCTACGCGGCAGGAACGCTGCCCATGGGGAACGGGAAGTGACCACCGACGCAGCGCGGCCCGTCTCCCCGGCGACGGAGAAGCAGGCGCTCGAGCGGCTGCGGATCCCGCTGTTGGCCGCGGGCATCGGGATCACGGCGGTGCTGTGGTTCGGCGCGGGCAAGCCGCTGCTCGCCGCGGCGTTCTTCGCCGCTTGGCAGATGGCGCTGATGGTCGTGCGCTCCCAGTCGCGCGCCTCGGACGCGCTGCGCGAGGAGCAGTACGCCGTCGAGGCGATCGAGACCGCCAGCCGTGCGCTGCGCGCCGGCATTCCGCTCTCCGGCATGCTGCAGATCCTGTCGCAGGAGGCGCGCGGCGAGGCGGGCCGGGCCTTCCGCGAGATCGTGCAGCGCGAGTCGCTCGGGGAGGAGCTCGGCACCGCCGTGCGCAACGTGCTCGTGCGCTCGCCGATCTCCGCGCTGCGCGCCTTCGGCCTCTCGCTCGCCGTGCAGGTCAACGCGGGCGGCAACCTCGCCGACACCACGGACCGTCTCGCCCACTCGCTGGTCGAGCGCTCGCGCGTGCGCCGCCGAGCGCGAGCCATCGTCGCCTACAGCCGCACGGCCGCATCCGTGCTCGCGGTGCTGCCGCTGCTCGCCGTCGCGCTGCTCTGCGCGCTCGTCGACGGCTACGCCGCGACGATCCTCGACAGCCACCACGGCAACGTGATGCTGGCCCTCGCCGCGCTGATGATCGTCGCCGGTCTCGCCGGCATCCAGCGGCTCGGCCGCATCGAGCCGCAGGCCAAGGAGCTCGAGTCGTGAACACGGGCATCTGGATCGCCGGTGCCGCGACCTTCGCCGCGGTGATGGGCACGGCCTGGGCGGTGCGGCGCGACGCCGCGAATCGCCGCGACGCCGAGCGCGGGCGACTGTGGAGCGAGAGCGACCGCCCCAAGGGGCGCTTCGACGCCTACCGGCGCGACCTCGCCGACGCGGGCCTGCGCCCCGGCGGCGATCGGGTCTCGTTCGGCCTGTTCCACGTCCTGTGCGCGCTCTCGGGTGGTCTCGGCGGAGCCCTGCTGGCCCAGCGCAGCGACGGCTCGGCGGCCGCGACCGTGCTCCTCGCCGTGCTCGGGGCACTCCTTGGCTGGTGGATGCCGCAGCTTTGGCTCGAGTCGCAGCGCCGCCAGCGCCAGCTCGAGCTCGTGGCGGAGTTCCCGGTGATGCTCGACCTGCTGCAGATCTCCATGCAGGGCGGCATGAGCCTGCCGGCCGCGTGGAAGGCGGTCTCGACGGGCCTCGACGGCCGCGGCGCGATCCTCGCCGACGAGATGCGCCGGGTGGACCTCGAGGTGGGCTTCGGCACGTCGTGGACCCGCGCGCTCGACTCGGCGACGGCGCGCACCGGCGTCGACGAGTTCCGCGCGCTCGGGCTCCTGCTCGAGCAGACCGAGCGCTTCGGCACCGAGATGGCGCGCGCCATCGCCGTGCTGTCCGACTCCCTGCGCCACGCCGAGCTGCAGGCGCTCGAGGAGCGAGCCCACGAGGCCTCGGTGAAGATGCTCTTCCCGCTGGCCCTGTTCCTCCTCCCGGCGACCCTGCTGCTGATCGTCGGCCCCCTGCTCACCATGCTCTTCGAGTCCCTCGGACGCGCCAGCGGCGACTAGGGGCCAAGCGATTCCTCCCATGAGAACCACGATGCGTCACCTGCTCCCTTCCGGCGCGCTCGCGCTCGCCACCCTGTGCCTGCTCGGCTGTTCCGGGCCCCGCGATTCGCGCACTCCCGAGTCGGCCATCGCCGTCGACGAGGCGCAGGCGCTCGCCGACGCGCGCTTTCGCAGCGAGCCGTTCTCGGACCAGGTGCGCCAAGGCGTGCTGCGCCAGCGGGCCCTGTTCGATCACCACTTCGTTCCCGAGACGGCGCAGCTGACCCGGCTGGGCGAGCGCGACCTGGCGATCCTCGCCGAGGGACTGCGCGAGAGCGGCGGACGCATCGCGCTGCCGCGCGGCTCGGAGAGCGAGGCCCTGCATGCCGCACGGGCGGCCACGGTGAGCTCGGCGCTCGCGGCGCGCGGCATCGCGCCGGAGCAGATCGCCCTCGAGACCCGCCCCGCCTCCGGGCCGGGAGTGTCGACCGTCGACGCGCTCGCGATCCGCGCCCGCATCGCGACCTCCCCCATGCCGCAGCTGCCCACGGCCTCCGACACGTCCGGCACCGGCACGACCCCCACGAGGAACCTGCAGTGAAGAACCTGACCCTGCGCACCTGCGCCCTGGCCCTCGTCCTCGCGGCGAGCGCCTGCCAGTCGACGCCCGATCCGGAGCTCGACTGGTTCGATGGCGGCGCCCTGAAGCCGACCACGCCCCAGACGCTGCAGCTGACCGCGCGCGTGCTCGCGGCCCGCGGTGACACGACCCGTGCCGGCTACCTGATCGAGCGGCTCCTGCGCGACCACCCTGACCACCTCGGCACGTACACCGAAGGCGCCGAGATCCTGCTCTCGGAGGGACGCATCCAGGACGCGATCGGCTGGCTCGATCGTGGCCTCGCGCGCTTTCCCGCGCATCCGGTGCTGCTCAACGACCGTGGCCTGTGTCACCTGCTCGCCGCGGACCTCGCTCCAGCGACCCTGGACTTCGAGGCAGCCTGCGCCGCGGACCCGGCCGATGCGGAGTACGTGTCGAACCTCGCCCTCGCGCGCGCGCTCGGCGGCGAGGAGGACGCTGCCCGCGAGCTCTGGGCCCGCGTGCTGACGCCCGCCGACGTCAACGCGAACCTCGAGATCGCTCGCGCCAGCCGCAGCCGTTTCGCCGCGAGTCGCTAGCCCCGGCCCACGGGCACTCGTCCTTCGCGCCGACCGCCCGTCGCCTCGGGTGGTCGGCGCGAAGTCGTTTCAGCCCGTCGGAAAAGGAGTCCGGCCCAGCGAGGCCCCTCGACACTTTTCTGGAGCTCGTTCCGACCTCTCTCGCGGAGCCGGGGGAGAGTTCCTTTGGCCGCACGACGGGCAAGGCGCCCGGAGCTCGACGGCTGAACGACTTCTCTCCCACATCCCACCTCTACCCGAGAATCTCCCATGAAGAACTGGCTCAAGATGTTCCTGAACGACGAGCGCGGCGCCGAGACGACCGAGCTCGCCATCACCGGCCTCGTGGTGGGCGGCGGAGCCGTCGCTGGCTTCAGCTCGCTCAAGGACAAGGTCGCGGCCAAGGGCGACGAGCTGATCGGCAAGCTCGACGCGGCCGACGGCAACTGACCCCAAGACAAGGCTCCGCGGCTCGAGCGCCACGCCGGGACTCCTCCTCGCCCCCCCTACTGGCGAAGCGCTCGTCGCAGCAACGCCGCCCCTGCCATCGCAGGGGCGGCGTTGTCTATTTCTACGGTTCGCCCCCGAGCAATGGCTTCAGAATTGAAACGCGCTTGATGTGCCTCGAAAAGCCGTATTTGTCACTTCCCAGACACGAATCCTCGGGGGATTATTGCTCTTGTGCGGGTGGGCGAAGGCAACGGGCCTTGCCGCGCGCACGCAACCCCTCCCCCAGTCTGGGAAACGACACGACATGAAGAACTGGATCAAGCTGTTCATCGCGGACGAGCGCGGCGCTGAGACGACCGAACTCGCCATCACCGGCCTCGTTGTGGGCGGCGGCGCCGTCGCCGGCTTCACCGAGCTCAAGGACAAGGTCGAGGCCAAGGGCGACGAGCTCATCGGCAAGCTCGACGCGGCCGACGGCAACTGATCAGCCTCTTGGCGTAGCCAAGGCTCTGCGGCTCCGGGCGACTGGAGCCGCAAGTCTTTCCGGAGGCTCGAGTTCTCGCGCAGGGATCGAACGACACCGTTCCAGAACGACGCGCAAGGAAGTCGAACCAACGCCAAGAGCTCTTCGGCCTACGCACCAAGAGAACCTTCCCATGACTCGCTGGATCCTGAGCTTCCTCCGCGACGAACGCGGAGCCGAGACGATCGAACTGGCCATCACTGGCGTGGTCGTCGCTGGTGGCATGGTCGCGGCCTTGGGCGAACTCAGCGACAAGCTCAACGACAAGGTCGGGTACACCGTCCGCAAGTTGAACTCCGCGAACGGCAACTAGTCGCGGCAGGAGCTCGCTCGCAGGCACGCGCGGGTCGGGTCGTCCCCTCAGGACGGCTCGGCCCGCGCGGCATTTTCTGACGTTGGGCGCACGTGCCGGAAGGTGAGATTGATGCGCGGGCCGCGGACTCGCAGCCGCCTCGGCAGCTCGTGCTGCCAGTGGCGCTGGGTCGGCGGGTCCATCACGAAGAGGTCGCCATGCTCCAGCTCGAAGGCGAGCTTCTCCGCGCCAAGCCGGGCGCGCGGGCGCATGCGGAAGGTGCGAGCGGCGCCGAGGCTGAGCGACGCGATCGAGGCCTCGGGGTCGAGCTCGGGCTCGTCATCGGCGTGCCAGCCCATCGAGTCGTGGCCGTCGCGGTACAAGTTGAGGAGCAGCGAGTTGAACGGGCAGGCGAGCTCGAACCGCAGGCGCGCGCGGATCTCCTGCGCAACGGGCGTCCAAGGCTCGATCACGTTCTGCAGGTCCGCGTAGCGGTACTCGCAGCCCGGATCGGCCATCCAGCACGACAGGCGCGGCATGGGGTGCCGGCGGCCGAAGACGGTGATGTGCTCCTGCTTCCAGGGAACCTCGACCAGCAGGCGCTCGAGCCAGCGGTCGGCGTCCGCGAGGCTCGCCCAGCGCGCGAGGTGGCGCACCGGCGGTCGCAGGGAACTCATGCCAGACGGCGCAGCAGCTGCTCCACCACCGCGCGCTTGTCGCCGTCGAGCTTGCCGATCTCGCGCCGCAGCCGCTGCAACGCGAGCTCGCGGGCCTGCGCGCGAGACCCGAACCGCGCGCGAAACTCGGCCGTGGCGGCCTGCACCATGCGTTCCTGGCGCCGCTTGAGCTCGCGCAGCCCGAGGAAGAAGCAGCCGATGAGGCCGAGCACGAGGACCGCCACGCTGCGGGTCGAGCCCGCGATGGCGACGATCGCGACGAGGACCATCAGGTTGGCCACGCAGCTTCCCGAGCTCGCCGCGCGCTTGGCGGCCCCGAGCACGGCCACGAGGTCCTGCTCGACCTTGGCGAGGTCGGCCTCGCTCGCGTCGCCGGCGGCGAGCGTCGGCACGTCGACGCTGTCCACATCGATCGAGCCGCGGCGCTCGATGCGCGGCATCGGCTGCGCTGGCTGCGGTGCGCTCTTCGGCTCGGGCCGTTGCACGGGAGGCTTGGCGAACTCCGGCTCGGCGACCGGAGCAGGGTGCGGAGCGGAGCGCGGAGGCTCCGGCGCCGCCAGCGCCTCGCCGGCTGCGACCGCGAGCGCCGCGTAGCGCTTCTCCAGCTCGGCGAACCAGCGCTTGTCGAAGCGCGAGAGCAGGATCTCGCTCACGAGGGCCTCGTAGCGGCCGTCCGCGCCACGCACGAAGCCGAGGTCATCTGCGGTGGCGCCGATCTGGCGGCGGCGCACGAGGATCTCGGCGCGCTCGGGGAGCGGCTGGCCACGCCACGACATGAGCGGCGCCAGCTCGCTCACGCGCTCGACCTCGCGCAGGCCGGACTGCTCGAGCGCGGCGACGAGGTGCGTGGCCGAGGTCATCGCGGTGGGAATGCGCCGGAGCTTCGACATCGGCCCCAAGTCTAGTGGCCCAAGCGCCCCTTTCGCATCCGGGACATCCCTCGCACAATCGCAGCCATGCTCGCCGCGCTCGCTCTAGCTTTCCAGGCGCCCGCCCCCCGGGATGTGATCGCGCCGCCCGAGGACATCCTCGCGAGCATCGTGCGTCTGCCCGATCTCGAGGCCTGCTCGAGCATCTCCAAGGCCGCGATCGAGTCCCTGCGCTTCGTGCGCGCAAGCTCGGACTGGCAGGCCGAGTTCACGGCTCACTTGGACGGGGAGAGCGCGCTCACCCTGCTCTCGCCCTCGGCCGCGCGCTGGCGCGTGCTGGCGGCGCCGGCGGGCATGCCCCTGCGCGACCTCGACGCGCGGACGAGCCAGCTGCCGCAGCTCGACCTCGCTGGCGACTTCCTGCCTGGCTTCGTGAGCGCGCGTCGCGAGCTGCGCGTGGTGTCGAGTGGCCCGTGGACCGTGCGAGTGATCGCTTCGAGCGCGAGCGATGTCGACGTGGGCTGGGCGCTGGTCTCCGATGGCAACGCGGCCCGCGCACGGGCTTGGCTCCAGACGCACGGTGCGCTGCGGGGCGAGCCGGCGGCTGTCGTGGCGCGCATGGAAAGCGAGCTCTCGCTGCATGGGCTCGAGGCGTGGCTCGAGCTCGAGTGGGCCGGCCGGACCAGCACCCTGCGCATGCGCGATGACGGCCTGCACGACGACCGTCTCGCTGGAGATGGGCTGTTCGGCGCGTGGCTGCCGAGCGAGGTGGTCGGCGAGGTCGTCGCGCGCGCCCACCTGAGTGGGCTCAAGCCTCGGGGAGCGCGCGTGCAGCGCAGCGTGCCGCTCGCCTTCCACGTGCACGAGCCGAAGCTCGCGCTCGATGGCGTGGCCGAGGCCACGCGCCTCGCCGATGGCCGCGTGGAGCTCACGCTCGGCGCGCTGCTGCTCGACGCGCCGGAGCGACTGCAGGTTTCCGCGGAGGTCTGGGCACACGGCTCACGCGGCTCCGTGCCCGCCTGCTGGGTGTCACGCATCCAAGAGCCCGAAGTCGACGGGCGCCGGGCCCGCTGGCGCCTGCGCTTTGACGAGCGCTGGCTCGAACTTGCGGGCGCCAACGGGACGCTCGAGCTGCGCAACGTGCGTGTGCAGGACCCGGACACTTCGAGCGTGCTCGCGAGCCTGTCGAGCATGCCTGTGCTCGCGCCACCGCATGCGCCTCGGGCCGCGAGCGCGAGCTTGACCAGTGCCGCTGCGCTGCTCGCGCAGGCCACGCAGCCCGTCGGGCCCTTTCCTGCCTTCAGCGGCGAACGCCCCATCCAGCCGGGACTGGTGCTGACGCACGGCTACTGCTCGACGGGCTCGATCTGGCCCGCGGCCCAGTTCACGCAGCCCAAGTACGCATTCCTCGACCTGAGCGCGAACCGCTCGCACGACCAGTTCGCGCAGCTGATCGGCTCGCGCGCGGACCTCGCGGGCTTCTCGTCGTTCGGGGTCGTCGGGCACAGCCAGGGCGGCTGCGCGGCGCTGCACCTCTTCACCTACTACACGAGCGGCCTCGACCACGCGACCGGTGGACGTCGCATCCAGAGCCTCGCGACGCCCTATCAAGGCAGGCCACTGGCATCGCTCGGATTCTTCACCTGCGGGACGAACTCCAACCTGACGCCGAGCGGCGCCGCGACTTGGCTGGCCGGCATTCCGACGTGGGCGCGCGCGGAGGTCAGCTACTGGACGACCTCCAACAGCGGCAGCGCGTGCAACGTGCTGGCCTCCCTCCTGCTCGCGGACCCGGAGGATGGCACCGTGGAGCGCTCGCGCGGGCAGTTGCCGGGCGCGAATTCCATGGGACACGTCACCGGCTGGTGCCACACCACGGGCATGAGCCAGCCCGCTGGCTACCTCGATGCGACGCGCAACGCGCAGATGAACGCGGAAGCGGCACGCTAGCCCCGACGCAGGAATGAAGCAGTCGCTCTCGATCGCAGGTGCGCTGCTGCTCGCGGTCGCGTGTGCGACGCTGGCGCACGAGCCGGCGGACCAGCCCGCCCTGCGCTTCGACCGCGATGTGCGGCCGATCCTCGCCGATCGCTGCTTCAGCTGCCACGGGCCCGATGAGGCGAAGCGCAAGGCCGACTTGCGGCTCGACACCGAGGAAGGCGCGCGGGAAGTGCTCGCCGGAGGTGCGACGAGCGAGTTCGCGCGCCGCATCTCGAGCCACGCTGCCCGGGAGGTCATGCCTCCGCCGAGCCTCAAGCGACCGCTCTCGGAAACGGAACGTGCGACGTTGCTGCGCTGGGCCGAGGAAGGTGCGCGCTACATGCCCCACTGGGCTTTCGTCGAGCCGAAGCGGAGTGATCCGCCGCGCGTGAAGTCAAAGGACTGGGCGCGCGACGAGCTCGATGCCTACGTACTCGCTGCACTCGAGCGCCGCGGCCTCGCTCCGGAACCCGAGGCCGAGCCACGCATCCTGCTGCGCAGGGCCTCGCTCGTGCTCACGGGCCTGCCACCGACGCCCGAAGAGGCCGACGCCTTCGCAGCGAATGCGAGCGATGCGGAGTACGCGCGCCGCGTCGACGCGATGCTCGCCTCGCCGCGCGCGCCCGAGCACATGGCCACCGTGTGGCTCGATCTCGCGCGCTACGCCGATACGCACGGCTACCAGACCGACGGCAACTCGTTCACCTGGCCGTGGCGCGACTGGCTGTTGCACGCGCTCGCGGCGAACATGCCCTACGACCGCTTCGTCCGTTCGATCGTCGCGGGCGACCTTCAACCCGAGGCGAGCATCGACGATCGCGTGGCGACCGGCTTTCACCGGCTGCACCGCATGACGGAGGAAGGCGGCTCGATCGCCGAGGAGTTCCGGCAGGAAGGCATCGCCGACCGCGTCAGCACCTTCGGCACGACCTTCCTCGGACTCACGCTCGAGTGCGCGCGCTGCCACGACCACAAGTACGACCCGATCCCGACGCGCGAGTTCTACGCGCTCGCGGCGATGTTTGGCTCGATCGACGAGAACGGGCTCAAGCCCTACGCGCTCCCCGTCAACGCGCCGCCGCCCTTCGTGAGGCTCGCGACGGACGAGCAGCTGCGGCGCGAAAGCGAGCTGCGGAGCGCGGTGCAACTCGCGCAAGCCGAGATCGACAGCAAGCGTGCAGAGGCCAAGCGGCGCGTGCAGACGATACGACTCGCCGCGAGCGCCTCGGAGGCTCCGCCGCCGGATGCGCACTACGATTTCGAGACGATCGAGAACGGACGGGTGCCCAACTTGGTCGCGGGCGCGCCACCGGCGAGCCTCGACCGCCATCGACCGGAGCAACTCGGCCAGTTCCAGCTGGGCGAAGGACGCGCGGGCCGTGCGGCGAGCTTCGATGGAGACGGCGGCCTCGCGCTCGACGGCCTGTCGGGCTTCGGCCGCCACGACGAGATCAGCGTCGCGCTGTGGATTCGGCCCGGAGAGCGCAACGCGCGGGCCGCGCTCCTGCATGCGTCGGGCTTCTACACGCAGGATGCCGATGCGTCCGGCATCGAGCTCGAGCTCGTGGACGGCCACTTGCGCTGGAGCGCGATCCACCTCTGGCCGGGATCGGCCGCGAGCGTGCGCGTGCGCGAGCCGCTCCCGATCGGCGAGTGGACGCACCTCGTCGCTACGTACGATGGCTCCTCGCTCGCCAGCGGGCTGCGCGTGCATGTCAACGGCAAGCCGGCTGGCGTCGATGTGGTGCGCGATGCTCTCGACGGCCCCCTCGCCACCCACACGCTGGAACTCGGATCACGTTCGCGCGGCAGTGGATTCCGCAGTGGCGCGATCGATGACCTGCGCGTGTGGCGTCGCGCCCTCACGAGCGTGCAGGCGCGCTCGACCGCCGTCGCCGCTGGCCTCCAAGTGGACCCGTGCGACTTTGCGAGCTTCGAAGACCACTTTGCCGACGCGCTCGACGAGAGCGTGGAGCAGGCGCACGCGAAGCTTCGCGCCGAGCAGAGAGCACTCGCGGCGCACCTCGACGGCATTCCGGCCTTCGCCTGCATGCAGGACTCGCGCTGGGCCTCCCCCACTTACGTGCGCCGGCGCGGCGCGTATGACCAGCCCGACACGAGCACGCGAATCAACCCCGGCGCACTCGAGGCCGTGCTCGCCTTCGAGCCTGCGCTCCCGCGAAACCGCGCAGGCCTCGCGAGCTGGATGCTCGACGAGCGGAATCCGCTGGTCGCGCGGGTGGCCGTGAATCGGCTGTGGGAGCAGGTCTTCGGTTGCGGACTCGTGGAAACCAGCGAGAACTTCGGCCTGCAGGGGAGCTTCCCTTCCCATCCGGAGCTGTTCGACCGGCTGGCGTACGAGTTCGTTCACGGCGACGGGTCTCCGGGCAGCGCGTGGAACATGCGCGCGATGCTGCGCCGTCTCGTGCTGTGCTCCACATTCCGTCAGTCCTCGAGTGCCAGCGTGGCGAAGCGAGCGGCGGATCCGGACCATGCGCTCCTGTCTCGAGGCCCCGCTCCACGCATGAGCGCGGAAATGCTGCGCGACAGCGCGCTCGCGGCTTCTGGCTTGCTCGTCGAGAAGCTCGGTGGACCCTCGGTCCGGCCGTGGCAGCCCGAGGGCTTGTGGAGCGAAGCGGGACAAGGCGGCGACTACCAGCCGGACGCCGGGGAGGGCGCCCATCGGCGTAGCCTGTACACATTCCGCAAGCGCACGGTGCCGGTTCCGGACATGAGCATCTTCGATGCGGGCACACGCGAGGCTTGCTTGCCGCGCCGGACGGCGACGAACACGCCGCTGCAGTCGCTGGCGATCCTGAACGATCCCGTGTTCGTCGAGTGCGCGCGGGCACTTGCGCTCCGAGCGACAAGCGAGGCGGTGTCTCGAGAGACACGCGTCGTTCGCGCATTCCGCCTCGCCTGCACGCGAGAGCCTGCGCACGAGGAGCTGGCGGCGCTGCTCGCGCTGCTCGAGCGCGAAGTGCCGCGTTTCCAACGGGAGCCCGAACTCGCGCGCGAGGTCTGCGGCACCGCCGATGCCGAGCTCGCGGCGCTTTCGCTCGCTTGCAGCACGATTCTCGCGAGCGATGGAGCCACGGTGATCCGATGAGCCTTCCGCAGCCGGATCGCCGGGAACTCCTGCGCGGCGCGGGCCTCGGGCTCGGCGCGCTCGCGCTGTCGGACCTCCTCGGCGCGGACGAGCCCTCGCTCGCAACCGGGCTGCACCATGCACCCCGCGCCAAGCGCGTCATCTACCTGTTCCAGTCAGGCGGCCCGTCGCAGCTCGAGACCCTCGATCCGAAGCCTGGGCTGCGCGCGCTGCACGGACAACCGCTTCCGGACAGCGTGCGGGGTGGCCAGCGATTGACCGGCATGAGCGGCAATCAGGCCGTGCTGCCCATCGCCGCTTCGTTCGCGGAGTTCGCCCGCCATGGCGAGTCGGGCATCGAACTGAGCGAGCTCTTGCCCCACACCGGACGCATCGCGGATCGGCTGTGCGTGCTGCGCGCCGTTCATACGGAAGCCATCAACCACGACCCGGCCATCACGTTCTTCTGCTCGGGCAGCCAGATCGCGGGTCGGCCGTCGATGGGCTCGTGGCTCTCCTACGGCCTCGGCTCGCTGAACGCGGACCTTCCGGCGTTCGTGGTGCTCGTGTCGAAGGACGCGACGCGCGACCAGCCGCTGTATGCCCGTCTGTGGGGCTCGGGCTTCCTGCCGAGCGAGCATCAGGGCGTCCAGTTCCGCTCGGGCACCGAGCCGGTGCTGTTCCTTGGCAATCCCGACGGAGTCACGCGCGAGGCGAGGCGCTCGATGCTCGATGCTCTAGCGCGCATGGGACGCGAGGCCAGCCGACGGGAGGGCGATCCCGAGATCGATGCGCGCATCGCGCAGGCGGAACTCGCATTCCGCATGCAGACGAGCGTGCCCGAAGCGACGGACCTTCGCGGCGAGAGCGACGCGACGTTC
>CAITGX010000236.1 GCA_903892045.1 uncultured Planctomycetota bacterium | reverse complement strand
TCGAGTTCTTCAGCGACGCGCGCTCGCACCGCACGGTGCGCCGCGCGGACGTCGTGCTGCACATGTTCGACGTGAGCCAGGAGCTCTCGAACCTCGACAAGGCGCTCTCGCGCTACGTGATCGACCACTACAAGCCGCTGATCCTGTGCGCCAACAAGTGGGACCTCGTCAGCGACATGGAGCGGCAGGAGTTCGTCGACTACATCCGCGGCGAGCTGCCGCAGCTCGACTACGCGCCGATCCGCTTCCTCTCGGCGCGCGAGGGCCAGGGCGTCGAGGCGATCCTGAAGCTCGCCGAGGAGCTGTTCGAGAAGAGCCACGTGCGCGTCTCGACGGGGGCCCTCAACAAGGCGCTCAAGCGCGCCAACGAGGAGCGCAGCCCGACGCGCACCGGCGCCAACGTGCGCATCTACTACGCCACGCAGACCACCAGCGCGCCGCCGACGTTCACGGTGTTCGTGAACGACAAGCGCTTCCTCAACAAGCACTACGTCCGCTACCTGACCAAGCGCCTGCGGGACGAGCTCGATCTCGGCGAAGTGCCGATCCGGCTCGAGCTGCGGGACAAGCTGGAGAACAGCGCCGAATGAACACGCTTCCCCGCATCGCGTTGCTCGCGACGCTGGCCCTCGCCGGCTGCGCGTCGAGCTCCGAGGACAAGAACCCGCGCCCGTCGTTCGAGATCGAGGCGCCGAGCGAGAACGTGCTGTGGGCCGTGTGCGGGCAGGAAGTGCAGCGCCTCGGCTTCCCCGTGGGCTCGGACGCGGACCCGGCGAGCCGCCGCATGCTGTCGGGCTGGCGCACGGCACTCGCGCCGTTCCGCGGCAAGGGCCATCGCGAGCGCGCGGAAGTGCGCCTCGAGTCGCTCGGCGACCGCCGCTACAAGGTCGACGTGCGCGTCGAGAGCGAGCGCAACATGAACCTCTCGCGGCCGATCGACCCCGCCTACGCGGAGTGGGAGGCGCAGGCGGACGACGAGACTTCGGCGACGATCCTGATCCAGCGCATCAAGGGACGCCTCGGCGAGGAGATCGAGGTCGGTCCCGCGCCGCGCGTGCCCGGGCGCTGACGCGGAAGATTTTTCCCGCCGCGCGCGCGGCACGGGCGCCCCGAGGTGCGGCGAGCGGGGTCGGACAGCCGACGGAACCAGCCCCGAAGTCGTCCCCGGAGCCAGCCCCCAAGCCCGCGCTCCCTGCCCCCCCGAACTGTCGTGCAACCCCAACCCGTCCAACCGGTCCGAGAGCAAGCCGCGCGCGCGACGCTGCGCGTGTGCCTGCACGCTGGGGACTGGGACGCGCTCGCGCCCGAGGGCGGCGAGGAGCTCGCGCTGGGAGCAGGTCCGCACGCGTCGAGCTTCGAGCTCGTAGCGCGCATTCGCTCGGCGCTCGAGCGCGCTCGGCCGGCCGTCGTGATCGTGCCTGACGTCGACGGGAGCGCGGAAGACGAGCGTGCGGTCGCGTGCGCCTGCGCCGCGGCCGTGGCCTCGAGTCCCGAGCTGCGCGTGCGGATCGCGCGCGGCGCGCCCGCGCGCGTCGTGGCCGAGCTCGACGGTCCCGCGGCCTACGAGCGTGCTCGCGCCGCGCTCGGCGTCGTCTCGCGCGACCACCCGCTCGCGGCGACGGCCGTGATCTCGACCTGGAACAAGTGCGCCGACGTGTGCGCGAACCTCGACGCGATCCGCGCGCAGGTGCGGCCGTTCAGCGACATCGTCGTGGTCGACAACGCCTCGAGCGACGCGACGGCGCGCACGATCCGCGAGCGCTATCCCGAGGTGCGCCTCGTGGTGATGCCGCACTCGGCCTACGGCGCGTGCGAGACCTTCAACATCGGCTTCGCGTCCGCGGTGACGCCGCTGCTCGCGATCCTCGACGACGACGTGGTGCTGCCGCCGGACTGGCTCGCGAAGACCGTCGCGCGTCTCGAGCGCGAGCCCGCGACGACCGCCATCGTCTCGAGCGAGGTCGAGGAGCCGGGCATGCCCGCGGGCTACCTCGAGCAGGAGCACCTACGCCGCGAGCGCTACATGTCGACCTTCCGCGGCTGCGCCAGCCTCGCGCGCACGGAAGCGATCCGACGCGCCGGCTTCTACGACGAGCGGCTGTTCATCTACGGCAACGAGCGCGACCTCACGTGTCGCCTCCTCAACCTCGGGTTCCGCGTGCTGCAGTACCCGTCCGCGCGCGCGTTCCACAAGACGCCCTTCGGCATCAAGATGGGCAAGCGCTCGCTGTACTACCACGCGCGCAACGCGTGGCTCACGCAGCTCAAGTACGCGCCGCTCGGGGATCTGCTGCGCCTGCCGTGGCTCGTCCTGACGCGCGTGCTCCTGCGCGGCGAGAAGCGCGAGCGCACGGGCGAGGTCAGCGACGCCACCGGCACGATCGGCATCGGCAAGTCGGTGCGGCAGACTCCCGGCGCCGCGTGGGTGCTGGTGAAGGCGGGCTGGAGCGTGCTCGCGAACCTTCCGTACTGCTGGAAGCATCGCGCGCCGTGCCGCGCGAGCGACTTCGAGCTGCCGCTGAAATGAAGTCCGCGCCGCGCACCACGCTCGGCCCGATCCGCGCCGTCGTCTGCAACTACAACGGGCGCGAGCACCTGCCTCCTTGTCTCGCGGCGCTGCGCGCGCAGACCCGCAAGCTCGCGGAGATCCTCGTCGTCGACAACGCTTCGGAGGACGGCAGTCGCGAGCTTCTCGCCCGCGAGCAGCCCGACGTGCGCGTGGAGGCGCTCGAGCGCAACGATGGCCCGTGCCCTGCGCGCAACCGCGCTCTTGAGCTCGTCGGGGACGAGTGGGTCTTGCTCGTCGACAACGATGCGGTGCTCGCGCCCGACGCGCTCGAGAAGCTCGAGCGCGCGGCGCTCGCGCATCCCGACGCCGTCGTGATCCAGCCGCGCAGCGTCTTCGACGCGCAACCGGACGTGGTGCACTACGACGGCGGCTCGCTGCACTACTGCGGGCTCTTCAGCTTGCGCAACTTCCATGTGCCGATCGCGCGTGCGGCGGGCTCGGGGACGATCGAAGTGGGGGGCGCGATCGCGGTGGCGCTCTTGGTGAAGCGCTCCGTGCTGCGCGAGCTCGGCGGCTTCGATGCGGCTTACTTCGTGCTGTTCGAGGACCTCGACCTGTCCCATCGCCTGCGGATGGCCGGCCACCGCATCCTGTCGGTCGAGGACGCGCTGTGCCGGCACCGCGGCGGCACCGCCGGCATCAGCTACCGCGGGGCGATGGAGTACCCGCGACGCCGCGCGTTCCTGCACTCGCGCAACCGCTGGATTCACCTGCTCAAGAACCACTCCTGGCGCACGCTGGCGCTCACGGCGCCGGCCCTGCTCACCTACGAGCTCGTCTGGGCGCTCTTCACGCTCGCCTCGGGCACGTTCGGAGGCTACCTGCAGGGCAAGGCAGCGTTCCTGCGCGGAATTTCGCGCACCTTGCGAGAGCGCTCGGCGGTCCAGCGCACCCGCCGAGTCCGCGATCGCGACCTGCTCGTGGGCGGGCCGCTCACGATCGCGCCCCAGCTCGATCACGGTGGTGCGCGTTCCTTCGCGCTGCGCGCCCTCGATAGCGGACTGCGCATGTGGTGGGCACTCGTGCGACAGCTCTGCTGAGGGACTCCGTAGCGCTTCACTTGGAAGCCATCCCCTGCCGATCCGAGGTGCGGAGGGAAAGGAGGCGCGCCGAGGTGCTGCGCGTGCGAGACACACTCGGACGCATTCGGTAGCTTCCGCATGTGAGCTGGGCGCTCCTGTACGCGGTCATCGTGGTCCTTGCGCTCGCCGTGGTGACGCGGCGGCGCGAGCTCCTCGCCATGTCGCGCGCGGTGGAGGAACGCGGGATCGCGCGTGCCCGCGGCAGCGACAAGGCACGGCTGCAGTATCCCCACGTCGACCTGTCGCGTTGCATCGGCTGCGGCATCTGTGTCGAAGCCTGCCCGGAGGACGGCGTGCTCGAGATCGTGCACGGGCAAGCCCTCGTCGTTCATGGCGCGCGCTGCGTCGGGCACGGTCGCTGCGCGGAGGAATGCCCCGTCGGTGCCATCGCCCTGACGCTGGGGGACCTGAACGAGCGCCGCGACATTCCGGCGCTGACCGAATCGCTCGAGAGCGCGACGCAGCCTGGCCTGTTTCTCGCAGGGGAAGTCACCGGCTACGCGCTCGTGCG
>CAITGX010000235.1 GCA_903892045.1 uncultured Planctomycetota bacterium | reverse complement strand
GGTCGACGCAGACGCACGCCCAGAATCCCAACGCCAACGCGCTGCGCTGGAGCACGACCTACAACTACCGCTTCGACACCCTCGCGGCGCCGGTGCAGGGCACCATCACGGTCACGCTCTTCAAGCCGGGCACGCCGACCACGGTGACGTTCCTGGCGGA
Organism: uncultured Planctomycetota bacterium; assembly: GCA_903892045.1. Lineage (GTDB taxonomy): Bacteria > Planctomycetota > UBA1135 > UBA1135 > F1-120-MAGs118. The sequence continues at coordinate 28,876 of CAITGX010000235.1, read as the reverse complement.
TGTCCCCGGCACCGGTTGTGGCTCGTTCAGCTACTGCACGACGAGCACGACGACCCTGGGGTGCGCGCCGCAGCTCTCGGGCTCGGGCAGCGCCAGCGCCACGGCCGCCGCGGGCTTCACGATCACCTGCTCGAACCTCGAGGCCGGCCGCACGGGGCTCGTGTTCTTCGGTCAGGGGCAGACGAGCCTCGCGTGGTCGCTCGGCTCGACGTCGACCCTGTGCGTCACGACCCCCGTCCAGCGCACGGCCGCGAGCCTGACCGGCGGCACGGCCGGCCAGTGCAACGGCTCGATCTCGCTCGACTGGAATGCCTGGCGCGCCGCCAACCCCGCCGGTCTAGGCAGCCCCTACACGGCTGGGGAGATGTTCTACGCCCAGACGTGGTTCCGCGACCCGCCGGCGCCGACGGGGACCAACCTCTCCAACGGCCTCGGCTTCACGCTCTGCCCCTGACATGAGTGGACCTGTCAAGCACTCCTGACGGATCACGCTGACGGGTTTGAATTGTGCGGGGCCGGTCGCCTTCTTCAGGCGGCCGGCCCCGAGTTCGTTGCGCGGGCGGCCGGGGGGCGCCGGGCGGCCCCACGAAGGGCCTCGTCGAGCGCCGCTCCCGCGGGTGGTGCGTCCGCGAATCGGACCGCAGGCCTCGGAGAGCTCGGAGAGCGGATTCGCCGATGCGGTCGAAATGGCCTCGGGGATCGTCGAAGCCTCGCGAAGCCCGGAACCCGGAAAGCCTGTCCTGCGTCTCACCACGAAGGACTTTCCTTTTTTCTACTTCCGCGGTCGGTTGCCCCGTTCTTGCGGCTCGCGGTTAGAGTTGGAAGGTCTCGTGGGCGCGTCCGCCCCTCGGTCCGCACGACCCTTCCGGGGGGTCGAGGCCGGGTGGGCTGCCGCGCGCTTGTGCACCTCAGTCTCAGGAGCCCTCGGATCCCCATGAACCGCTGCATTGTCGTGAGCGCCGCAGCGCTCAGCCTCGTTTCCACGGTAGCCGCCGCCAACGAGCAGTCGCTCGAGACGCGCGGCTACTTGCTTTCTGGCGAACTGCTCGTGTTCCCCCGCACGGAGCAGGGCCTGCCGACCGGCTGGTCGATCAGCGTCCTCGGCGTGGAGGAATCCAACTCGCTGGTGGCCACGCTCAAGGGCGCGGCCGACCTCTACCGCAGTGAGCAGCGGGTCTCGGGCTTCGTCTCGCAGGCGATGTCGACGGCCCCGGGCCAGTTTGTCCTGACGACGCCGGACGGCCGCCAGCTCGGACTCGGCGACCTGTCGGTCGCCATCTACGACGGCAAGTGGTGCGTGATCTCCCACTCGAGCGACCTCGCTGGTCGCCCGGTGTTCGAACTTCCCGACGAGGCCGCCTTCATCGAGCGCGGCGAGCAGTTCTCGCTCACGGGCGAGCTGGTCATCGCCGCTTCGCTCGCCGACGAGCTCGGCATTCCGCGCGACGCGCGCATGTCGATCGGCGCACTGACCGTCATGGGCTCGGCCATGTTCGATCCGGCCCGCCCGGTGACCCTCGCGGCTCCGGCCGCCACGGGCGCGGTGATCGGCCCCGACGTCATCGTCAGCACGATCGGCACGACGTTCGGCGAGTACGGCATCGTCAGCGGCACCGGCGCGTACGCGGTCACCACCGTGTCGTGCAACGTCGGCGACCAGATCGCGATCTGGATCGACAGCGGGTCGCAGGCCAACCAGCACCCGGTCATCGGCACGCAGCTCTACCGCTTCAAGACGGTCAACGGGGCCACGCGCTTCGAGCAGATCGGCATGAGCTGGCTGAAGCACGGCTTCTGTGCCGCGGACGCCCCGAACTGCACGGCCATCAATCCCAACGGCATCACCAACCCGACCTACGTGAACAACCCGAGCTGCGACTGGCTCGGCCTGTTCGCCACGGACACCTACTCGGACGGCCTCAACGCGTCCCAGTCCGGCTGCGGCCCGCGCTCGGAGATCCAGCCCTGGACCGGCGTGTTCCCGTACCCGTACCAGCTCGGCAACCCCAACGCCTCCACCGCGGCGACCTACAAGCGCCTGCAGGTCAAGAACCCTGACCTCGACCCCACCCAGAACTCGGGCGCGACGTACTTCGGCGAGGTCGTGTACATCTGCACGGACGAGCCGGCGGCCAACCGCTACAACAACTACTCGGTGCGCCGCGCCACGGTCGGCGCCACCAACGCCAGCGGCCAGTACAACATGTCCTTCGCGGACACGACCATCCCGCTCAAGTCGGCGGTGATGCACTGGGCGACGATCGATCCGGGCGTCGTGGTCAGCTACGTGGACGTCCCCAACGACGGCCGCATCTACCTCGCGCGCAAGGTCACGAACGTCGGCGGCGGCCAGTTCCACTACGAGTACGTGCTGTTCAACATGAACAGCGACCGCGGTGCCCAGGCCATCTCGATCCCGCTCGGCGCGGGCTCGGGTGCCACCAGCATCGAGTTCAAGGACGTCGACTACCACTCGGGCGAGCCGTACGTCGGCACCGACTGGACCAACACCCTGAACCCGGGCTCCAGCATCTCGTGGGCAGCCCAGACCTTCACGCAGAACGCGAACGCCAACGCCCTGCGCTGGAGCACGTCGTACAACTTCCGCTTCCGTTCGACGGGCGCGCCCGCTCCGGGCACGATCACCGTCAACCTGTTCAAGCCCGGCACGCCGACGCAGATCACCTTCACCGGGGTCGACGTCCCCGGCGGCTCGAACTGCCCCGACACGGACGGTGACGGCGCCAACGACTGCGTCGATCTGTGCCCGAACGACCCCGCCAAGCAGGCCCCCGGCCAGTGCGGCTGCGGCGTTGCGGACACCGACGGCGACGGCGACGGCGTGGCGAACTGCGTCGACGGCTGCCCCAACGACCCCGCCAAGTCGGCTCCGGGCGTCTGCGGCTGCGGCAACCCCGACACCGACGGTGACGGCGACGGCGTGGCGAACTGCGTCGATGGCTGCCCCAACGACCCGCTGAAGACGGCTCCGGGCGTCTGTGGCTGCGGTGTGGCCGATGGCGACATCGACGGCGACGGCGACCTCAACTGCGTCGACAACTGCCCGACGACCTACAACCCGGCTCAGGCGGATGCGGACCAGGACGGCGTCGGCAACGTGTGCGACAACTGCACGCAGACGGCCAACTCGAACCAGCTCGACTCGGACTCGGACTTCGTCGGCAACGCCTGCGACAACTGCCCGAACGTGTTCAACCCGCCGCAGGGTGACGCCGACGGCGACAACGTGGGCGACAGCTGCGATGGCTGCCCCAACGATGCCAACAAGTCCGCTCCGGGCGTCTGTGGTTGCGGCGTGGCCGACACCGACAGCGACGGCGACGGCACGCCGAACTGCAACGACCTGTGCCCCAACGACCCGGCCAAGGTCGCTCCCGGCACGTGCGGCTGCGGTGTGTCGGATGCCGACACCGACGGCGACGGCATCAAGGACTGCAACGACAACTGCGACGCCATCGCCAACCCGACGCAGGCTGACTGCGATCAGGACAGCGTCGGCGACGCCTGCGAGATCGCCGCGGGCACGCAGTGGGACGTCAACAACGACGGCACGCCCGACCAGTGCGCGGCCTGCCCGTCGATCGTGACGTACTGCTCGAGCTCGACGACCTCCAGCGGCTGCTCGCCGGTCATGTCGGCCTCGGGCAACCCGAGCGTCGGCGCGGCCTCGGGCTTCGTGCTCACCGCGAGCAACGTCGAAGGCCAGAAGCAGGGCCTGCTCTTCTACGGCGTGTTCGGACCGAAGGCCTCGGTCTGGGCGCCGGGCAACACGAGCACGCTGTGCGTGAAGTCGCCGATCCAGCGCGCCACGGCCGTCAACACCGGCGGCGCCGCCGGCGGCTGCAACGGCACGATCTCGCTCGACTTCCAGGGCTTCCTCGCCACGCATCCGACCGCGCTCGGCCAGCCGTTCCAGGCGGGCGCGATCGTGAACGTGCAGGCGTGGTTCCGTGACCCCGCGGCTCCGGGCACCACGAATCTCTCGAACGCTCTGCAGTTCAAGACCTGCCCGTGATCTAGGGCGGCACGGCCGCTCTTCGAAACGAGCCGGGGTGCCCCTTGGGGCGCCCCGGCTCTGTTTCTGGAGCGGCCTTGAGCGGAGCAACGGCGGGCAGGTTCGAACTGCCGCGCGTTCTCTCGGTTCGTGTCGCGCCCGGAGTGCGCTGTGCTCGCGCGGTGGCCGCGGAAAAGAGAGCGAGCCGAGGGGACCTATGCGGTGGCCTCGGCTCCGCCGGGTGCGATGCGGTCGTGGAAGGCTACTGCCAGTTCATCCACTGCTCGTTGGACTCGTCGAGGTCGCGCTGGAGCTCGGCGATGCGGGTCTGGACCTCGCGAGACTTGGCGGCGCTCTTGTAGACGTCCTCGGAGAGCAGGGAGTCGTTGAGGGTCTTGAGCTCGGCCTCGAGGGCCATGATCTTCTGCTCGAGCTTCTCGAAGGCCCAGGGGTTGCGGACCTTGCCGGAGGTGGCGGCCTTCGCGGGCTCGGGCTCGGCGGGCTTCGGGGTCGGCTTGGGCGTGGCCTTGCGGGCGCTGTCGCGGGCGGCGAGGAGCTCGGCGTCGGCCTCGAGCTTGCGGGCGCGGTAGGCGCTGTAGTTGCCGGTGAAGAGGCGCGCGGCGCCGTCCTCGACCTCGAGGATGTGCGTGCACAGGCCGTCGAGGAACTCGCGGTCGTGGCTGATGCAGACGAGCGCGCCGTCGAAGGCGCCGAGCATCTCCTCGAGCGAGGTGCGCGCCGCGAGGTCGAGGTGGTTGGTGGGCTCGTCCATGGCGAGCCACGTGATCGGCGTGGCGAGCAGCTTGGCGAGGCACAGGCGCGCGCGCTCGCCGCCGGAGAGGTTCCTGACCTGCTTCTGGACCTCGAGGCCGCGGAACAGGAAGCGAGCGAGGTGCGAGCGGCACTCGAGGTCAGTCCAGTCGGGCTTCACGCGCCGCATCTCGGTGACCGAGTCGTTGTCCGCGCGCAGCTCGCTCGTGTCCTGGTCGTAGTACCCGCACAGCGCCTTGTGACCGAAGGAGATCTCGCCCGCGAGCGGGCGCGTGCGACCGGCGAGCATCTTGAGCAGCGTGGTCTTGCCGGCGCCGTTCTTGCCGACGATGCCGAGGCGCTGGCCGCGACCGATGCGTAGGTCGAGGTCCTTGAAGAGCACGCGCTCGCCGTAGCCGCCCTTCAGGAGGCGCGTCTCGAGCACGAGCTCGCCGCCGCGCTCGACCTTCGGCGGCGGAATGGCGGGCTTGCGGATGTCGTCGTAGGGCTCGTGCAGGCGCACGAGGTTCTCGAGCTTCTTCTGGCGTCCCTTGGCCTCGGCCGTGCGCTGGGAGCCCATGTGGCGCTTGATGAACTCCTCTTCCTTGCGCACGAAGTCCTGCTGCACTTCATAGGCGCGCCGCTCGGACTCGAAGCGCTCGGCCTTGACCTGCAGGTACTTGGGGTAGTTGCCGGGGTAGCTCTTCAGCGTGCCGCGCTCGAGGTCGAGGATGCGGTCGACGGAGTTGGTGAGCAGGCGTCGGTCGTGGCTCACGATCAGCACCGCGCTCTTGAGCTCGCGCAACCACGCCTCGATCCACTCGATGCCGCGCAGGTCGAGGTGGTTGGTGGGCTCGTCGAGCAGCAGCACGTCGTGGCCTGCGACGAGCTCGCGGGCGAGGGCCGTGCGGCTCTTCTCGCCGCCCGAGAGGGTCGCCGCCTCGCGCTCCCAGAACATCTCCGGCAGGCCGATGCCGCCGAGCACGGCGCCGATCACGTGCGAGAGGTCCCAGCCACCGATCTGCTCGAGCCGATGTTGGAGCTCGTCATGGCGACGCACGAGTCGGTCGAGCTCGACGCCCTCGACGCTGCCCATGCGCTCGGTGACTTCCGCGAGCTCGCGCTCGATCGCGCGCGCTTCGATGAGCCCGCTCTCGACGTACTTCAGCACGGTCTGGCCCGGCGCGAAGCGCGGGATCTGCGGCACGTGCCCGAGCCGCGAGCCCTTGGCGATCGTGACCGAGCCGCCATCGGGCTGCTCGAGGCCCTCGATGATGCGCAGCAGCGTGCTCTTGCCGCCGCCGTTGCGTCCCACGAGCCCGACCTTCTCGCCCGGGTCGACCTGGAAGGTCACGCCGCGCAGGACATCCTGCGCGCCGTAGTGCTTCCGCAGGTCGTCGACGATCAGCAGACTCATGGGCGCAAGACTCTATCGGCGCGTTGCCGGGCCACAAGCGAGCGCTACGATCGCGCCCCGAGGAACCCATGGCGACGCTGTTCACCAAGATCATTCGTGGCGAGATCCCCGGTCGTTTCGTGCATCGCGACGAGCACTGCGTCGCGTTCATGACCATCGCGCCGATCCGGCCGGGCCACACGCTCGTCGTGCCGATCCGCGAGGTGGACCACTGGATCGATCTGGGGCCGGAGCTCACCGCGCACCTCTTCACGGTCGCGCAGCGCATCTCGCGCGGCATCCAGAAGGGCTTCGGCTGCCGCAAGGTCGGCCTGTCGATCATCGGGCTCGAGGTGCCGCACTGCCACCTGCACCTCCTGCCGCTCGATCACCCCGACGACATGGACTTCAAGCGCCAGCAGCAGGGGCTGGCGGCCGAGACGCTCGACGCGCACGCGGAGACGTTGCGCGCCGCGCTGCGCTCGCTCGAGTGATCAGTGGCCGCCGGCCGACTTCGGGCGCGCGTTCCAGATGGTCGCGCACAGGACGAGGCCGATGGCGACGACCGGCAGCATCGCGCCGGGCCACGAGCTCCAGTTCGCCGCGTCCTTCGCGGCCTCGCCCTTGGGCAGCGACATCGCGTAGTAGAAGGCCTGCGCGCCGCCGCCCAGGTAGACGAAGCCGTCGATCACGCCCGTGACGAGGCCCGCGTACTTCGAGCCGCCGAAGTCCGCCGACGCGGTGCCGCTCAGCATGCCGTGCACGCCGATCACGCACAGGGACATGAACACGACGGACCAGCCGAGCAGCGGGTGGCCGAGGAAGGCGAAGGCGGCGACGGCGCCGAGCAGCATGCCCGAGTACAGCACGCTCGAGACGGGCCCGCGGCGGCTGTGGAACACGTGGTCGGAGATGAAGCCCGCGAACACGCCGCCGAGGATGCCGGCGACGCACATCAGCATGCCCCAGTTCTTGTAGAAGAACGACTCGCGCCCCTCGATCGCGATCAGGTACAGGCGGCCCTGCTTCATCACGGCCTGTCGCAGGAAGCCCGAGCAGAACTCGATGCCGACGATGACCCAGATCACGCGCTGGGAGAACATGCGCGCCACGACCTGCATCGGGCTGAGCCGCACCTGCGAGTCGCCGCTGGTGGCGTCACCGGTGTTGAAGTCCGCGAAGCCCGCGGTGCCCGGCGTGTCGCGCACGAACGCGAAGGTCGCGACGACGCAGGCGACGAGCACTCCGGCGGGCACCCAGAAGGCCATCGCGTAGTCGAAGGACTTCGCGATCGCGAGGCTCCAGTCGTAGGAGAAGTACAGGCCGAGCGAGATCAGGATGCCGAACAGGCCGCCGAGCACGCCGCGCTCGCGGACGTGGAACCACGCCGCGTTGACCTTGACGATCGAGACCGCGCCGAAGCTCTGGAAGTACATGTTGATGCCGTTCAGCACCAAGAGGCGCTGCTGCAGCCCCGCGCTGTCGAGCTCGCCCGCGTTCGCGTCCGAGAACGCGAGCGCCATCATCAGGTTCATCACGGCCGAGCCCGCCGTCGCCGCGAGCATCGTCGCGCGTCCGCCGAAGCGGTCCGCCAGCGGTCCGTTGACGAGGAACGCGATGCCGTAGACCCACTGTCCGGCGCCGTCGATCTCGTTGAACAGGTCCTTGGCGAGGATGCCGGCCTTGTCGAGCTCGCTCGCGATCGCGGACAGGTTGTAGCGGCCGAAATACAGGAACGCGTAGGCGAGGCCGAGCGGGATCCAGTTCAGCGTGCGGCGTCGCCGGAAGCCCTCGGAGTGGCCGAGGTCGACCTTCGGCAACCGGCGCACCACGACTCCGATCGCGACGAGCAGGAACAGGATCGGCAGGAACTTCTGCAGCCAGGGGGGGAGCGCGTCGAGCATGGGGGGCGGCTCTTGGCTAGCGGCGCGAGCGGGCGAGCGCGCGCACGGGTTCGACGAGTCCATCGAGCTGGTCGACCACGAGGTCGATCGCTCCGTCCGCGCGCGAGTCGAGCACCCAGCGCGGGGTGTGCGGGTGGCGGCGCAGCGCGAGCCGCGGCGCGAGCTCGCCCGCGCGGCGCATGACGTGCGGCAGCGCGAGGTCGAGCGAGAACACGTCGCCGATCACGAAGTCGGGCCGCTCCTCGGCGAGGATCGCGCGGTACTTGGGGCGATCGACGCACACGCGTCGTCCGGAGAGCACGAGGTGCTCGTCCGTGGCTCCGAGGATGAACTTGCCCGCCGAGCCGCGCACGCGCAGCGCATGGGAGAGGCCGTTGCCCACGCCCGTCTCGCGGAACCAGTCCTCGATCTTCTCGCTCGAGCTGTTGGACACCACGACGACCTCCGCGCCCGCCTCGACCAGCGCCGCGAACATCTCCGCGGCGCGCGGCACGAGTGCCGGCGGATGCTGGGCGCGGAACTGCGCGGTCGAGGTCAGGAAGCAGTGGTCGCCGAAGGCCGAGAGGCTCGGGAAGCTCGCGCGGATCGCATCGACGTAGCGGCGCGCGATGGGGGAGCGCGAGGTCTCGAGGTGGCGCGCGAGCGCGTTGGCCTCGCAGAACGGATCCTCGTCGATGTAGGCCGTGATGCGACCGTCGGGCGCCCAGCCGTGCAGGTGCGGCTCGGCCATCACCTCCGCCTCGAAGGCCGCGAAGTGCGCGGCAGCCTCGTCGGCGGCGACGCGCGCGAGCCGCGCCGCCTCCGCGATCATGAACAGCTTGACGTTGCGCGCCTCGAACGCCTGATCGGTCCAGACGCCATCGAAGTCGGAGAGGATCCGGACGGACATGGGCTGGCCATGGTAGCCGCGCCCCGCCCGCTCCCGCGCGCTGGCGGCGCACCCGGCTGCCGATTTCAGGGGCACGAGGCGCGCGACGGATCGCGCCGGGCGACCCGCCGGCCGTCCACTTCCCCATGGGCAACGACGAGGAGCCGGCTGCCGCAGGGCGTAGCCGCCTCGCTCGGGTGCTAGTCGCCGCGCAGGGCGCGGACCTCGTGCGGTCGCAGCTTGCGATGGGCGCCCGGGGCCAGGTCGCCGATCGAGACCGGACCGATCGCGGTGCGGTGCAGGGCGAGCACGTGGCTTCCGACGGCCTCGAGCATGCGCCGCACTTGCCGGTTGCGGCCCTCGTGGATCGAGAGCGCGAGACGCGTCGTGCCCGCCTCGCGCGCGAGCAGCCGCACGCGCGCCTCGCGGGTCGGGCCGTCGTCGAGGGTCACTCCGCTCGCGAGTCGCTCGAGCGTCGCGTCGTCGAGCTCGCCGCGCGCGTGGACCTCGTACGTCTTCCAGAGCGAGGACGTCGGATTCGTGACGTGCTCCGCGAGGTCCGTGTCGTTGGTGAACAGGAGGAGCCCGCTCGTCTCCTTGTCGAGCCGGCCGACCGGCGCGATCCACGCCGGAACGTCCTTGAGGAGCTCGTACACCGTGCCCCGGCCATGCTCGTCGTCGCGCGTCGTCACGAGGCCCGCGGGCTTGTGCAGGGCGAGGTACAGCGGCTGCCAGCGCGCGAGCGGCTGCTCGTCGACGCGCACATCGTCCCGCGACAAGTCGACCCAGAAGGCCGGATCGCGCTCGCGCAGCCCGTTGACGCGCACGCGGCCGTCGCGAATGGCCAGTTCGGCCTGCTTGCGGCTCATCACGCCGGCGCGGGACAGCGCGCGGTCGAGCGTCTTGCGCTCCGTCTTCACGCGCGCCTCGCGATCCGTCGCCCACTCATCGCCACAAGCTCGATCTGGTTCACGCGCGCAGTTGTAGCACGCGCGAGCGACCCTGATTCGCTATCCTGACAGGATGGTCGAGCGAGGCTTCGAAGTCGTGGCATGGCGCGAGGAGGGCGGCACGGAGTGCGTGCGGCTCGCCGTGCCCGAGACCGCGACGCTCGCGAGCGTGCACGAGCTCGCGGCGCGCGAGCTGCAGGTGCCCAAGGGGCCGTGGTCGTGCTTCGTCTCGGGCCTGCCCTGGGACGAGCGCTGCGAGTTCGGAGCGCGCGGCGTCGATGCGCCCAACTCCGCCGAGCGCACGCCCGTCGCGAAGCTCGCGTGGCGGCCGGGAAGCCAGTCGCTCGCCCTGCGACACGCGGACGACCCGGCTCCGGTGCGTCTTGTGGTCGCGCGCGAAATCGAGCCCGGCGAGCTCCGCGTCCTCGACCGCGGGCCGAGCCCGGAGCCTCAGCCGGCGCCGCAGGACGACGCGGGCGCGGAGCTCGGCGACGAGGACGACGAACACGAGCCGGGCGAGGAGGAGCAGGCGCTCGGGCAGTGGCTCGCGCGCATGGTGCGCTTCGCGGAGAACGAGCCGGAATTGAAGGCGCCCGCCATGGCTCTCGCCACCTTCGGCGGCGACGAGTTCCGCGGGCTCTCCCTGCCCGAGGCGCTGCCGCTGTTCACCGGCGACGACAGCGAGATGCACTTCCTCTTGTGGGCCATGCTCGACTTCGCGCGGCCCGGCGAGGAAACCGTGGCGATGCGCTACTCCAAGCGCTGGCGCTCCAAGGGCGACGCGCTCGAGCGTGCGGTCCTCGATCGGCTGGTCGACTCGCGGCTCGAGCTGATCGAGATCGTCGAGTGTGGCCGTGACGGCCTTGGCACCGTGCGCTGGCCGCTCGAGCCGCATCGTCGCGCGCAGCAGGTCCAGCTCGGCAGCGATGCGCTCCCGCGCGGGCTGTGGGCCGCGGCGCGGCTGATCGCGCTCGACGACGAGGTGCAGCTCCTGCCCGGCGTGCTCGACTTCCCGACGCGCGAAGCCCGCGAGCTCGCCGACGAGCGACTCCGCGCCGCGCGCGCGCGCAGCGGACTCGAGTGGGCGCTGTTCACCAAGCGCGATGGGCATGTCTTTCACCGCGTTGCGCGCGAAGCCGCGCTCTCCGCAGCGTTGGCACGAATCGGAGTTGTGTGAGCATGGCGCGCGGCAAGCAAGAAGAAGACCGTCTGGCATCGTGGCGACCGCACTTCTCGGTCGAGATGCAGCGGCGTGGCGAGGAGCTCGCTCTCGCGGGGCGCGTGCTCTCGATCGAGCGCGAGGAGAAGCGCGTCATCGCCTCCGTGCGCGACGAGACGCAGACGTTCCAGGCGAGCGTCGACGTCGCTTCGCGCAACATCCACACGGCCTCGTGCACGTGCGCGATGTTCCGCCAGATGGAGACCTGCAAGCACCTGTGGGCGCTCCTGTGCGCGCTCTCGGGCGCTGCCGTCACGACCGGCAAGGATGCGGCGCCTTCGGGGCCGCGTTCGGCGCTGCGTACTTGGCTCGAGGGGCTCGACAAGCTCGAGCGCGATGCGCGCGAGGCGGAGCGCGGGCCCGAAGGCGACAGCCGCGACTGCCGCGTCGACTACGTGCTCATCCTCGACGACGAGGCCGCTGCCGTGTCGGCCGTGCTCGAGACGCGCCGGGCCAAGCGCCTGCTGCGCGGCGGCTACGGCAAGTCCGTGCCGTTCCCGCTCGCGCTCGGCAGCAGCGACGTGGTGCTCGGTCCCGCGGATCGCCGCATCGCCGCGATGCTGCGCGGAGCTGGCACGGCGCTCGCCGCGGGCATGTACCGGCCGAGCCATGACGCTCGCTACCTGCTCGACTCCGCGCAAGTGGACGCGCTGCTGCCTGAGCTCGCCGCGACGGGCCGCCTGTTCTGGCAGCGTCGCAGCGTGACGAGCGAGGAAGCGCTGGCACTCGATACGCACGGTCCTTGGGACCTGTGCATGGACGTCGCCACCGAAGGCTCGGACGTGAAGCTCGGCGCGCACCTCGTGCGCGGCGGAGAGCGAGTCGAGTTCGCCGACCTGCGCGGCGTCTTGCCGGGTGACTGCATCGTGCTCGACACGCGCATCGTGCGCACGCGGCTCGGCCGCGGCCGGGCGTGGCTCGCCAACCTGCTCAGCACGCCCTTGCCGCCGATCGCCAAGCAGGAGTCGACCGAGCTCCTGCGCGAGCTCGCGCGCCGCGACCTCGACGTCGAGCCGGGCGCGGGCATGGAGGAGCTCGTCGTCGCGCGCCCGCCGGTGCCGTTCCTGACGCTCACTCCGCCGCCGCGCGACGAAGGCAGTGGCTGGGGCCCGCCGGCCGGCGAGATCGAGTTCGACTACAAGAGCGAGCGCGTCGCGGCCAGCGACCCGCGGCCGCTCCTGATCGCGGGTCGCGGAGTCCTGCGACGCTACCGCGCGGTCGAGGACGCCTTCGTGGCGCGCGTGCTCGAGCTCGGCGCCGAGCCCTTCGGCGACAAGCACGGTCATGTGCGCGTGCCGCTGCCCAAGGTGCCGGAGCTCGTCGCGCAGCTCGAGCGCGAGGGTTGGAAGGTGCAGGGCGAAGGTGCGCGCTGGCGCAAGCTCGCGGCTCCGTCGATGCGCATCTCGAGCGGTGCAGAGTGGCTCGAGCTCGATGGGCGCGTCGAGGGCATGTCCCCGGCGACGTTCCCCAAGCTGCTCGCGGCGCTGCGGCGCGGCGAGAGCACGGTGGCGCTCGAGGACGGCTCGACCGGCGTGCTGCCCGAGGCGTGGGTCAAGCGCTGGAAGCGGGCGCTGCTGCTCGCCGACACGAAGGGCGGCAAGCTGCGTTTCGGCCGCAATCAGGCCTGGTTCGTCGACCTCCTGCTCGACGAGCACGTCGAAGTGGAGTCGCGCCGGCAGTGGGAAGAGCAGCGCGCGCGCCTCGACGAGTTCAAGACCATCCAGCCCGTCCACGAGCCGGAGGACTTCCGCGGCGAGCTGCGTCCGTACCAGCGCGAGGGTCTCGGCTGGCTCGAGTTCCTCGAGCGCCATCGCTTCGGCGGCTGCCTCGCGGACGACATGGGTCTCGGCAAGACCGTGCAGGTGCTCGCGTGGCTCGTCGCGCGCAAGCGCCGCGAGCCGCAGGCCGGTCCGACGCTGGTCGTCGCCCCCAAGTCGCTCACGCACAACTGGATCGACGAGGCGAGCCGCTTCGCCCCGGACCTCAAGACGCTCGAGTACGCCGGAACGGATCGCGCCGGACGGCGCGCGAAGTTCGAGCAGGTCGACATCATCGTCACGACGTATGGCACCGTGCGCAGCGACATCGACTGGATGTCGAAGCTCAAGTTCGGAGTCATCGTGATCGACGAGGCGCAGGCCGTGAAGAACGACGCGAGCCGCATCGCGCGCGCCGTTCGCCTGCTCGTCTCCGACCACCGCATCGCGCTCAGCGGCACGCCGATCGAGAACCACCTCGGCGAGCTGTGGTCGCTGTTCGAGTTCCTGAACCCCGGCATGCTCGGTCGCTCGAGCGCGTTCCAGTCGCTCGTCGCGGGCAGTGATGACGTCGAGGGCGACAAGGACGTGCGCCAGCTCGTCGCCGCCGCGGTCCGGCCGTTCCTGCTGCGCCGCCGCAAGGAGGAGGTCCTGCGCGACCTGCCCGAGCGCGCGGAGCAGACGGTGACCTGCGATATGGATCCCGAGCAGCGCCGCGAGTACGAGGAGCTGCGCGTGCACTTCCGGCGCGAGCTGCTCGAGCGCCGCACGGACAAGGAACTCGAGCGCGACAAGCTGCACGTGCTCGAGATGCTGCTGCGCCTGCGTCAGGCGGCGTGCCACCCCGGCCTGCTCGACCCCGCGCGCCTCGACGATTCGTGCGCCAAGTTCGACACGTTCCTGCCGATGCTCGACGAGGTGCTCGAGTCGGGCCACAAGGCGCTCGTCTTCTCGCAGTTCACGAGCTTCCTCGCGATCCTCCGACGCCGCCTCGACGCCGCGGGCCGCAACTACGGCTACCTCGACGGCCAGACTCCGGCCGCCGAACGTGCGGTCGAGGTGCGCCGCTTCCAGGAAGAGCCGGAGCGCAACGTGTTCCTCCTGAGCCTCAAGGCCGGCGGCGTGGGCTTGAACCTCACGGCCGCGGACTACGTGTTCCTGCTCGACCCGTGGTGGAATCCCGCGGTCGAGGCGCAGGCCATCGGCCGCTCACACCGCATCGGCCAGACGCGCAAGGTCTTCGCCTATCGCATGATCTGCGGCGGGACGATCGAGCAGCGCGTGGTCGAGCTGCAGGAATCCAAGCGCGAGCTCGCCTCGGCGATCCTCGACGTGGACAGCTCGCTCCTGCGCGACCTCACGCGCGACGACCTCGAACGCCTGCTCTCCTGACCGGAGCGCGGCGCGCGAGCTATCTTCGGGGCGCATGCGCCCTCTCCTCGCCGTCGTAGCTGTCGCGCTCTCTCCGCTCGCCTTCGCGCAGGTCACGCTCGATCCGCTCGTCACCGATCACGCCGTGCTGCAGCGCGACGCGCCGATCTTCGTGCGCGGTCGGGCGCAGCCAGGCGAGGTCGTGGAGGTGCTGCTCGGCTCGCGTTCTACGCGCGCCACGGCTCGCTCGGACGGTTCCTTCGTCGCGCAGCTCGAGCCGCTGTCCCTCACCAAGGAGCCGCTCGAGCTCGTCGCGCGGACTGCTTCCGGCGAGGCGCGAGCCCGCGACCTGCTGGTTGGCGACGTGTGGCTGTGCAGCGGCCAGTCGAACATGGACTGGAGCCTCGGCGCGTCCGACTCCGCCGAGGACGTGCCTCAGGCGAACTTGCCGCTCGTGCGGCACTTCGGCGTCGAGATGAGCTTCGCGAGCGTGCCGCAGGTGAGCGTGCGCGGGAGCTGGAGCGTCACGACGCCCGAGAGCGTGCCCGGTTGGACTGCCGTGGGCTTCTACTTCGCGCGCCGCGTGCACGCCGAGACGGGCGTGCCCATCGGCCTCCTGCGCTCGACCGTGGGCGGCACGAACATCGAGTGCTGGATGTCGCAGGACACGCTGCTCGGCGACCCGAAGCTCGAGCCGTTCGCGGTGCGCATGCGCGAGTCGCTGGCGCAGTACCAGCGCGAGCTCGCCGACGCGCTCCCGTCCGTCGAGCGCTGGGCGGCGGCCGCCCGCGACGCGCTTGCGCGCGGACTTCCGATCCCGCAGCGTCCCGAGTGGCCCGAGTATCCCTTCGGCGAGCGTATGTTCCGCCCGCGCTGCGTCACGCTGCACAACGGCATGATTGCCCCGCTCGCGCCGCTGCGCGTGCGCGGCTTCCTGTGGTACCAAGGCGAAAGCAACGCAGGGCCGGCGAGCGAGTGCGAGCAGTACATCGAGAAGATGCGCGCGCTCGTCTCGGACTGGCGGCGCGACTTCGGCGGCGGCGCGCAGCTTCCGTTCTACTACGTGCAGCTCGCCGCGTGGCTCGCGCCCACGAGCGATCCGGCCCACTCCGACGACTGGGCCCTGCTGCGTGACGCGCAGCGCCGCGCGCTCGCGCTGCCCGGCTTCGGCATGGCGAGTGCTATCGACATCGGCGATGCCGCCGACATTCACCCGCGCAACAAGTTCGACGTGGGGGAGCGCCTTGCGCTATGGGCGCTGCGCAACGAGTACGGGCGCGAGCTCGTGCCGTCCGGGCCGCTGTACCGCGCGATGCGCGTCGAGGGCGCGGCCATCCGGCTGGAGTTCGACTTCACGGGCTCGGGCCTGATGGTGGGGCACAAGTCCGGTCGCGCTCCCGCGCAGCCCGCGAAGGAGGCGAAGCTTGCACGCTTCGCGATCGCCGGAGAAGACCGCGCGTGGCGCTGGGCCGAGGCGCGCATCGACGGGACTACGGTGCTCGTGTCGCATCCGGATGTCGCGACGCCGGTCGCCGTGCGCTACGCGTGGTCGGTGAATCCCGAGGGCGCGAACCTCTACAACCGCGACGGCCTGCCGGCCTCGCCGTTCCGCACCGACACCTGGTGAGCCGCTACTTGCGCCGCGTGTCGTGCAGGGCGATGCGGCGGAAGATCGGTTCGGCGGCGGCCTCGTGCACGAGCACGCGCACTTGAGCGACCTCGACGGGCGCGAAGCGGTCGATCTTCTTGTGTCCGATCGCGGTGCCGCGCGCGAGCTCCTTCCAGCCCTCCGAGGTCAGGCCCTCGATCGAGTAGCTGCGCACGCGCTCGCCCTGCGCGATGTCCTCCATCGTGATCACGCAGTCGATCGTGCGCGGCGCCGACGGTCCGAGCTGCAGCTTGCGGCCCGGGCCCGCGATGTCCGCGATCGACGTGCCGTAGCGCCGTCGGATCTCCGCACCGAACTCCGCGGCGCGCAGCACGTCGGCCTCGGGGATCGCGCCGGTCGGGTCTGGCGTGTGGTTGAGGAGCAGCACCGCGCCGTGCCCGACCGAGCGCTCGTACATGTCCATCAGCTGCTCGACGCTCTTCAAGGTCGGCGCATTGCGCGTGTTCCAGAACCACGTGTTGCGGATGCGCGCGTCACACTCGTTGGGCAGCCAGCGGTCGCCGTCGGGCGTGCCGTCCTCCGCGGTGTACACGCCCCAAGGCCTCGCGCCGAACTTCACCGAGTTCCACGCGGGGTAGGGCGCCACTCCATCCTCGTTGCCGACCCAGCGGATCGAGGCCTGCGGGCCCTGGAACACGACCGCGTCCGGAGCGTGCTGCGCCAGGATGTCGCCGACGTCGAACACGAGGCTGCCGTCGAACCAGACCTCGAACATCGAGCCGTAGTTGGACAGCAACTCGACGAGCTGGCGCCGGAAGAGCTGCTCGTACTCCTTCTGCTTCTCCGGAGTCTCCGCGCGTCCGCCGACCTCGATGCCGTGCTTCGTGTCGGCGGGGGAGAGGTACACGCCGAGCTTCATGTTCGCCTTGCGGCAGCTCTCCGCGAGCTCCCGCATCAGGTCGCCCTTGCCGCCGCGCCACGGTGTGTTCTTGACGCTGTACTCCGTGGTCTCCGTCTGCCACCAGCAGAACCCGCCGACATGCTTGGCGACGAACACGATGTAGCCCGCGCCCATCGACTGCGCCACGCGCACCCACTGGTTTGTGTCGAGCGCCTTGGGATCGATCGCCTCCAGCGGCGTCGACAGCTGGTCATACTCCGCGTCCTGCCACGTGTTCGGCGCGAAGTGCACGAACATCCCCACCTCCGCATCCGCCCACGCCACCTGCTGCGCCGTCGGCAACGCCAGCTTCGGAACCTCCGGACTCGCGGATTGCGCGAGCACCCACGACGCAAGGAGCGGAATCAGCATCGGCGCATCCTAAGCGGGGCGCCCTCGCCTGCCGTGGTTCCGCCGGACCGGCGGGGGACGGGATCTGGGTGCCAAGGGGCCCTTTTCTGCGGGTATTGACCGTTTTTGACGGGGGCGGCTAACCTTCCTTGTACGCGAGCGCGCGACGGTTTTCGGAGCACTTCCGGCGGCGCGAAGCTCTTCCCCGACACCCCCTCCCGACCCGCGTCGCGAGTCTCAGCAAGGTCCCGCTCGTCCCATGGCCAGGGCATACGTTGGCAACCTCCCCTTCTCCATCAACCAGTCCGACCTCGCGGGCCTGTTCGCCGAGTTCGGGACCGTGCGCTCGGCCGAGATCATCATCGACCGCGAGACGGGGCGGCCGCGCGGCTTCGGGTTCGTGGACATGGATTCGCCGGAGCAGCTGCAGGCGGCGATCACGGGCCTCGACGGACGTCCGGTGGGGGGGCGCAACATCACGGTGACCGAGGCGCGCGAGCGCGAGGCGCGCGGACCCGGCGGTCCTCGTCCGGCCGGTCCCGGCGGCGGCTTCCGCCCGAGCGGCCCGCGTCCCGGAGGCCCGCCGCGCGACTTCGGAGCCCCGCGCCCCGGCGGTCCTCGTCCGGCCGGTCCGGGCTTCGGTGGGGGCGGCCCCGGTGTCGGCAGCGGCCGGCCGCCGGTCGGCGGTGGTGGCGGTGGACGGCCGGAGCGCGAGCCGGAGCGCGAGCGCGGGCCTCGCAAGGGCCGCGGCATGGATGACTACGACCGCCACGACAAGAGCTGGAAGCGCGGCGGCGACGACTGGGAGTGAGCGACTCTCGCCGCTTCGCGTGAGGCGGCGGGCTCGCGCGCGCATAGGCTGTGCGCGTGAGCGACTCCTGCATCCTCTCGTCCGTGCCCGCGTCGCCCGAGGGCGGCGTGTGGCCGGTGGTGATCGTCGGCTGCGGCGCGGCGGGCATGCTCGCGGGCATCTTCGCGGGGCGCGGCGGCGTGCGGCCCCTCTTGCTCGAGACGCGGCCCAAGCCGGGCGCCAAGATCCGCGTCAGCGGGGGTGGGCGTTGCAACGTGCTGCCTTCGCAGTCGGAGCTCGATGACTTCCACACCGAGGGCTCACGCAACGCGCTCAAGAACCTGCTCGCCTCGTGGCCGCTCGCGCAGTGCCGGGCGTTCTTCGAGCGCGAGCTGCGAGTCGCACTCAAGGTCGAGGACACGGGCAAGCTGTTTCCCGTGAGCGACGACGCGGGCGAGGTGCTCGATGCGCTGCTCGCCGAGCTCGCGCGAGCCGGCGGACAGGTGGTCGGTGGTGTGCGCGCGGAGGAGCTCGTGCCGCTCGCGGATGCGGGCGACGGCGCGCGCTTCGAGGTCGTGCTCTCGAACGGCACGCGGCTGCGAGCACACAGCGTGGTGCTCGCGACGGGCGGGCTCTCGCTGCCGAAGACGGGCTCCGACGGCTGGGGCTACACCGCGGCGCACAAGCTCGGGCACGTCGTGCACCGGCGCTATCCGGCCCTCGTGCCGCTGCTGTGCAACGACGCGCGCTGGAACGAGCTCGCGGGCGTGTCGGTCGTGGCGCGTCTCGCTGCCCTGCGCGGCGACAAGCTCGTCGGCGAGCGCACCGGCGACCTGCTGTTCACGCACAAGGGCTTCAGCGGCCCGGTGGCACTTGACATGTCGCGCTTCCTGACCGGTCCGGAGCGCGAGGGCGTCGAGCTCGTGGCCGGCTGGCACGGACTCTCGGTCGACGCCTGGGACGAGCGCCTGCGCAAGGGCGGGACGCGCACGGTGCTCCTGTGCCTGCGCGAGTGGCTGCCGCGGCGTCTCGTGTCGGTGCTGATCGACCTCGCCCGCGTGCATCCCGAGCGCAAGCTGTCCGAGCTCTCGCGCGAGGACCGCAAGCGGCTCTCGACGCTGCTGGGCGCGTGCCCGCTGCCGATCGCGGGCGACGAGGGCTACAAGACCGCGGAAGTCACCGGCGGCGGCGTGGCGCTCGAGGATGTCTCGACCAAGACGCTCGAGTCGCGTCGCGTGCCGGGCCTGTACTTCTGCGGCGAGGTGCTCGACGTCACCGGGCGCATCGGCGGCTTCAACTTCCTGTGGGCGTGGGTCAGCGGGCGCAGGGTCGGCCAGTCGCTGGCGAGCACGCCGGCGCCGCAGGCCTGAGCCGGTCGTCGCCGGAAGGCACACCGGGCCCGCACCGCGGCGTGCGGCGCGAGCCCGGCGAAGGGGAGCGAGAGGCGCGCGCTACTTGCGCTTGCCCTCTGCGCCGAGCTCTTGGCTGTTCTCGGCGAACTCCTTCCAGCGCTTGTCGAGCACGTCGAAGACGTCCGCGCCGGAGACCTCGTAGATCTCCTCCGCCTTGGAGCGCCAGTCCTTGATGAAGGTCGGACGCGTGCGCGCCTTGTCGCAGCAGCTGCGCAAGAGCAGCTGGCCCTCGCGGCCGCCCTGCTTGGCGATCCAGTCGAAGAAGCTCCACGACTTGGCGAGGTCGCCGTCGCCGAACTCGAACAGGGTCTTCAGGACCAGCTTGTCGATCGGCGCGCCGGCCTCGATGGCCATGGCGTTGTACCAGTCGCGCTGGCCCATCTGGGCCGTCTTCTCGCCCTCGACCTTGCGGCGGTTGACGTACTTGCCGGGCTCCTCGAAGGCCTTGCAGTTGACCGAGTTGCGGCCGAGCCACTCGAGCGAGCAGTAGAGCGCCACGCCCTCCTCGAGCCAGTCCTGCGACATCTGGGGACGGCCCTTGTCGAAGTGCAGGTTGGCGAGCACGTGGCCCAAGTTGTGGGCCACCATGCCCTCGAGGTCGGCGTCATCCGACGCGCGCCAGTGGTAGATGAAGACCGGCGGGGTGGCGCGCCGGCCGCCCGAGCCGGCGGACTTGAGCGCCTCTTCCTTGCGCTCGGGAGGCCAGCCGAAGCGGTACCACTTGGTCATGTACTTCTCGGCCTTGGGGATGTCGTCGTAGTTGAACATCCACTCGATGACCATCTCTTCCTTGATGTAGTCCTCGAACTCGGCGTCCACGTAGGGGTCGACGAACTCGACGCGGAAGCCGTCGATGATCTCCTCGGCGAGGACCAGCAGGTTCTTCACGCGCTCGTCGTCGATGCCGCCGCGGTAGATGATGCGGCAGTGCAGGCTGTCCTGCTGCTTGAAGCTGTCGCTGGGGTCGATCTCCTTGGCGAGCACCTCGAAGTCCGGGTGCAGGGTGGCGGGCTTGGGCGAGTTGCGCGCCTTCTCGGCCCGCAGGGTCGCAGCCTCGGCGGCGACGAACTTGCGCTCCTTGGCGATCTCCTTGGTCATCTTCTCGGCCGCGATGGGGTACAGGCCGCTCTCGAGCCAGGCCTGCAGCCGCTCCATCTGCGTCAGCATCTTCTGGTGCGCCGACATGTAGTCCGGCGTGCCCTTCTGGAACTTGTCGCGGGCCGCGCGCTCGACGTCGATCAGCGCCTTGCGCGCGCGGAAGTCCTGCGCCATGCCCGGCAGCGAGCCTTCGCGCATGTACATGCGCGTGTCCTCGATGTCGTCGAGGTTCAGGCTCAGCTTGGCCTTCTTGCCGGTGATCTTCTTCTCGTCGCCGTCCTCCTCGTAAGGGACCTTGGTCGGGTCGCTCGGATCGGGAACGATGATCGAGATGCCGCGATTGGAGGGGTCGCGGAAGGAGATGCGGTTGTTCTCCGCATCGAAGTAGATGTTGTCGTAGGGCTCGCCCACCACGACGTACTGGCCACCGAACAGGACGAGGTTGTCCTTGTAGCGGTTGGCGATCTTCTGGTCCTTGAACTGGAAGGCGAGCAGCTGGGCCTGCGCCGGCAGGGCGGCGAGGGCGAGTGCCACGAGGGCGGAGAGGATGCGCATGGGGGACACCGGTCGAGGAGGAGGACGGGCACCATCCTAGGGTGCGTCCCGGCCCGTGGCGCCCCACCCTGTGCAAGTTCTTGCGCAGGACAGACTTGGGGCTGCGGGCGTGGCTCACGCCCGGGGCGCTTGGCGGCTTCTTTAGGACGTCTTTACACAGCGCGGCGAACCTCTGGGCCTGCGATCAAGGACCTCCCGCGCGGCGCACTGCCCCGCGCTGACCCCTTCGCCAGGCACACCATGAAGCTTCGCCTCCTTGCCACCGCGCTCCTCGCCCTCTCCGCCAGCGCCCAGACCGTCAAGGTCGACCCCAAGCTCCCCGAGTACAAGCCCGTCGAGGGCGTGTCGGGCTCGGTCAAGAGCATCGGCTCGGACACGATGAACAACCTGATGACGCTGTGGGCCGAGGGCTTCCGCTCGATGTACCCCAACGTCGGCATCGAGATCGAGGGCAAGGGCTCGTCGACCGCCCCGGCCGCGCTGATCGCCGGCACGGCCAGCTTCGGCCCCATGTCGCGCCCGATGAAGGACAAGGAGCAGGCCGACTTCGAGAAGGCCTTCGGCTACAAGCCGGTCGGCCTGCCGACCGCGATCGACATGCTGGCCGTCTACGTCCACAAGGACAACCCGATCGCCTCGCTGAGCATGGCGCAGGTCGACGCGATCTTCTCCAAGACCCGCAACGGCGGCTTCCAGACGGACATCGTCAAGTGGGGCGACCTCGGGCTCACCGGCGAGTGGGCCGACAAGCCCATCAGCCTCTACGGCCGCAACAGCGCCTCGGGCACCTACGGCTACTTCAAGGAGCACGCGCTCAAGAACGGCGACTACAAGGACTCGGTCAAGGAGCAGCCGGGAAGCTCGTCGGTCGTGCAGGGCATCGCCAGCGACAAGTTCGGCATCGGCTACAGCGGCATCGGCTACATGACCGCCGACGTGCGCGCGGTTCCGCTGCAGCGCGACGCCAAGTCGAAGGTCGTCGAAGCCACGCCCGACAACGCCTACGCCGGCACCTACCCGCTCGCGCGCTTCCTGTACGTGTACGTCAACCGCAAGCCGGGCGTCGCACTCGACCCCCTGCGCCGCGAGTTCGTGCGCTACATCTTCAGCCAGAAGGGCCAGGCGGACGTCCTGAAGGACGGCTACTTCCCCGTGCCGGCGAAGATCGCGAGCGATGCGCTCAAGCAGTGCGGCATCGAGCTGCCCGTGGTCGAGGCCGGCGCGGCGAAGTGAGACGCGGCGGCCTGCGGCGCGCCAGCGCGCAGGCTCCGGCTGCCAGCGACGCACTTGAGCTCCACGTCCCAACCCGCGAGCCCGGTCAAGCGTGCGCGCAAGCAGCGCACGACGCGGGCCAGCGTGAAGACCGTCGAGCGTCTCGCGCGCCTCGCCATCACCGTCGGCGGCGGTCTCACGATCGTCGCCGTCGGCGCGATCTGCCTGTTTCTCGTGTGGGTCGTCGCGCCGCTGTTCGGCGGAGCTGATCTGACGCCCCGTGGCGCGCACGCGGCGAGCGGCGCGCCTGCGGTGCTGCACTCGGGCATCGACGAGTACCGCCGGCTCGAGTGGGCCGTGCGGGCCGACGGAACGATCGAGCTCGTGTCGCTCGCCGACGGCACGCGGCTCGAGTCGCGGCCCCTGTTCGAGGGAGCAGCTCCGTCCGCAAGCGCTTGCAATCCGGACGACGGCAGCGTGGCCTTCGGCTTCGCCGACGGCACCCTGCGGCTCGGCCGCATCGCGGTCGCCGCGCAGTTCGTCGCAGATGAGGTCGCGAGCGACGCGGACCGCGCCCTCGCGCCCGGCGCGGTGCGCGTCGATGGCTCGACCTTGGTCGAGCGCACGGCAGAAGGCCAGCTGCGACGCCTCGCGCTGGAGGTGACGCTCGAGCCGCCGCTGTCGCTCGGCTCGCCGGTGCTGCTCGTCGACCAGACCGTGCTGCCCTCGGGCCCGACGGTCGCCACCCTGTGCGCAGACGGCAAGCTCGCGCTGTCGGTGGTGCATCGCAGCGAGAACCTGCTCACGGGGGAGGCCACGCTCGAGCTCTCGTCGTGCGACCTGCCCTATGCGCCGAGCGGTCCGGGAGCCGCGCGCTTCGCGCCGTTCGCGCTGCGCATCATGGGCGCGGGCGACAACGTGCTGCTCCTGTGGCGCGACGGCCGCCTTTCGCGCTACGACGTGCGCGACTTCGACGCGCCGGTGGAGGCGGAAGTGCTCGATGTGTTGCCCGAGGCCGGAGCGGAGATCACGGCGCTCGCGTTCCTCGCGGGCAAGCGCACCCTGCTCATCGGCGACTCGCTTGGCCGCGTCCACGCCTGGTTCCGCACCAAGCCCAAGGATGCCGGCACGCTCGACGGCGCGCGCATGGCCTGCGGCCACCGCCTCGAGGCTGGTCCGTCGCCAGTCGCGGCGCTCGCGCCTTCGGCCGCCTCGCGCATGTTCGCCGCGGCCTACAGCGACGGCGAGGTGCGCGCCTTCTATGCGACGAGTGGCGTCGAGCTCGCTCGCGCGCGCGTCGCGGACGGCGCCGGCCCGACCGTGCTCGCCATGGCGCCGCGCGAAGACCTGCTCGTGGCCCGCACGGGAAGCGGCGTCGCCGCGTGGCAGCTCGACGCGCCGCACCCCGAAGCGAGCGTGCCCGCGCTCTTCCGGCCGGTGTGGTACGAGAACTACGACGCGCCCGAGCACGTCTGGCAGTCCTCGAGCGGCACCGACGACTTCGAGCCCAAGCTCGGTCTCGTGCCGCTGATCTTCGGGACGCTCAAGGCGACCTTCTACTCGCTGCTCTTCGGCGTGCCGCTCGCCTTGCTCGCCGCGATCTTCTCGAGCGAGTTCCTCGCGCCGAACCTGCGCGTCGGCGTGAAGTCGACGATCGAGATCATGGCCAGCCTGCCGAGCGTGGTGCTCGGCTTCCTCTCGGCGATCGTGATCGCGCCGATCGTGCAGGGCACGCTCGCGCAGGCGTTGCTCGCGTTCTACACCGTGCCGTTCGCGATCCTCGCCGGCGCCTACCTCTGGCAGTTGCTGCCTCAGGGCCGCGCCGTGCGCTGGCAGGGCTGGCAGCGCTTCTTCGCGATCATTGCCAGCATTCCGGCCGGTCTCGCGCTCGCGTGGCTGCTCGGACCCGTGGTCGAGAGTGCGCTGTTCGAGGGCGACATCGAGAGCTGGCTCGATGGCTCGCGCGGCACGGCGTTCGGCGGCTGGCTGTTCCTGCTCGTGCCCGTCGCGGCGCTCGTCGTCTCGCTCGCCTCCGGCAATCTCGTCGGTCCATGGATCCGGCGCCTGTCGCTCTCGTGGTCGCGCGGCGCCTGCGCACGGCTCGAGCTCGCGCACTTCCTCGGCTCTGTGCTCGCCACGCTGGCCCTCGCGGCTCTCGCGGCCTTCCTGCTCGAGTCCGCCGGGTTCGACCCACGCGGCTCCATCGTCGACACCTACGTGCAGCGCAACGCGCTCGTGGTCGGCTTCATCATGGGCTTCGCGATCATTCCGCTGATCTACACACTCGCAGAGGATGCGCTCAACAGCGTGCCGAGTCACCTGCGGCTCGCCTCGCTCGGCGCTGGCGCGACCCCTTGGCAGACCGCCGTGCGCGTGATCGTGCCGACGGCCGCGAGCGGGCTCTTCTCCGCGGTGATGGTCGGCCTCGGCCGCGCGGTGGGGGAAACCATGATCGTGCTGATGGCCGCGGGCAACACGCCGGTGATGGACTGGAACGTCTTCAACGGCTTCCGCACGCTGTCCGCGAACATCGCGGTCGAGCTGCCCGAGGCGGTCGAGGGCTCGACGCACTACCGCACGCTGTTCCTCGCGGCGCTGACGCTGTTCGCGATCACCTTCGCGGTGAACACCGCGGCCGAGCTCGTTCGGCAGCGCTTCCGGAAGCGAGCGTTCCAGCTGTGAGCGAGAGCCCGCGCAAGGAACCGGTCGACAAGGCGCGGCGCGTCACGCGGCGGCGCAGCGAGCGTCGTGCGACGTCGCTGCTCTCGCACGGCGAGCCCATGGTGTGGCTCACGGGCGGCGCGCTCGCGATCGCGTCGCTGATGATCCTCGGATTGCTGGCACTCGTCCTGTGGCACGGGCTGCCGACCTTCTGGCCGGGTCCGCTGGTGCAGGTCCAGACGCATGCGGGGCGCACGCTCGCGGGCGAGGTTTCGGTCACCGAGCGCTTCGCCCCGGAGCCGAGCGTCGTCGAGGCGCTGCCCGAGGGCGTGCGCGCCGCCGCGCGCTCGGAGCTTGAGCGCGGCGAGGGCCGCACGCGCCGGCGCATGCTGCGCACGGGGAACTACGAGCTTTCGGGCTCGCACTTCAACTGGGTGAGCGACCTCGAGATCGCGAGCGAGAGCGAGCCCGAGTGGCTGGTGCTCGTCGAGCGCCTCTCATGGGGTCGCTTTTACGGAACGCCGCGCGCCATCACGATCGACGGAGCGCGCACGGAAGGTGAGCCGGGCGTGCTCTGGGCGCGCTTCGAGGAGCATCACGACGAGGTGCGCGCGCGCTGGGAGCGGCGGCGCGAGCTCGAGGTCGTCGAGATCGGCGAGGTGAATCACCGCATGGAGGCGGCCCGCCTGCGCGTGCGCGCCGCGGAGCTCGCGAGCGGCGTCGACTCGGACGAGGCGCGCGCGGCGCGCGGGGAGAGCCAGCGCGTCGCTACGGCGGCCGAGGAGGACTTCCGGAGCCTGCAGGCACAGATCGCCACCTTGCGCGAGCAGAATGCGCGCTACACGCTCGAGCTGGAAACGGCCGACGGCGCGCGGGCGACGCTCGCGCTCGAGGAGGTCGTGCGCGCCTTCGCGCCCAATCGCCTCGGCACGGCGGCGCGCCTCGGCGTGTACGTCGATCGCACGCTGGAGTTCCTCGTGGACGAGCCGCGCGAGGCGAACAGCGAGGGCGGCGTGTTCCCCGCGATCTTCGGCACGGTGCTGATGACGCTGATCATGGCCGTGCTCGTCGTGCCCTTCGGCGTGCTCGCCGCGCTCTACCTGCGCGAGTACGCGCGGCCAGGTCCGATCGTCAGCGCCGTGCGCATCGCCATCAACAACCTCGCGGGCGTGCCGAGCATCGTGTTCGGGGTCTTTGGCCTCGGCTTCTTCTGCTACATCGTGGGTGTCCAGGTCGACGAGCTCCTGTTCGCGGCCAAGTTGCCTACGCCCACGTACGGCAAGGGCGGCCTCGTGTGGGCCTCGCTCACGCTCGCGCTGCTGACGCTGCCGGTCGTGATCGTCCCGACCGAAGAGGCGCTCTCGAGCGTGCCGAGCTCGATGCGCGAGGGCTCCTACGCCTGCGGCGCCACCAAGTGGCAGACCATCTGGCGCATCGTGCTGCCGCGCGCGATGCCCGGCATCATGACCGGCATGATCCTCGCGCTCGCGCGCGGCGCCGGCGAGGTCGCGCCGCTGATGCTCGTCGGCGCCGTCAAGCTCGCGCCCGAGCTGCCGCTCGACGCCACCGCGCCTTTCCTGCACGCCGAGCGCAGCTTCATGCACCTCGGCTTCCACATCTACGACCTCGGTTTCCAGAGCCAGAACAGCGAGGCGGCGAAGCCGATGGTCTACACGACCACGCTGCTCCTGATCGCGCTCGTCGTCACGCTCAACCTCCTCGCCATCTGGATCCGCGCGCGTCTGCGCCGTCGCTTCCAAGGCAACCAGCTCTGATTTCACGGCGCCACGCACCATGAACTACGCTCCCGCGATCTCCGGCCACGTGTTCGAGGCGATCTCGAAGAACGAGCCGTTCCCGGCCGAGGTGCACGCTTCGCTCGCCAGCGAGGCCCACGTGCTCGAGATCGAGCGCTTCGACCTGTGGTACGGCAAGTCGCGCGCGCTGCACTCGATCACGCTGTCGGTGCCGCGCGGCAAGGTCACGGCGCTCATCGGGCCCTCGGGCTGCGGCAAGTCGACGCTCCTGCGCTCGGTGAACCGCATGAACGACCTGATCGACTCCGTGCGCATCGAGGGCGAGATGCGCCTCAACGGCGACCCGATCTACGCGCCCGGGCAGGACGTGATCGAGCTGCGCAAGCGCATCGGCATGGTGTTCCAGAAGCCGAATCCGTTCCCGATGAGCATCTTCGAGAACGTGATCTATCCGTTGCGCATCGACGGCGAGCGCGACAGGCGCGTGCTCGCGGAGGTGTGCGAGTCGAGCTTGCGCGGCGCCGGCCTGTGGGACGAGGTCAAGGATCGCCTGAACGACAGCGCCCTGCGCCTCTCTGGCGGCCAGCAGCAGCGCCTGTGCATCGCGCGCGCGATCTCGGCCCAGCCCGAGGTGCTGCTGCTCGACGAGCCCTGCTCGGCGCTCGACCCGATCGCCACCGCGCGCATCGAGGACCTGATCGAGGAATTGAAGGGCAACTACTCGATCCTGATGGTCACCCACAACATGCAGCAGGCCTCGCGCTCGAGCGACTTCACGGCCTTCATGTACCTCGGGCGGCTCGTGGAGTACGGCCCCACGCAGGACATCTTCCTGCAGCCGCACCTCAAGGAGACTGAGGACTACATCTCCGGCCGCTTCGGCTAGCAGCCCGGCGAGGAAGGCCCGACTGCGGCATCGCGCTGCCGTAGCTTCGTTGCACTCGCAGCGTCGTGCAGAGCGCGGCCACGAAGGCCTCCTCTGTCGTCCCTCCCTCGCTCGGCGCGCCGCTGGGCGCCGCCACGGTTCCGAGGCGGTCCCGGCGGAGGCCGTGGAGCGCCTCGGACTTGGGGTCGACAGAAATGCCGAGTTTTCCGGCCCGTCCGAGGGGGGGACATGGCCGGAGTGCGGCCGCCTCTCCCGTTTCCGTCCGGGATCTGGGAACCCTGCTAGTCTTGGGAACGTCCTTCTCGCTCCGTCGAGGCCCTTCATGACGCACCCTTGGTTCTCCCGCATCGTCGCCGTCGCCGCGCTGGCCCTTCCGTCGCTCGCGCAGGGCGAGCTCACGGTCAACATCAACCAGTCCCAGTCCAACTTCACCTGGACGGGCACGACCTCGCTGGGAGCGGTGGTCGGCAACCCCTCGAACGCATTCCAGCTCGCCGGCACGGCTGGCATGCGCATTTACCCGCTTGGGAATGACGCCATCGCTTCCGCGGATTTCCCCGGCACAGGCTCCGCAGCCGTGGTGCCCAACATCCGCGGCAAGATCAACAACGTGCTGCCGTTCCTGCCGCCGCTCGCGACGATCGCGATCGACAACCTCGCGATGAAGTTCAGCGCGCCGCAGTTCACCGTGGCGCCCAATGGCTCGTTCACGGCGACGGTGACGGCGACCTACCTGTCCGGCGTGGCGACCATCACGCCGCTCGGCCAGGCGCCGACCACCACCGACCTCACGGGCCAGCAGTCGGCGCCGACGCCCCAGACCGGCACGCTCACGCAGGTCGGGACGACGCTCTTCCTCGTGATGCCGGTCAACACGACCTTCCCTTTCAATGACCCGGCGAGCGGCGTGACGGGCAGCTTCTCCGTCGCGGGCACGATGCGCGGCTCCTGGGTGCTGCCGGCCGCGGGCACCTACTGCACGGCCAAGGTGAACAGCCTCGGCTGCACACCCGCGCTCTCCTTTTCGGGCACTCCGAGCTGGACCAACGGCCTGCCGTTCCTCGTCAACGCGTCGAACGTGGTGAGCCAGAAGACCGGTCTCGCGTTCTACGGCTACGCGCCCTCCAGCGCTCCGTTCCAAGGCGGCATCAAGTGCATCGCTCCGCCGACCTTCCGCACCGTCAACCAGAACTCCGGCGGCAGCGCCTCGGGCGACGACTGCACGGGCACCTACAGCTTCGACTTCAACGCGCTGGTCCGCTCGCAGGTCGATCCGGGCCTCGTCCCGGGCCGCAAGGTCTACGCGCAGATCTGGTCGCGCGACCCCGCGAGCGCGAGCCTCACGGGCCTCACCAACGCGGTGCAGTTCACGATC